>NZ_CP038469.1:605063-907594 GCF_004684345.1 Citrobacter tructae
TGTAACGAATGGCCTCATCCCAACTGACGGGTGTGAATTTCCCCCCTTTTTCATAACGGATCAGCGGGCGAGTCAGACGGGGCGTCAGGAGCCTCGTGTCGTTAAGAAAATCCCAACCATAGTAGCCTTTCAGGCATAACTGATTTTGGTTCGTTACACCCTCTGCGGCTTCGGCGCGGATGATTTTGTTATTTTCAACAACAAGCTTGAGCTTGCACCCAGCCCCACAGTACGGGCATACACTGGTGATTTTTTTCATCAATAACAGACCTGTTAAATGCTGAAATAGCGCGAATTGTAGACGCAGCCACGTGAACATGTCATGGGCTACGATGTGTCGTAGTGACGGGCGGTTAAAGCATAAAGTGTGCCAGAAGTGAAAACGCAGTTACGGCAGGGTTTGGCGATAAAATTGATCGCATAGTGACTGACGAAACGACATTAATGACGATAAACGTCAGAAAAAATCGCCTTTTGGGGAGGATTAATCCCATGAAACATCAGAAAAAGATGAAAATACAAAGTGATGGTGATCACAAATTTTAATTTTTCAGGTCTATGCTATGCTTTTACACAGCGAGTAAATCGTTCACGTAAAAACATAAGTGAGGAAACAAATGGGCATACTTTCATGGATTATTTTCGGTCTTATCGCAGGGATTTTGGCAAAATGGATTATGCCAGGTAAAGATGGCGGCGGATTCTTTATGACCATTATTTTAGGGGTTATCGGTGCTGTCGTTGGTGGCTGGATCAGTACATTGTTTGGCTTTGGTAAAGTTGATGGTTTCAACTTTGGCAGTTTTGTCGTGGCGATTATCGGTGCGATCGTTGTTCTGTTTATCTACAGAAAAGTCAAAAGCTAGATAAAAACGTATGCTGAATAGAGGCCACTTTGCGTGGCCTTCATTTTTTTGTTACCACCAACCCAATTCGGTTCCCAGCACCACAATGATGGCGACACCAATCATAATGAGCGTTGTTTTTTTCATTCTTATGCTCCCGGCGCGGCATAGCCGCCAATAAAGAACCAGGATAAGAAAACAACAGCGGAAATGAAGATAATGACAGGAAAAATAATACCAATCCGCATGGTTTCACCAGCCAACGTTATTTAAAGATAAACCAGAATAACAGGGCTTAATGTGTGACAAAAGTGGTTTTGTCCTGACGCTTTTTATCCCGATACATCGCGCTGTCCGCATCATGAAGCGCACAGTGTAAATCCGTTTCTCGCGGATCGACTTCAATAACGCCCAGGCTGGCACCAGGATAAAACAGACAGATTGCGCCTAGCTGATAGTCCCCGCATATTTGCTGTTGCAACTGCTTTTTCACGCTCTGCAGGCGCGCGTGCCGATCGGTTTCGCTCGGTTGCGACAGGCCAGCAACCAAAAATTCGTCGCCGCCCAGACGTCCGAGAATATCATTTTCACGACATCCACGGCGTAAACGTTGACCCACCTGGATCAGGAACTGATCGCCAACTTTATGGCCAAAACGGTCATTGATCAGCTTGAAATCATCTAAATCGATATAGGCGAGGATGATCTTTTGTTGCACATGTCGGGCAAGAGAGAAGAGTGTTTCCATATTTTCAAAAATTGCCCGACGATTCGGTAATCCGGTAAGTGCGTCAGTGTAGGAATGTGCAATCAACGCAGCATTCGCTTGACGTAATTGCGCAACCAGAGACTCTTTTTGAATAGACTGCGCGATCAGACCTGCAAACAGATGCAGGACCTGTTCTCCTCGCTGGCTCAACGCCTGCTGCTGTCGACTGGTAGCACAAAGTGTGCCGTAGAACGTACCATCAGGCAGATGAACCGGCGTGCTTAAAAAAGTGGTAATTTCCAGTGCGCGTGCGGCGGTGCAGTCTGGCCAGCGGGCGGGGACATTATCACTGTACAGGCAGTTTTCTTCGATTGCGCGTTTGCACAATGTCTCATCCCACGGTACCGAGAGCCCTTCAGGGATCTGCATCTGCCGACTGTTACGGGCATACAGAATATGCTGCAGGCGGGCATCTAAATCGACTTTGGTTAAATAAGTCGACTCCATGTCAGTTACCACCTCCAGCATCTCCAGAAGTTGCCGAACCAGACTTTCAACAGACTGATCGGTGGCTAATGATTGTGAGACTCTGGCGAGGATCATGTCTGGCATGAGATGTAAATACTCCTGAGTGGTAACAATAGCGGTGATGTCAGCATGATAAAACATCACTGTGAAAGATGAAACACGCCGTGTTGCTCAAAATGTAAACGTGAAATAAAAACACATTAGTAAAACATGGAGATACGCGGGCAGTCGGGGTAATCTGCCGTAATAACATTATTAGCAGGAGTGGTCATGAAATCTGTGTTTATTGTGTTGTCAGGCATACTAATGCTGGCGGGATGTTCGACGCAACCTGATGCGCCAATGCCACCGAAAGTGGGGATGGCGAATCCGGCATCCGTCTATTGTCAGCAAAAGGGGGGATCGTTGATTGCGGTGCAAACGCCGCAAGGCGTACGTTCTGACTGCAAACTCCCTGGTGGGGAAGTGATTGACGAATGGACGCTGTGGCGCAGAGATCACCCGGCTAAAGGCCAGTGATTACCTGTCACCATTGACGTAACCACTCAGCCAGCACGAGGGCGTGGTTTTGCTGCGTATTTTTTGCTGCATACAGCAGCGTAACGGTCTGCTGACGTGCGATGTCAGCAAGCCGTTTCCCTTCCTGCTGCTGCTGCGAGAGTTCTGCGCGGTATTGCTCTGAGAAATTTTTGAAATCAATGAGTTCAGCGTGGAATGCTTTACGTAGTTCGGATGAGGGCGTGAGGGCTTTGTTCCACTCATCGACATTCAGATCGGTTTTTTTTACCCCGCGAGGCCACAGTCTGTCGACCAGAACGCGATAACCATCACTTTGTTCCGCCGGGTCATACACGCGTTTACACTGAATATTCATGTCTCAATCCGCTCCATTAGGTCACCGAACGGAGACTCGTCAACGTCTTCATTGCGGCTAAATAAGTTTGCAAAACGTGGCCATTGTAGCATTTTACCTGTACTGACTCCCAATTTAAGGGATTGTGAAAACAACAAAATATCGGTAGGGTGAGGCTCCTTATGTTGTCCCTTATTGTCTGGACACAAGGATACTCTCATGGATATTTCCCCTGTAAAAAATACGCTTCGCATTGCGCTGGTCGGCGATTATAACCCCGACATTGTCGCGCACCAGGCGATTCCTCTTGCCATCGATGACGCTGCTGCCGTGCTGGAATTAATGGCGGATTATGACTGGCTAACCACACCAGATATTAGCAGCGGTGAGGACCTGGTTGGCTATGATGCTGTCTGGGTGGTGCCCGGCAGTCCGTATCAACATACTGAAGGTGCGCTGACGGCGATTCGTTATGCCCGTGAAAATAGTATTCCCTTCCTCGGCACCTGCGGTGGTTTTCAGCATGCCATCCTCGAATATGCCCGCAACGTGATGGGCTGGCACGATGCCGCACACGCAGAAACGGATACAGAAGGCCGCATGGTGATTGCGTCGTTGAGCTGCTCGCTGGTAGAAAAAACGGACGATATCGAACTGCGGGCGAATACGCTGATCGCCAAAGCTTACGGGCAGGAGGTGATATCTGAAGGCTATCACTGCAACTACGGCGTGTCGGCAGCCTTTGCCACCGAACTTGAACGCGGTGATTTACGCGTGACGGGCTGGGATGAAGCGGGGGATATTCGCGCCATTGAACTGGTGACGCATCCTTTTTATGTTGCCACGCTTTTTCAGCATGAGCGCGCGGCACTGGCGGGAAAACCCGCTCCGCTTGTTCAGGCGATGTTGCGCGCGGCGCGCGGATAAAAAACGGGCAGGTTTATACTATGCCTGCCCGCTAGCTTATGGCGTGGTTATCTCACGGTTACGTCCGGCATAAAGGCCGAATACGGCCATCAGCGTGGCTAACAGGGCGACGGCAGTCAACGGTATCTGCCAGCTTCCGTTGAGGTCATGAATCTTGCCCATTAACGGAGGTCCACACGCCGCCAGTAAATATCCTACCGACTGCGCCATACCTGACAGCGCGGCAGCCTGGTGTGCAGAGTTGGCGCGAAGCCCGATGAACGTCAGTCCAAGGATCATCGTCGCACCTGAGCCAAAGCCAAACAAAATCGTCCACAGCACGGCCTGGTTGGGCAACAGCCAGAAGCCTGCGGCTGCAATTGCACACATCATCGAGACCAGTGCAGCGATGGCGCGCTGATCCTTAAATTTAAACAAGATTAAGGGGATCAATAAGCCAGGTATGGCAGTAGCGAGTTGCAGTAAACCGTGCAGCGATCCGGCCTGCGCCTCGCTGTAGCCATGACTAATTAAAATGGCGGGCAGCCAGCCGATAATCACGTAATAAACGAGTGAGTTGATCCCCAAAAACAGCGTCACCTGCCAGGCGAGGCTGGAGCGCCAAATTGCGCGGGAATGCAGAGCGCGCGAGTTACTTATCGTGGCATGGGCCGTATGGCGGTACTGCGGTAGCCAGATAAACAGCGCCAGCAGTGGAAAAACTATCAACATCATCAACGCACCGCGCCAGCCAAATCCGTTTAGCGCCAGTGGTACCACGATCGCTGAACCAATGGCGGCCGCTGCCCCCATCGTCAGCGAGTACGCCCCGGTGAGTTTTGCCACATGCTGCGAAAAATCGCGCTTAATCAACCCTGGGAGCAGCACGTTGCCTAATGCTATCCCACAGCCAATGACGGTAGTTCCAGCAAACAGGAACAGCGGTGAGGGTAACGATCGTATGGCGATACCGGCGCAAATCAGCAGCATGGCAGCAAACAGGCTGCGTTCAATACCCCATCGGCGGGCAACGCCTGCCGCGAGGGGGGAAACTAACGCGAAGGCCAGCAACGGCAGGGTGGTCAGAAGTCCTGTCTGGGCGGTTGTCAGTGCGTAATCCGCGCGAATCGCATCCAGTAGTGGTGCTGCACCCGTAAAAGTGACGCGTAGTGTAGTGGCGATCATAAGGATACCCGCAATCAGCAAAGCACCTTGTTTGCCGCGGGGGGAAGGGGAATATGTCATCTTTTTCTCTTATCGTCAGGCGAGGCGATACCTTACCGTTTTTACACTATGGATGAATCAAGCTAAAATGACAGATTATCGCTAAAATCGGACAACGTTATGCTGGGACTGAGGCTGGATGGGTATGAGCCGGATCGTTATCACGATGCTGCTGTGGCTTTTTGCATTCAGGCCCGGGAAGATGAACTCTTCAGCCCGCTGCATCAGCACCGTAAAGGGCAGCTGATTCTTGCGCTGCATGGCGCTATTACCTGTGAAGTTGAGCACGCCATGTGGATGGTGCCGCCGGAGTACGCAGTTTGGATCCCCGGTGAAATTCCCCACAGTAATCACGTCACCGTTGGCGCTGAGCTGTGTTTTTTGTTTATTGAACCGCAGGCGGTGGTGATGCCCGAGCGTTGCTGCACGCTGAAAATATCGCCACTATGCCGGGAGCTTATTCTTTCACTGGCGACAAGAACGGATGCCCAACGGCTGGAGCCACCGACACAGCGGCTGACGCAGGTGTTGTTTGATGAGCTCCCGCAACAGCCGCAGGAGCAGATGCAGTTGCCGGTTTCCGATCATCCCAAAATTCGCAAGATGGTCGCAACGATGGCGCAGGAGCCCGCGCAATGGCAGACCTTAGGTCAGTGGGCCAGCGTGTTTGCGATGAGTGAACGTAATCTTGCCCGGCTGGTGGTGAAAGAGACCGGGCTGAGTTTTCGCCGCTGGCGTCATCAGCTGCAGCTGATTCTGGCGCTACAGGCGCTGGTGGATGGCCGCAATGTACAACAGGTGGCCCATATGCTGGGTTACGATTCGACGACCGCATTTATCACCATGTTCAAAAAAGGCCTGGGGCAGACGCCAGGCCGTTATCTGGCTACTGCTTCCCAACAATCAGCGAGACCAGACCCGCAGCAATGAGCGGCCCCACAGGAACACCGCGAAACAGCGCGACACCCAACACCGTACCGACCAGCAAACCAGCGACCAACTGCGGCTGACTGCCCATCAGCGTGACACCGCGTCCGCCCAGCCAGGAGACGACAACACCGACAGCAATGGCGACCAGCGACTTCCAGTTCACGAAGGAGTGAATGAGCGTGGAGGGCGGTAGGGTTCCGCTGGCGATTGGTGCCATCACACCAATGGTCAGGATAATAATCCCGACGGTCAGACCCTGTTTTTCAATCCACGGGAAAAAAGTATTCAGTGGGGTGACACGGACAATGATCAGCACCAGAATTGAAACAGCGACAGTGGTGTTGTGGCTGACAAAGCCCAGAGCTGCCAGTCCGAGCAGGATCAGCAGAGTGACATCAAACATCGTAGTTTCCTTGCCAAAAAAAGATAAGCCTGCTTACTGTACGCGTAAACGCGTGGTGGAACAGGCTTTTTTTAATGATAAAGACGTTTTTTGGGCGAACGCATAATGCTGCGTTTCTGTGCTGGTAAGGGGCGGTTATGGCTGTGTTACTGCGCGCGGCGAAACGCGACTAACTCAGGTTGCGCAATGCGTAGATAATCCTGGGTATCCATAATGACCGACTTTTCCAGCATCCCAGCGTTAAAAGCGATCTCATCGAAGCGATCAAACAACAGCGGGTCGGCGACCAGCTTGAGTTGAGGATGGAAACTGAAAGGAGGAATGGCGCCAAAGACGCATCCTGTCAGTTCATCCACTTCCGCCGGGCTGGCGAGCGATGCCCTTAAACCGCCAAGATGACTGGCAAGCTGGCTCAGGTCGGCCTGCTGATCGGCAGACAGAATGGCAAGCACATGTTGATTGACGCCATTGCCTTTCACTTTACATACCAGGGCTTTTGCTCCCTGACCTAGTGCCGTGCCACGGATCTCTGATACTGCTTCGCATTTGCCGACGGCTTCATGGCTGACCACGCGGTATGTTGCGCCGTGTTCCGACAACAACGAGATCAAACGTTGATGAGTTGTATTCCCTTTGTTTACTTCAGTCATTTCTTACTCCTGGTACCACAATAGATATCCTGCACACAACAATATCATGAGCGATGATGCTTTTTCTGTTTGTTGAGGTAGAGCTGGGCGTCCGAGGCTTTATAGGCATCATCAATAGTGTCATTAGGTTGCATATTATAAATCCCTGCGGAAAAGCTGATTGATGTATCCGGTGCAATAATCTGTAAGTTATTGCGAATACGTTCCAGCAAGCGAGGTGTGAGATCAACGGCATAATCGATAAGAATAATACAGAACTCGTCTCCGCCGAGGCGAATAGCATAGTCACTTTTGCGAATAGAGGCCTGAATAGCTTTAGCCAGAATGGTGATTATGCGATCGCCTTCCTGATGACCCAGCGTGTCATTAATTTTTTTCAGTTTGTCACAATCAATGGCGACAAAGGTTACCAACGATCCCGAATTGACCAGTTGCTGCAAACGCTGTTCGAGCGTTGGCGTTAAAATCTTACGGTTGTAGAGTCCGGTCATGGCATCACTGATATTTTCACGCGTGACGTTGTGATACAAACGAAAATGCGTCCTGACCATATTCAGAAGTAGTGCTGTGGCTAACAGGAAGAAGACAAAAATCTTCCACGATGAGACAATAAAGTACGTGAAATCAAGTGATAGTGTGATGCGTAACCCGCCGGGTATGTCATTAATGTAATGAACATACTGAAACAAGTCTGTCTCGCTTTGGTGGATAACGATTTTTTTACCTGAGTGGATGTCAGATAAGGTCACGTTAAGGTAACGCCATACAAGGGGACGGTCGTTGGTATAAAAAATATGCTTTAAATTCTCTTTATTAATATCCACCATGACGACGCCTTTTAGCTTGCCGGAAAAATAGACCGGTGTTAAAAAGCTCATCACTTTTTCTTGCGTGAGGTCATCTTCGTAAATACTGGAGATGACCGTTCGGCCAGTAAAAATATCGTCAATATCATTCTGGTTAATTCCCAGCGTGCCTTTTTGTAAAAAAGACCAATGATTCATGGTGAACTGGTAAGAGTTGACCAGATTGTAGAAATAGATGTAGTTGTTTTTTAGATCAATGTAATAACGGAATTTGTATTCCAGCGTACCTAATCCATGACCGTAATCGACCAACTCACGATTCACGTTTACCGCCTGGTCGAAGGCGGGTAACAGGAAAATGTCATCAAGTTGGTCGATACAGTTTGAAGAGTGGGTCTGTAAAGTACCGCGCAATGGAAGATAGCGATGACGGGTAAGATTCAGCCCATGTGCGCCGTTAACGCTCTCGAAGGCGTTGCAAAGCGCTTTCCGTTGCTCAAGTGAAACGGGATCTTTGGGCGATGAAAATTTGCGCATCAGATGGGCTGCGATGCTCTGATTGGTGTACTTGTCATACAAAAAAGAGGAGTCGGCTTTCTCAATGATATAACGCATATACGCGTTCATTGCCTTGTTGCTGGCAATCAGTTCGTAAATCAGAAAAGAGGATGTCAATACAATAACGCTGACGGAGATAAAGTGCCTGAGCGCTTTATGATGCAACTTCATAATGAATTACAGCCCATAGGTTAGAGGGGCGAGTTTACCATATGTACAACATTCGCTCTAACGGAGCGACAGGATAAACCATTGCAAAATGTCAATATCCCGATGAAGCGTAATATAATCAGCCGGAGCACAGGCCCCGGCTGAGATTGTCGCTTAATTACTACTAGTGGTGCTTTGCTTATGAAACAGTTCCCGGAACACCGGATAGATATCATCCTGATCACGGATATGCTGCATAGCAAAGTTCTCAAAGGTTGATTGCAGATGCTCGTACTCACGCCATAAGGTCTGGTGCGCACGGCGGGTGATTTCGATATAGCTATAATATCGCACCACCGGAAGCAGTTTTTTCGCCAGAATTTCATGGCACAGTGGCGAGTCATCCGCCCAGTTATCACCGTCCGATGCCTGTGCCGCATAGATATTCCACTGTGCAGGATCGTAGCGATCTTTCACCACTTCATCCATCAACTTCAGTGCGCTGGAGACAATGGTTCCCCCAGTTTCCTGAGAGTAGAAGAACTCATGCTCGTCCACCTCTTTTGCCTGGGTATGGTGGCGAATATAAACCACTTCGACGTTCTTGTAGGTGCGGCTTAAGAACAGATACAGCAGAATATAAAACCGCTTGGCCATATCTTTGGTCGACTGATCCATCGAGCCGGAAACGTCCATCAGACAGAACATCACCGCCTGGCTGGAAGGGTCGGGCCGTTTTTCATAATTCTTGTAGCGCAAATCAAAGGTGTCGATAAACGGGACGCGTTCGATTTTTGCCCGTAGTTCGGCAATCTCTTTGCGTAATCGTTCTTCCTCCAGCAACTGTGCAGGTTCACTTTTGGCGATGGTTTCCAGGTCGGCTTCAAGCGCATGCAGCTCCCGACGTTTACCCGCCGTCATCGCCGTGCGGCGCGCCAGCGAATTTTGTAGCGATCGCACCACGCTAATATTGGCAGGCACACCGTTGGAGGTAAATCCTGCCCGGTGCGTTTTGTACTCCGTTAACTGGCGTTGCTGATTTTGCTTCAGATTCGGGAGCGCCAAATCCTCAAACAGCAGATCCAAATACTCATCTTTTGAAATCTGAAAGACGAACTCATCCTGGCCTTCTCCATCCTGGCTGGCCTGGCCTTGTCCGCTTCCAGAACCTCCGCCGCCTCCCTGAGGGCGTTCAATACGGTCGTTCTGCACAAAATGGTCGTTACCCGGATGTACGCGATGGCGCAGACCCCCGCGCCCCTGATGAAACATCGGTTCGCTAATATCATCGGTCGGGATAGAGACAGACTCGCCGCTATCGACATCAGTCACCGAACGCTTGTTAATGGCCTCGGAGATCGACTGTTTAATTTGCGATTTATAACGGCGTAAGAAGCGCTGACGGTTTACCGTGCTCTTGTTTTTGCCGTTAAGACGTCGGTCTATGAACCAGGTCATATGCCCCCCGTACTGCCAACTGTTCGCAGATTCTGTAGATGCCGGATGGCGTAAAGCTTATCCGGCCTACAGAGTATCGTTATAAGCCCGGCAACACCGGGCATGAAAGTTAAGACGATTTACGTACGCGCAAATACCATTCGCACAGTAAACGCACCTGTTTACGCGTGTAGCCTTTTTCCATCATCCGATCGACAAAGTCGTCGTGTTTTTTCTGCTCGTCAGTCGAGGTTTTGGCGTTAAACGAAATGACCGGCAACAACTCTTCGGTATTCGAGAACATTTTCTTCTCAATAACCGTGCGCAGTTTTTCGTAACTGGTCCAGTTTGGATTACGACCGCTGTTATTCGCTCTGGCGCGCAGAACAAAGTTGACGATCTCGTTACGGAAATCTTTCGGGTTGCTGATACCCGCCGGTTTTTCAATTTTTTCCAGCTCCGAATTCAGCGACTCGCGATCGAACAGTTGACCAGTATCCGGATCGCGATATTCCTGATCCTGGATCCAGAAATCCGCATAGGTGACATAACGGTCAAAAATGTTCTGTCCGTATTCGGAGTAGGATTCCAGATAGGCGGTCTGGATCTCTTTGCCAATAAATTCAGCATATTTCGGGATCAGATAGCCTTTCAGGAACTCAAGGTAGCGTTCAGCCTGCTCCTGTGGGAACTGCTCACGCTCGATTTGCTGCTCCAGAACATAGAACAGGTGCACTGGGTTTGCCGCCACTTCCACATGATCAAAGTTAAACACGCGGGAGAGGATCTTAAACGCAAAGCGCGTCGACAGGCCGTTCATCCCTTCATCAACCCCGGCGTAATCCCGATACTCCTGGTAAGATTTCGCTTTCGGATCGGTATCCTTCAGGCTTTCGCCATCGTAAACGCGCATCTTCGAGTAGATGCTCGAGTTTTCTGGCTCTTTCAGACGCGAAAGAATCGTGAAGCGAGAAAGCGTTTCCAGCGTACCGGGTGCGCAAGGCGCGTGAGTCAATTCACTGTGGTTAAGCAATTTCTCGTAGATCTTGATCTCTTCGGAGATGCGTAAGCAATACGGAACCTTCACGATGTAGACGCGGTCGAGGAAAGCTTCGTTGTTTTTGTTGTTACGGAACGTCACCCATTCGGATTCGTTCGAGTGAGCAAGAATAATGCCGTTGAACGGCAGGGCAGAAATGCCTTCTGTCCCGTTGTAGTTGCCTTCCTGCGTTGCAGTCAGCAGAGGATGTAGCACTTTAATCGGTGCTTTAAACATCTCCACAAACTCCATGATCCCCTGATTAGCCCGGCACAGTGCGCCGGAATAGCCGTAGGCATCCGGATCGTTCTGGGCGTGGTGTTCGAGTTTGCGAATATCCACTTTCCCGACCAGAGCAGAGATATCCTGGTTGTTCTCATCGCCCGGTTCCGTTTTGGCGATAGCAATTTGTTCCAGAATAGACGGCCAGACTTTGACCACGCGGAATTTGGTAATATCGCCACCGAAATCATGCAGACGCTTCGCGGCCCATGGCGACATAATCGTGCCAAGATAGCGGCGAGGGATCCCGTACTCTTTCTCCAGGATCTGCGCATCTTCCTGAGGGTTGAACAGGCATAACGGATGATCGTTAACCGGGCTGCGTTCACCGTTGGCGCTCAGGACATAAATCGGTACTCTTTGCATCAGCGATTTCAGTCGCTCAGCGAGAGATGATTTTCCTCCCCCTACAGGCCCCAGCAGATACAGGATCTGCTTCTTCTCTTCCAGCCCCTGAGCCGCGTGTTTCAGATAAGAGACAATCTGTTCAATCGCGTCTTCCATGCCATAAAACTCTTCAAATGCGGGATAACGAGCAATTACCCGGTTTGAAAAAAGTCGAGAAAGTCGAGGTTCATGGGCAGTATCGACCATGACAGGCTCACCAATAGCCATTAATAGCCGCTCTGCCGCGTTGGCATAAGCACTGCGATCTTGCCGACAAGTGGTAAGAAACTCCTGCAGCGTGAACTCTTCGTCCTTGGCCGCTTCATAACGCTGGCGATAGTGATCGAATATATTCATGGTATGCCGTCCTTTCGTTTTTTAGCACATGTTAAGAGCCGTTCATATGAATAGTAGAGGCCCCTGAAGAGGTAAACTGAACGACGTCGCTGCTGAAGAAATAAGCAACTCTCATGCCATTTCGATGGTCAGGAGATCAACGTATTCGGTGATACACCTTCTAAAATTAAGCGTAGATGGCATTTGCAAAACTTGCCTGCGTGCGCAAATGAATTTCAATGGCATATCAATAACTCATCGGCAAAAAATAGACATCTTATGTAAAGAAATGGGGAGGGATTCATGCATTGTTCATCAGGATGCAAGCAAAATGTCATCACTCGCTGAGAAATTAGTGGGTTACATTATGGAGCGAATACGTAAAATAGTTGGGCTATCACGCAATGACGGTTACACTTTGAGTGCTTTACATTTGAATAAGGAATTATGGATTGTGACCAAACTCAAACTTCTGGCACTTGGCGTGCTTATTGCCACCTCTTCCAGCGTAGCACAAGCAGAAAGCAACCTGACGCTGGGCGCTGGCGTTGGTGTGGTTGAGAACGCTTATAAACAATACGATAATGACGTTTATCCGGTACCTGTTGTGACCTATGACAGCGAGAACTTCTGGTTCCGTGGTCTGGGTGGCGGTTACTATCTGTGGAATGACAACACCGATAAACTGTCTGTCATGGCCTACTGGTCTCCGATGTATTTTAAACCGGGCGACAGCGATAACAGCCAACTGCGTCGTCTTGATAAACGTAAGAGCACCATGATGGCCGGTCTGTCTTACGTCCACAATACGCAATACGGCTTCTTGCGTACCAGCCTTGCCGGAGACGCGCTGGACAACAGCAATGGCATTGTCTGGGATCTGGCGTGGTTGTACCGCTACACCAACGGTGGCCTGACATTGACGCCGGGGATCGGCGTAGAGTGGAACAGCGAAAACCAAAACGAATACTACTATGGTGTATCGCACCACGAGTCTTCTCGCAGCGGTCTGCGCAGCTACGATCCAAATAGCAGCTGGAGCCCGTACCTTGAACTTAGCGCAAACTACAACTTCCTTGGTGACTGGAGTGTGTACGCGACCGCACGTTATACCCACCTGTCTGATGAAGTAACCGACAGCCCGATGGTGGACAAATCCTGGACGGGTCTGCTTTCTACGGGTATTACCTATAAGTTCTGATTTCGCTAAACGATGAACAGATAATTACATTAGTCCCGCAGAAATGCGGGCTTTTTATTTTTTTATCTTATATACGGCATCCTTCAACCTGCCTTGGTGCTGGCTACGTTCACTCACCCGAATCACTTACCAGAGTAAGCTCATAGGCATTCACTTTCGTGCCGCCTTGATGCAATTTGAATGATTTAGTGTATATACCTGGTTTTGATAACGTGTTTTTCTATTTTATTTAACGATGAAAGTTAACTTTTATTCGAAAGTGACTTAATAAATTTATTTTAGATTTTTAGGTAATTATCTGAAAAATAGAATTGACATTAAATATTGAATTGCAGATATTACTCAACTCTTAAAATACAGCGAAGAAAATTATTCGCATCGGATATTTAATGAAAAAGTTAATTATGATAGCTCTAATGGGCGGGCTCCTGGCCGGGTGCTCCACGGAAGCCTCCCGCATGAATGACTGCCAAAACAAGGGGATTAGCCGCGACGCGTGCTATATCGCGGAACAAAACCGCCAGGCAACCATCAACGCCTCAGCGGAAAAGCAGGCTATGGAAAACGCACAAAGCCTGTATAACACTGATGACGGTAACACCCACCATCACAAAAAGCATAACAACGATTAAGGTCTTGCCGATGAAAAAATACATCATTATCGCCGTATTGGTAGCATCATCTGCTGCGCCTGCTTATGCCATCAGCGAGGCTTACCGCCAGCAGCTAGAACATGAACATAAAACGATGGTCAGCGAAGCCAGTGCGCCCGTTCATGCCAGCAGCGCTAAATCTGTACATGTGAAAAAAATGGGTATTGATTTCAAACGTGGTGCTGATGGAATTGCATATATTAATGGCAAACCTGCATCAAATGATGAGAATACCGCTACTGCACAAACTTATAGTGCGGGTTTAATTACTGTTATTATGTATAAAAATGGTAAAATTGAAGCAATGCAAGAGGGTAAATATTTAGGTCGCTTAAAATAATCCCAATACTGATGATAGGTTATGTTTTATTTAAGCCCGAAGACATCCTATCTTCGGGATTTTTATTTAGTATTTTCAATGTCTTTTAATTATTTACGTCCCTCTTCATATTCCAGTTCAATATCTGCAAGACAGAGATGGTGCATTTTGTGCACCGTCATGGAGCGATGCCCGTTTCTTTGCGCTATTGTGGTGCGTAAAGACAGGAGGGGACGATGACAGACAAGCAGGTGGTTTTTGCAAAACAGGTAATGCTCCCGGCTATCGGGCAGGGAACGTGGTACATGGGCGAGAATGCCAGTCGCCGTCATGATGAAGTGGCCGCGCTGCAGGCGGGGTTGGATCTTGGTTTACGACTTATTGATACCGCAGAAATGTACGCTGATGGTGCAGCGGAAGAGATCGTTGGCGAGGCGTTGTTGGGACGTCGCGATGACGCTTTTCTGGTGTCAAAAGTTTATCCCTGGAATGCCGGAGGCCAGAAAGCTATCGCGGCCTGCGAAGCGAGTCTGCGGCGACTGAAAACCGATTATCTGGATCTCTACTTGTTGCACTGGTCGGGTAATTACTCGTTTGCAGAAACGGTTGAGGCGATGGAAACGCTGATCGGCCAGGGGAAAATCCGTCACTGGGGGGTATCTAACCTCGACTACGATGATATGCAGGCACTATGGCAGGTGGCGGGGGGCCAACAGTGTGCAACTAACCAGGTGCTCTATCATTTGGCATCACGCGGCATTGAATATGATTTACTGCCATGGTGTCAGCAGCAACAGATGCCAGTCATGGCCTACAGTCCACTGGCCCAGGCTGGACGTTTATGCAGTGATTTGCTTAGCAATGCGCTGGTGAGTGAGATCGCGCTTGCGCACAATGCCAGCGCCGCACAGATTTTGCTGGCGTGGGCCATTCGCCAACCGGGGGTAATAGCCATTCCGAAGGCGGCAAGCATCGTACACGTTGAGCAGAACGCTGCTGCGTTGGATATCACGCTCTCGTTCAGCGAGCTGGAACAGCTAGATAAGGCTTTTCCCGCCCCGCAGAGTAAAACGATGCTGGATATGGCGTGATGTTACGTATTTTATCAGGCTTACGAAATGTGCCTGTAGGCCTGATAAAACACCCGTCGCCATCAGGCAACGGGCAAAATCTTAACGCTTAGCAACACGAATCGTTTGCGCCAGGCGAGAAGGTTTCTCTTCAGTGGTTTTCTGCGGCACGGTCGCGTAAGCGGTTTCTACGCACACAAACGTTTTGTACCCATCATCCGGCATGTCGCCCATGCTGACAGACAGAGCCGGGCCTGGGTTCCAGCCAACAACATTCAGATGATGATGGTGCACGACGTCGATATTGCGATTCAGCGAACCGTCATGGATGACGCTGCACGCTTCCGGGTTCAGATACACGCGGTCGGTACGATCCGGGAAGGTCTGGATACCGTCGGCCAGGACATCCTCTTTCGCATCGTTAACTTTATCGATCAGACGGTCGCCAAGACCACTCACTTTCACTGCCGCGATGTCACCGACGTTAAAATAGGTATGCAGCGCAGAGGTGGTTTCGAATTCACCGTGGGCTTCCAGTTCGATTTCGCAGGTAGCGCCCACTTTGAAGCGCGCTAGCAGCGTAAACTCATGCGGCCAAAGCTGACGCGTTTCAGCATTACTCAGCAGTTCAAACGTCAGCACCACACCGTTGTCGTCTTCGTTGTGCGCTTTCAGCTTCCACGGCAGGTTACGGGCAAATCCGTGAGACGGCAGGCCTGGCTGAGCGGCAGGGCCAAACCACGGCCAGCAAATCGGTACGCCGCCGCGCAGCGCCACACCCGTTTTAAACGGCGTATTGTTACTTAACCACAGGACTTCTTCTTCGCCGGTGGGTTTCCAGGAAAGAAGATGTGCGCCCTGTAGTGCAAAAGAGGCTTTAACCTGCGGGTGATCAACAACCACAATCTCAAGCTCATCAAGCTGACGGCGGGAGAGGACAGGGGTAATGTGTTCGATTGTCGGAAGTGCAAAAATTTTATTAATCATTACGCAATCCTTTATTTTGAGCAAAAAAAAGAGCGACCGAAGTCGCTCTTACAGATTACTGTTTCATCTCAACTTATTTGGAGATGTGAGCAATCAGATCCAGAACTTTGTTTGAGTAGCCGGTTTCGTTGTCGTACCAGGATACCAGTTTCACGAAGTTGTCGTTCAGTGCGATACCTGCTTTAGCATCGAACACGGAAGTGCAAACTTCACCGTTGAAATCGGTAGATACAACGTCGTCTTCGGTGTAACCCAGAACGCCTTTCATCGGGCCTTCGGAAGCAGCTTTGATTGCTTTCTTAATTTCTTCGTAAGAAGCAGCTTTTTCCAGACGAACGGTCAGGTCAACAACGGATACGTTCGGAGTAGGAACACGGAACGCCATACCAGTCAGTTTGCCATTCAGTTCTGGCAGTACTTTACCTACAGCTTTAGCAGCACCGGTAGAGGACGGGATGATGTTCTGCGCTGCGCCACGACCGCCACGCCAGTCTTTGTGAGACGGGCCATCAACGGTTTTCTGAGTTGCGGTGGTCGCGTGAACGGTAGTCATCAGACCTTCGATAATACCGAAGTTGTCGTTGATAACTTTAGCCAGCGGAGCCAGGCAGTTAGTGGTGCAAGATGCGTTAGAAACGATGTCCTGACCTTCGTATTTGTCAAAGTTAGCGCCTTTAACAAACATCGGGGTGTCATCTTTGGACGGACCAGTCAGAACCACTTTTTTCGCGCCAGCAGTGATGTGCTTACGAGCGGTTTCGTCTGTCAGGAACAGGCCAGTAGCTTCAGCAACTACGTCAACACCAACTTCGTCCCATTTCAGGTTAGCCGGATCACGTTCAGCGGTAACACGGATTTTTTTACCGTTTACGATCAGATGACCGTCTTTCACTTCAACGGTACCGTTGAAACGGCCGTGAGTGGAGTCATATTTCAGCATGTAAGCCATGTAGTCAGCGTCTAACAGGTCGTTGATTGCAACGATCTCGATGTCAGAGCGTTCTTGAGCAGCACGGAAAACAATGCGACCGATACGGCCAAAACCGTTGATACCTACTTTGATAGTCATATATTCCACCAGCTATTTGTTAGTGAATAAAAGGTTGCCTGTAAAATTACAAAAACCTTACGCAGCGTCAAGCGGAATCGTGTCAATCATTGCGACAAATCAATCTGCTGCCTAAGCTTTGCGCAACTGACTCGCCTCACTCTTCCTTTGGGCTTGAAACCACATGGGGGCGGCGGCCCGAATTTTAAAGAGCAATCAAGATAAAAACGTGATTGCTGTCACGATTTATAGGCTGCCATTTCGCAATTATCAAGTTTAGAACAAAAGTTCGCCCTGTGGTGTTAATGTTTTGTTAGAATCTGTCTCGCGATGTGAGTTTAGATAAAGCGAGATGTGAGCAAATGGCTAATCAACCCTCTCCAGAAGAACTAAAGAAAAATTTATCCGAAATGCAGTTCTACGTGACGCAGAATCATGGGACCGAACCGCCGTTTACCGGGCGTTTGCTGCATAACAAACGTGATGGTGTTTACCATTGCTTGATCTGTGACAAACCGCTGTTTCGTTCTGATACAAAATACGATTCTGGCTGCGGATGGCCCAGTTTCTACGAGCCTGTCAGCGAAGAGGCTATTCGTTACATTAAAGATACGTCACACGGGATGCAGCGTATCGAAATCCGGTGTGGCAATTGTGATGCGCACCTGGGACATGTCTTCCCGGATGGTCCAAAACCTACCGGTGAACGTTACTGTGTAAATTCAGCGTCTTTGAATTTCACCGATGATGAAAACGGCGATCAAATTAAAGGTTGAGGAAACGATTCAGCCAATTATTCTACGGGAGTGGATTTTAGATGAATCTTGATGAGATGATTAACAGCATGACACCGGAAGTTTATCAGCGCTTGTCTACTGCCGTTGAGCTGGGAAAATGGCCGGATGGCGTTGCGCTAACGACGGAACAAAAAGAGAACAGTATGCAACTGGTGATGTTATGGCAGGCGCGTAACAATATCGATGCGCAGCATATGACTATCGACACTAACGGTGAGATGGTGATGAAGAGCAAGCAGCAACTGAAGGTTGAATTTGGTATTACGCCTGAGCCGATTGCGACGTTCAAATCCTGACTGCGGCGAACGGTGTGACTTCGCAGGTCCGGCAAGATGATAATGGCGGACCTGCAATAAAATTATTTCTTGTTCATCATGGCCTTAAGATCGGCAAACGGATTGTATTTCGCCTCGCCGACGTCTTTCTGCGCATCTTCCCCCGCCACTACGGTGGAACCATACTGATCCACCTCAGTATATTTCGAGTGCTCATGATCGTGGCAATACAGGCATAACATCTCCCAGTTGCTACCGTCTTCCGGGTTATTGGAGTGATCGTGATCGATATGGTGTACCGTTAGCTCGCGCAGATTGGAATACACGAACTCACGAGAACAGCGGCCGCAGACCCAGGGGAACAGTTTAAGCGCCTTTTCCCGGTATCCGACTTCCAGACGGGCGTAATTTTTAGGGATAAAAGCCATAAAATGTCGTGCTCCTGTAGAAGATGGAAAGCTGCGCCAACGTCAGGCGCAGCGAATGGCGATAATCATAACCTATTGTGCAAGCGGTGACACAATGCAGATCAGTGTTTGATCCCTAACGACTCGGTCAACT
This sequence comes from Citrobacter tructae, assembly GCF_004684345.1. Classification (NCBI taxonomy): domain Bacteria; kingdom Pseudomonadati; phylum Pseudomonadota; class Gammaproteobacteria; order Enterobacterales; family Enterobacteriaceae; genus Citrobacter; species Citrobacter tructae. The sequence continues at coordinate 624,018 of NZ_CP038469.1, forward strand.
GCTTAGTATCGTCCCAATGCTGATTAAAGTGCTTGTGCCGATGGTTGATGAACTTTGCCACGATATTGTTGTGCTTACAGAGGTATCTTTGCTCAGATCGGCACCCTGCGATTTGAACAACTCAATTAGCCTTGAGTTTCCAGCCAGTCCGCCAGCGTATACAGCGTCGCACCTGCAGCTGCCATTTCCATAAATGCCTGCGTGCTGTCTTGCGGCTGAATATTCACACCCCGACAGCCGTCGGTAATCACATTGACGGTATAGCCCAGATCCAGCGCATCGAGGACGGTAAATTTGACGCAATAGTCGGTTGCCAGCCCCATGATGATGAGGTCGGAAATATGATTTTGCTGAAGCCACGCATTCAGCTCAGTAGCCTGACGGCGACCGTTATCAAAAAACGCACTGTAACTGTCAACCTGCGGGTTTTCGCCTTTATAGAACGTCTTATCAATGGCACGTTGCTCAAGCAGAGGGTGCAGGGCAGCGCCTTCGCTGTTCTGCACGCAGTGATCGGGCCAAAACGTTTGCGCCAGGCCGTCGAGTTGCCCCTGACTGTAGGGGGCAACCTGATGCTGGCTGGCGAAGCTGCCGTGATTAATCGGGTGCCAGTCCAGACTGGCGACTATGACGTCGCCGCGCGTGGCACACCAGTCAATCAGGCGGTTGGCAATATCGATTGTGCTGTCACCTTGCGGGACGGCAAGTGCGCCACCGGCACAAAAATCATTTTGTAAATCGACCAGCAATAATGCTCGGACCATTGTCATCGACTCCTTTACTCGTCCGGCGTGAGCTCGCCACGCAAGTTTTGCGTCATCGCCGTGCGAATGGCCTGTGTATCCAGCCCCTGGCTTAGCAGATAATGCAGCTTGGTCAGCGTCGCTTCGACGGTCATATCTGCGCCGCCAATCACACCCGCATGTGCCAGCGCATTCCCCGTTGCATAACCGCCCATGTTTACCTTACCGGACATACACTGCGTGAGGTTAACCACTACAATGCCCCGCGAGCTCGCATCTTCAAGTTCTTTGAGGAACTCTTTATTTTGTGGCGCATTGCCCACGCCGTAGGAGCGCAGTATTAACGCTTTGACCGGCTGGCGCAGGAAGTTACGCACCACGTCAGCGGAAATCCCCGGATAAATGGTGACCACGCCAATCGGCTGCGGGGTAATAGGGTGCACAATCAACTCGCCCGCACCGTGTGGCGCTGGCGGCGTTCCAAGACGGCGGATGTGGATCCCCGCTTCGAGTAAGGGCGCAAGGTTGGGAGACGCGAATGCGTCAAAACCGTCGGCGTGCGCCTTGGTAGTGCGGTTACCGCGATACAAGCGATTGTTGAAAAACAGGGTGACTTCATTGATTGGGTAATTGGCTGCTACGTATAACGCATTCAGCAAATTGATTTGTCCGTCCGAGCGTAGCTCTGCCAGCGGAATTTGTGACCCTGTCACAATAACCGGCTTACCCAAATTCTCCAACATGAACGAGAGCGCCGAGGCGGTGAACGCCATGGTGTCGGTGCCGTGCAGAATAACAAAACCATCGTATTCGTCATAGTGTGCTTTTATATCTTCCGCAATATGCTGCCAGTCTTCTGGCGTCATATCGGAGGAATCCATCAGCGGGACGTATTCGTGAATGGTGAAGTCTGGCATCTCGGGGCGGTGGAATTCAGGCATCAATGCCAGCTGGCGCTGAAGATGGCCGGAAACGGGAATGTAACCTTGTGCTGAGCGCTGCATACCGATGGTACCGCCGGTATAGGCAACGTAAATCGATTTCTTCTGCATGACGTTTCTTCTGTCTCAAAGAAAAACCCCTCTTCATCCCGAAGAGGGGTCAATTGTTAGCGAACGTTGGCGCAGGTCAGGCAGAACGCGTAACGGTTCTGCGGGTCGTTAAACGCGGCCAGCTTATCACTTTCGGTTTTTACCACGCTTGCCGCAGAGGCTAACGGCGCGGGGAGCATGGCCTGAATCGCTTCTGGCAGCATGGCGCGAACGGAACCTGACATGCTGTCCATTACCATATCAACGAACGTCGGCTCGTCCTGATAATATTCAATGTGCCATTGTTTCAGTTTGGCCAGTTCGGCTGCTTTTGCCACGGCGTCGTCGAAGTCACCGAGACTGTCGACCAGTCCGTTAGCTTTCGCATCCAGACCTGTCCAGACGTGGCCCTGCGCGATTTTATCAATCTGCTCAGGCGTTGTCTTACGTGCATCTGCCACCAGCGTGATGAAGCGCTTATAGCCGTTCTCGATGCTGAGTTGCATCATCTGCTGCACTTCCGGCGGTAATGCTTTAGTGACGGAAATATCGGCCAGCGGTGAGGTTGCCACGCCGTCGGTATGCACACCAATAGAATCCAGGCTGTTCTCAACGGTGTTGATCACGCCAAAGATGCCGATTGAACCGGTCAGGGTACTCGGGTTCGCCACAATATAGCTTGCCGGGGTTGAGATCCAATACCCACCGGATGCCGCCATGCCACCCATGGAAACGACAACCGGTTTGCCTGCCGCTTTTGCTGCAGCCAGCTCAGAGCGGATCACTTCGGAGGCGCTGACGCTGCCGCCTGGACTGTTCACGCGCAGGACAATGGCTTTCACCTTCGGATCGAGGCGCGCTTCGCGGATCTGTGCGGCAGTGGTGTCACCTCCGACATTACCTGGCGTTTCTTCACCGTCCATAATCGCGCCATTGGCGAAGACCACGCCAATGCTGTCGCCGGTGTCAGCCGGGGTTTTCAGAGTGTAATCGTAATAGCTTACGGCACGGTAGTTCTTCTCTGTTTTGCTCCAGCCAAACTGTTTGGTCAGTAGTTTTTCCACTTCGGCGCTGGAGGCGAGGGTATCCACCAGTTTGTTATCGAGGGCGTACTTCGCGGTATCGCCATCCACTTTTTTCAGACCGTCAAGCATCGCCTGTGCGCCCGGGAACACCTGCTGAGCCGGGATCTGACGGTTAGCAGCAACGGTGTCGAGATAGTTCTGCCACAGCTCGCCAATCCAGCGACTGTCGGCTTCACGCGCAGCCGGAGACATATCGTCGCGAATAAACGGTTCGACGGCGGACTTATAGGTGCCGACGCGGAACACGTGGGTTGAGACTTTCAGCTTATCGAGCAGGGACTTGTAGTACAGACCGTTGGTGGCAAAGCCGTGCAGATCAACGGAACCCTGTGGAGAGAGATAAATTTTGTTAGCAAAACTGGCCAGATAATACTGTCCCTGGCTGAAGTTATCGCCCACGGCAAAGACCGGTTTGCCGCTGTCGCGGAATTCCCGTAGCGCTTTGCCGATATACTGCATGGACGGCTGGTCGGCCCCGGCAAAGTTTTTCAAATCCATCACGATGCCTGTGATGTTGCGGTCATCTTTTGCCTGACGAATAGTATTGACGATATCGAACAGCGAGTTTTCCTGCAGGCGATCTGAACTGGCACCAAACAGTTGACGGCCAATAACGCTTAGGCGGCTGGTACTTGAAGGCTTATCGACAATGACGCCTGAGATATCCAGCAGCAGCGCGCCTCGCTCGGCGTGTTCACTGGTATTGCTGCTGCTGACCTGCATCCAGATACCCACACCCACTAGTACCAGAAAGATGAAGAACAGATTCAGTACACATTCACGGACGAAATTCAGTATTCGCCACGTCCATTTAAAAATTCCGGCAATAAAACGCCACAGGGTTCGCATGTATTCTCCCTACCGATGAACAACACGCCTCCCCGTTCTACCGGAGAAAGGCGTTAAGATGTGGCTATCGTAATGACCCGGCAGGCACTTGTCAGCAGGAATCACTACCGGTGCTGTAACAAAATCCGCTCACGTGTTAATTTTGTGAACAAATTTCATTGTTGGAGTTAAGCAAATGGATGCACTCGAATTACTTATGACCCGTCGTAGCGCCTCTCGTCTTGTTGAACCTGCACCGACGGGCGAGCAACTGCAAAACATCCTGCGGGCGGGGATGCGCGCACCGGATCACAAAACGTTACAGCCGTGGCAATTTTTTGTCATTGAAGGCGAAGGGCGCGAACGTTTTAGCACGGTGCTCGAAAAAGGCGCAATTGCCGCCGGGAGCGATGAAAAAGCTCAGGAAAAGGCACGTACTGCGCCTTTTCGTGCCCCGCTGATTATTGCGGTGGTAGCGAAGTGCGAAGAAAGCGACAAGGTTCCGTTGTGGGAACAGGAAATGTCGGCAGGTTGCGCGGTAATGGCTATGCAGATGGCCGCGATTGCGCAAGGTTTTGGCGGTATCTGGCGCAGCGGCGCATTAACGGAAAGTGCGGTAGTGCGCGAGTCGTTTGAGTGTCGCGCTCAGGATAAAATCGTCGGTTTCCTCTATCTGGGGACACCACAGCTCAAAGCCTCCACCTCAATTAGCCTTGCTGATCCGAGCGCATTCGTTCGTTATTTCTGATATCAACGGCAAAACTGTCTGGATTATGAGCAAAGACACCCGAATTCAGACAGTCACTCTTACCACATCATGGAATGAGCGCTACCATATCCGGATTGCAATGACAGGAGATGTCCATGAGCGAGCAAGCTATTCGTTTAACGCAATACAGCCACGGAGCCGGTTGCGGTTGTAAAATTTCACCCAAAGTGCTGGAAACCATCCTGCACAGCGAGCAGGCGAAGTTCGTTGATCCTAATTTACTTGTGGGAAATGAAACCCGCGATGATGCGGCGGTGTACGATCTGGGTAATGGCACCAGTGTTATTAGCACCACCGATTTCTTTATGCCGATTGTCGATAATCCGTTTGATTTTGGCCGCATCGCCGCGACCAACGCCATCAGCGATATTTTCGCCATGGGCGGCAAACCGATTATGGCTATCGCAATTCTGGGCTGGCCTCTCGATAAGCTGGCACCGGAAATCGCCCGCGAAGTGACCGAAGGCGGACGTTTCGCCTGTCGCCAGGCCGGCATTGCGCTGGCGGGCGGTCACTCGATTGATGCACCGGAACCGATTTTTGGTCTGGCCGTGACGGGCGTGGTCCCGACCGAGCGTGTGAAGAAAAACAGCACCGCCGTCGCGGGATGCAAGCTGTTCCTCACCAAGCCGTTGGGTATTGGTGTGTTGACCACCGCAGAGAAAAAATCGCTGCTCAAACCTGAACATATTGGGCTAGCGACGGAAGTCATGTGCCGCATGAACGTTGCTGGTGCGGCATTTGCGGATATAGACGGCGTGAAAGCCATGACCGATGTCACCGGTTTCGGTCTGCTGGGGCACCTGAGCGAGATGTGCCAGGGGGCGGGGATCCAGGCGCAGGTGGTTTACCAGGATATTCCAAAACTGCCTGGTGTTGAAGAGTACATCTCGCAGGGCGCAGTACCGGGCGGCACGCAGCGCAACTATGCCAGCTACGGGCATCTGATGGGCGAGATGCCGCAGGCGGTACGCGATTTGCTGTGCGATCCGCAAACCTCCGGCGGCCTGTTGCTGGCAGTGACCCCGGAATCTGAAGCCGAAGTCAAAGCGGTTGCCGCGCAGTTTGGTATCGATCTCACCGCCATTGGTGAGCTGGTGGAAGCCCGTGGTGGTCGCGCCATGGTTGAGATCCGTTAATTCGATGCGGTTGTTTATTGCCGAAAAACCGAGTCTGGCGCGCGCCATTGCCGATGTGCTCCCTAAGCCGCATCGTAAAGGTGATGGTTTTATAGAATGCGGAAATGGACAAGTGGTGACCTGGTGTATCGGTCACCTGCTTGAACAGGCGCAGCCAGACGCCTACGACAGTCGTTATGCTCGCTGGAGTCTGGTCGATCTGCCGATTGTTCCGGAAAAGTGGCAACTGCAGCCGCGCCCCTCTGTCACCAAACAGCTCAACGTTATAAAGCGCTTTCTGCATGAAGCCAGTGAAGTCATTCACGCGGGAGACCCCGATCGTGAAGGGCAGTTGCTGGTTGATGAAGTGCTGGACTACTTGCAACTGGCGCCGGAAAAGCGCCAGCAGGTCCAACGTTGCCTGATTAACGACCTTAACCCACAGGCGGTGGAGCGGGCGATTTCTCGTCTGCGCGCCAACAGTGAGTTTATTCCGCTGTGTGTCTCGGCGCTGGCGCGTGCGCGTGCTGACTGGCTGTACGGCATCAATATGACGCGTGCCTACACCATTCTTGGACGCAACGCGGGCTATCAGGGGGTACTTTCCGTCGGACGCGTGCAGACGCCGGTTCTCGGCCTGGTGGTGCGTCGTGATGAAGAAATTGAAAACTTCGTCGCCAAAGATTTCTTTGAAGTGAAAGCGCATATCGTCACGCCTGCCGACGAGCGTTTTACTGCTATCTGGCAGCCCAGCGAGGCGTGTGAGCCGTATCAGGATGAAGAAGGGCGCTTGCTGAACCGTACGTTGGCAGAGCACGTGGTGAACCGCATCAACGGTCAGCCGGCGATAGTCACCAGCTATAACGATAAACGGGAATCAGAATCCGCGCCGCTGCCGTTTTCACTGTCGGCATTGCAGATTGAAGCCGCTAAACGCTTCGGGCTGAGCGCGCAAAACGTACTCGATATCTGCCAGAAGCTGTATGAAACCCATAAACTAATTACCTACCCGCGTTCAGATAGCCGCTATCTGCCGGAGGAACACTTTGCCGGACGCCATGCGGTGATGAACGCGATCGCGGTCCATGCACCTGATTTATTACCGCAGCCGGCGGTCAATCCCGATACGCGTAACCGCTGCTGGGACGATAAAAAAGTCGATGCGCACCACGCGATTATTCCCACCGCGCGCAGTTCATCCATCAACCTGAATGACAATGAAGCGAAGGTGTATAACCTGATTGCGCGCCAGTATCTGATGCAGTTCTGCCCGGATGCGGTATTCCGTAAGTGCGTCATTGAGCTGGATATTGCCAAAGGCAAGTTTGTCGCCAAAGCTCGTTTCCTTGCGGAAGCCGGGTGGCGCACGCTGCTTGGCAACAAAGAGCGCGATGAAGAGAACGACGGTACGCCACTGCCGGTCGTGGCGAAGGATGACGAACTACTGTGCGAAAAGGGCGAAGTGGTGGAACGTCAGACCCAGCCGCCGCGCCATTTTACCGATGCAACGCTGTTGTCGGCGATGACAGGGATTGCGCGGTTTGTGCAGGATAAAGATTTGAAAAAGATCCTGCGCGCCACCGATGGACTGGGAACGGAAGCCACGCGCGCGGGGATTATCGAGCTGCTGTTTAAGCGTGGATTCCTGGTGAAAAAAGGCCGCTATATCCACTCGACTGATCCCGGAAAAGCGCTGTTTCACTCGCTGCCAGAAATGGCGACGCGCCCGGATATGACCGCGCACTGGGAATCGATCCTGACGCAAATTAGTGAAAAACAGTGTCGCTATCAGGACTTTATGCAGCCGCTGGTGGACACACTGTATCAGCTTATCGATCAGGCCAAACGCACGCCGGTGCGCCGATTCAGGGGCATTACGGCACCCGCTGGCGCTGAGAAGAAAAAGAGCGCACCGCGTAAACGCACGGCAAAAAAAAGCCCACCATCTGATGAGGTGAGCCTGTAATACGTTTGTAGGCCGGATAAGGCACGTGTGCTCCGGCCCACAGAGACAAAATTAAATCACACCCTGGCCCAGCATCGCGTCGGCAACCTTCACGAAGCCCGCGATGTTGGCGCCACGTACATAGTTGGTCTGCTTGCTCTCGCCACCGTACTCGACGCAGGCATGATGAATATCCAGCATGATGTGGTGCAGACGTGCATCCACTTTCTCTGCTTTCCAGCCCAGACGCGCAGCGTTCTGCGCCATTTCCAGACCGGATGTGGCTACGCCACCGGCGTTGGCGGCTTTACCCGGCGCAAACAGTACGCCTGCTTCGAGGAACAGGTCGGTGGCTTCGATGGTGGTCGGCATGTTCGCACCTTCAGCCACGGCCTTGACGCCGTTGGCGATAAGCATTTGCGCGGCTTCCACATCCAGTTCGTTCTGCGTGGCGCACGGCAGGGCGATGTCGACCGGCACTGACCACGGCTGTTTGCCTTCCAGATAGGTCAGGCCAAACTCACGGGCATAATCCGCCACACGGCCATCACGGCTGTCTTTGATCGCGCACAGGCGCGCCAGTTTTTCTTTGGTAAATCCACTTTCGTCAACCACGGTACCGCTGGAATCAGAGGCGGTCACCACACGCGCGCCAAACTCCATCGCTTTCTCAATGGCGAATTGTGCCACGTTACCGGAACCGGAAACGGCAACACGCATGCCTTCAAAGCCCAGACCATGGCGTTTGAGCATCGCTTCGGTGAAGTACACCAGACCGTAGCCGGTCGCTTCCGGGCGGATCAAACTGCCGCCAAACGACAGACCTTTTCCTGTAAAGACGCAGGCGCTGTTGTTGGACAGTTTTTTCATCATCCCGGCCATAAAGCCGACTTCACGACCGCCCACGCCGATATCGCCCGCCGGGACGTCAGTGTCTGGCCCTAAGTGGCGGAACAGTTCTGTCATCAGTGACTGGCAAAAACGCATCACTTCGCCTTCGCTTTTACCTTTCGGATCGAAATCGCTACCGCCTTTACCCCCGCCCATCGGCAGCGTGGTGAGGGCGTTTTTGAAGGTCTGCTCAAAGCCAAGGAATTTCAGGATTGACAGGTTTACCGACGGATGGAAGCGCATGCCGCCTTTGTACGGGCCAATCGCAGAGCTAAATTGTACGCGCCACGCACGGTTAACCTGCACCTGATTACGGTCGTCCAGCCAGACCACGCGGAACTGGATTACGCGCTCAGGTTCAACCAGGCGTTCCAGCAGCGACATTTGACGATAACGCGGGTTTTGTTCGAGGAATGGCCACAGTGTTGTCATTACCTCACGAACGGCTTGCGCGAACTCGGTTTGATTCGGGTCGCGCTTTTGCACATGGTTGAGAAATGACTCCAGAGTACATGTCTGATCCATAGATATAAAAACCTCTTATGTGTTGATATGGTTATATTTTTGATGTTTATGTTAAGTGTTGTGCAGTTTTTGACTATAACATCAGCACTGTGACGGGACGCAAGAAAAAAATTAACCCCGCTAAGGAAATTAATAGTGCGGCGTGGGTCATAACCAAAAACGATGAAGGAAGGGACTAAAGTTTCTGTCGGTTTATACCGTTATACTGTGCATAGATGTCAGTTTAAAAGGAAAGAATATGCGCCGTTTTATGATGGCAGGTGCGCTGGTTTTGCTATCCAGTACGGCACTGGCAAATCAGCTTTATCGCCCGGATGTGCAGGTTAACGTGCCGCCGGAAGTGTTCAGTTCCAGCGGTCAGCGTGCACAGCCGTGTAGTCAGTGCTGTGTTTATCAGGATCAAAACTATTCGGAAGGTGCGGTGATCAAGGCAGATGGCGTGCTGTTGCAATGCCAGCGCGATGATAAAACGATTAGCACTAATCCGCTGGTCTGGCGTCGCGTAAAAGAATAAACGCCTGCAAGAGCGGGATGTCGGCAGGTGCCAGCGGATACTCCAGCGCCTCTTCAGGTGAGCACCACACCAATTGCTGATGCTCATGCGCGTTCAATTCGCCCTGATAAGTTGGCACGTGCCAGGCATGCAGGTGAATCATCCGGCCTGACACTTCGCGTTGATGGCTGGCAACGTATTGCCCAACGACCGCCTCAATACCGATTTCCTCACGCAGTTCACGCATCAGTGCCTGCGGCTGGCTTTCGTCAGGCTCAACCTTGCCGCCGGCAAGCTCCCACATACCCGGCTGATCCGTATGCGCCGGGCGCTGAGCAAGTAAAATTTTGCCATCACGTTCAAGGATAGCGGCGACCACGTCGAGAGTTTTCATCATATTCATCAAGATCTAAAACCAGAAAGTGACATACTATATTTATCTTTGTTTTATCTAAAGTATTCAGGAGCAACCGTTGAACGATCCTCAGTCGTGGGTAAAACCGTTGACGCGTATCCCTTCCAGTTTGACACCGCTTGTCGCGACGCAGAAAAAACACTATGGCGATGTACTGCACCCCACGTTCTGGTGGGGACGAGTGCCGTTTCTGTTCTGGCTGGTGGCGCTGTTTGTCGGGTTTATGGAACGTAAGCGGGCGCGCTTAACGCCGGTGATGCGGGCTCTGTTGATGACGCGCGTTTCGCAGATGTGCCATTGCGCTTTTTGTGTGGATGCTAACAGTTTGCGTCTTGCCGAACGTTGCGGGGCACTGGATAAAGTGCTGCAGGTAGCTAACTGGCAAGAGTCTACGCTGTTTAGCGAAGAAGAGCGCGTAGCGCTGGCCTATGCAGATGCGGTAACTGCTACACCACCGCAGGTTGATGATGTGCTGAAGGCGCAAATGAAGCAGCATTTTACCGATGACGTGATTACCGAAATGACCGCGCTGATTGCTTTTCAAAATCTCTCGGCGCGCTTTAACGCCGCGCTGGATATTCCTTCTCAGGGACTGTGTGACACTTTCAAAGGACGCCCGCATGCTTGACAGGCATCTTCATCCGCGATTAAAACCGCTGTTACATCAATGCGCGCGCGTTATCGATAAATCCGGTATTTCGCCGGATGGTCTGACGCTAATCGGCTTTGCCATTGGCGTGTTGGCCTTGCCATTTCTGGCACTCGGCTGGTATCCGGCGGCGCTGGTGGCCATTGTGCTCAATCGGTTTTTTGACGGGCTGGACGGTGCGCTGGCGCGGCGCAGAGGGCTTACCGATGCCGGGGGATTTCTCGATATTTCACTCGATTTTCTGTTTTACGCGCTGGTGCCGTTTGGCTTTATTCTGGCGGCACCCGAGCAGAATGCACTGGCGGGCAGTTGGCTATTGTTTGCGTTTATCGGCACTGGCAGCAGTTTCCTGGCCTTTGCCGCGCTGGCGGCGAAACACCAGATTGATAACCCCGGCTACGCGCATAAATCGTTTTATTATCTGGGCGGGTTGACCGAAGGAACCGAGACGATATTGCTGTTTGTGCTGGCCTGCATGTTTCCTGATTACTTTGCCGTGATGGCGTGGATATTTGGCGCGCTGTGCTGGATGACGACGTTTACGCGGATCTGGAGTGGGTATCTGACGCTGAAAGCGGTCCAGCGTCAGGAATAATCAGAGATTACTTGCTGCTGTCCGGGCCGCGCTCACCGCTGGCAACCGGGTTCTTCGAATTGCTGCTCCATTCGTACCAGCCGCCGTCATATACTGACACGTTTTTCCAGCCCATCGCGCGGGCATACATAAACGTCTCTGAGGCGCGCCAGCCGGTGCCGCAGTAGAAGGAAACCTGCTGCTCCGGCAGGATATTCCATTGCTTCCACATGGCGGTGATATCGTCCGCGCTGCGCATGGTGCCGTCCGGATTATGGAAATCTTCCATATGCGTGGAGTCGCTGCCTGCGTGACCCCAACGTGCGCCTGCGATCTCACCTTTTGGCTTAATGTAGCTATATCCGCTGGTGGTGCCGACAAATTCCGGCCATGAGCGAATGCTCACCAAAGACGCATCCTGGCGATGCAGCAGGCCGCGCGCCTGTTCCATATCCAGCATCAGTTGCGGCTGGGCTGGGATCTTCACGCCAAAATCTGGCTCGGGTTTTACTGTAGGCGCCGTGCCGCGTTCGACCGGTAACCCTGCGTCGGACCACGTCTGCCAGCCCCCGTCGAGTAGGCGAACATCTTTCACGCCCGCATACAGCATGATCTGTGCGACACGCGCCGCCGCATACACATCACGGCCATACAAAACCACCGTGGTGTCGTGGCGGATGCCGTGTTTTGCCAGCATCGATTTGAGCTGCGCGTCGGAGACTTTGTTCCACAGTGGTTCGCTTTCGACTTCGTTGGTATCAATGTATCCGGCACCCGGAATATGGCTGAGCAGATAGAGTTTCGGTGCCCCCCAGCCAGCTTCAACTACCTTCCAGTCACCCGCCGGTTTAGCGGTCACGTCTTTTCCCTGCTGAAGGTCGTGCAGCCACTGCGGATAGACCAACTGTTCGAAGTGCGGCAGGCGCTGCAGGCGCGCGTGATCCTGTAGCGCGTCGCTGAGCGTAGAGAGTTGGCTAAAACCGACTTTCTGCAGACGGGCTTTGACAGCCTGCATGTCGCTTTCACGGCCATACAGCGCCACAGGTGTATTGGTTTTTAACTGATGCTGTTTAACCCAGGCGGAGAGTTGCTCATCGTTCATGTTGTCGAGCCAGGAGGCAGACAAGTTGAGAGCAGCAGGTTCATGTCCGGAAGGGCCATTGAGCGATTGCGGCCAGCCGTTATAAAACGCGCTCTGGCGGGTATCGATAGCCTTGCCGTGTTGCTGCTGTAACTGGTTGAGGGTGAGCGTCTGTGCTGTTTCAGTAGCCCAGGAAGAAGCGCAAGCGAGCCCTAAAGCCAGTGCCAGCGCGGTCATTTGAGAAACACGTTTCATCGAATAGCCCGACGTTGAAAAAAAGAAGACGACATTCTGTGCCGCCAGCCTGGTAAAATCCTTGCGTTAACGCAGCATATCGCCACATTCACGTCCAGTTCGCCATCTGCAAAACGCGGCCTGCGGACGGAACGTCCTGCGCGTCATGGGTAACTTGTACCACGGGGATACCCAGCTTGCGCACCTCGGCAAATACCCACTGGCGAAAGGTATCGCGCAGTGAGGTATCCAGTCGGCTGAAGGGTTCATCCAGCAGCAGCGCCTGCGGTTGTGCCAGCAGTGCGCGCAGCAGGGCGATACGCGATCGTTGCCCACCGGAGAGCGAAGCCGGATCGCGAGGGTAAAACCCGACCAGCCCGGCACGTTCAAGGGCGCGCTCGACTTCATCGCGTCTGGCGGAGCCTTTCAGATTCGCCGGGAGCGCCAGCAGCAAATTCTGCCCAACGCTGAAATGGTCGAACAGCAGGGAGTCCTGGAACAAAATGCCAATTTGCCGCTGCGCCGTTGGCAACGTGTCGATGCGCCGACTGTTAAGCCACAGTTCACCAGATGCCTTAAACTGGGGAGAAAGCGCGCCAACCATCCACGAGAACAGCGAGGACTTGCCGCTGCCCGAGGGACCCATAATAGTGACAATGTCACCTTTGTTAACCTCGAAGTTGACCTCTTTGAGCAGGACGTCAGGTCCCTGGCGCAGTGAAACATTTTGCACGATGAGCATTAGCGGAGTCCTTGTCGTAAGCGGCCAACCCACGCGGAGAGTAACGCGGACAGTACGAAAACTAACAGCGGCAACAGCAGCTGCCACAGCGCCTGTGATGCCAGTAGTGCCGCGCTGCCGCCGCTGCTCAATGCCACTGCCTCGGTCGTGAGCGTGGGAAAGCGTCCAGCCCCTAACCACAGGGTCGGCATATACTGGGCGATACTGACGGAAAAGCCCACCGCGAAAGCAATCAACGCCGGGCGCGCTAGCTGCGGACATTTCACTTGCCAAAAGATGCGACCCCGCGTCCAGCCCAGCGTTTGCGCAATCAAAATCAGGCGCGGATCAATTCGTTGCCACGCGGGTTTGAGCACGAACAGCATCCACGGTGTGACCCATAGCAGATGTCCCCAGATAACTGTCATTAATTGGCCATCCAGGTCTGCGTACAGCGACAGCGTATATTGTCCGGTGACCAGCGGTAGCGCAGGCAGAATAATCGGCAGCCAGACCCAATGATGCCCGCGTTGTGGTCCCCATTCCAGCCATAGCAACAGCGTGACTAATGCCAGTGCGCTGGCAAGCAGACCCAGTTGCAGACTGGTGAACAGCGTCTGGCGATCGACTGATGAATACTGTGCAATCAGCGCCAGCACCAGCAGACAGAGCACGCCACTCACGGGCACCAGTTGTGCCAGTGAGCGCCCAAGGGGGTATGATGAAAAACTCAGACGGTCGCCGCTCACCGCCGGAATGGTGCGCTGCCAGCCGCGCCACAACAGATAGCCAACCAGCGCATACACGCACAGCAGCAGCACCAGCAACAGGCTGGCGAGAGAGCCTTTTATCTGCTGGTCCGAATCGCCCTGAGTAAGCCATTGCCAGCTCAACACTGCAAGCGTTGGCGGATTACCGGGACCGAGGACGATCGCCACATCCACGACGGAGAGTGACCAGGCAACTACCGCCAACATGGCTTTGCTTAACGCTGGGCCGATAGAGGGCAGAACTAACCAGTTCAGACATTGTAGTCGGCTATAACCCAGCGAATCCAGCACGATGACCTGCTGTGAAAGGTGTTTTTCACTCAACAGGGCCGAGAGGAACCACAGCAAAAAAGCGCTCTCTTTGACGGCTAACGTCATGCCAAGGCCGATGCCGTAGCGGTCGGCCTGTGGGGTAAGAAAAGGCACCGCGCGGTACAGCAATCCGCCTTCGGCAAACAGCAGCAGGACGCTGGTGGCAAATGCGACGTGCGGAATCGCCAGCAGCCAGGGGAGTCGAGTACACAGTCGTACCCAGCCTGCACCGGGCCATACGGCGAGGATCGCCAGCAACGCAATGGCCAACGCGCCGAGGGTCGCCAGAGTAACGGAAACCAGCGTCGCCATCAGAGCTTGCGGCAACTGGGGATCGGCGAACAGCGCCTGCCAGTGAGTAAGGGAAAGCGCAGGCGCTACCAACGTGACGGCGGCAGGTAACAGCGGCAAATAGATGACCGCCATGACGCCCCATAGCAACAGGATTAATGCGTACCGTAACGGCGTAGCCATTCTTGTTCCAATGCGTTTACCCAGGCCGCATGCGGTTCAGGAAGTACAGCGGGGAGTCCTTTTGGGATCCGCGCCTGCAACGCTTCACGCTGAGCGGCGGGTAATTTTTGCGGTTCGAGAACCGAAGGGTCACCCCAGTAAGTGGGGTCTGCTTTCCGCAGTTGCGCCTCAGGAGAAAGCAAGAAATTAGCGACGACTTTTGCCCCAGCCTTGGCGCTGGCGTTCGCCGGAATAGTGACAAAATGCACATTGCCAATCATTCCTTGCGAAAAACCAAAGCTGTAGCTGTTTTTGGGTAATTCACTGTGGGCCACTTTTTGTTGGGCATGCGCGGGGTTAAAGGTCAGCGATAAACGCAGCACGCCGTTATTCAGCAGCGCGTCCATTCGCGCGGGTGTGGGGGGGAAATCTTTCCCTTCACGCCATAAAAAAGGATGCAGCGCGTCCAGATACTGCCACAGCGGGGCGGTAACTTCAGCGAACGTCGCGCTATCGGGCGCTATTTTCAGCGCTTGCGGCTGCGTGGTGAGCGTAATCAGTAACTGCTCGAGAAAAGCCGTTCCGGTAAAGTCAGGCGGGCGCGGGTAGGTCACCGTACCGGGATGTGTTTTAGCAAACGCCAGCAATGCCTGCGGGGTTTGCGGCGGTTGTTCGGTAATATTACGTTCGGCGATAAAAGTTAGCTGCGCGCCGCCCCACGGTGACTCGGCACCCTCCGTTGGGATGGAGAAGTCTTCGCTGACAGGCTGCAGGGTATCAACATAGCGCCAGTTGGGTAGCGTTTGCGCCCACTGGGTTTGCAGCAGGTTTGCTTCTTTTAGCGTACGGAAATTTTCGCCATTCACCCACAGTAAATCGACGGAGCCGCCGGTTTTACGCCCAGAAGTTGCCTCCGTTTGAATACGCTTTACCGCGTCGGCGGCATCGGCCAGACGCACAATTTTCAGGTTAATGGCGTAATGCGTTTTCATCTCGCTGCTCACCCAGTCGAGATACTGGTTCACTGCATTATCACCCCCCCAGGCGTTGAACCACACCGTCTGACCATGGGCTTCATTTTTGACTTGCTGCCAGCTGTCGTCCTGCGCGAAGGTCGTCAGCGGAGAAAACAGCAAACCCAGGCACAATAAGCAGTAACGCATACTCACTCCAATCGTTAATGGTGGCTTCAGGAGTGTTTCCCGTGCCGCTCAAGATAAAGACTTCTCACCACGGAAATCACTACCGTCAGTGCAAACAGCACAAACAACCCGGTCACGAACCAGAACGTTCCTCCGGTTAGCAGGCTTCCGGCCCAGGAATAGACGATGGTTGCGGGCAACTGACCCATGCCGGTGGCGAGGAAAAAATGACGAAAGCGGATCGAGGTCAGACCGGCGGCATAGCTTACCGGGTCAAAGGGAACGAAAGGTAACAGGCGACAGACCAGAATTGTGTGTTTGCCGTAGCGCTCAAAAAAGGCGTCCATGCTGTTCAGCACAGTTTTCCCGGTCAGTTTTTCCACCGTGCTACGGCCAAAGATACGGGCGATAAAAAAACATAACGCCGCGCCTGCCATCGCGCTGCTCCAGGAGAGAACGCCCCCCCAAAATGCGCCGAACAATGACGCATTGGCAAAAGTGATCACAAACGCCGGGAGCGGGGCAATAATGGCCTGTAAGACCATCAAGCAAAACGACACCACCGCAGCCTGAGCACCGTATGATCGAATAAGATTTTCAATGGCGTGTGGGTCAACTGTTGCGAATGCCGCCAGGCTGTGAGCGATAAAATCACTGACGCCAGGCACCCATGCCCAGGACATCAGCGCCAGTAGTAGCAGGATAACCAGCCCGGCCCGGCAATATCGTACGACGTGCGTTTTATTCAGCTTCATGATTTATCAGCTAACTCACCGTTGGTAGAGGGAACGATGCGCTTCACGCGGGCCCAGGCTTTTACCGCCTGTACCAGGGCGAATAAAATGAAGCCAGCAATACTGAGTTTAACCATAAATGTCAGGGTGATGCCTTCGCTGGCGAGCTCATGCGACATCAGCGTATAGATAAACAGACCGGGTAAGGTAGTGACCGCAGAAATGACAGTAAACGACCAGAATGAGATGGTAGTTAACCCATAGGCATAATTTTGAATGTTGTATGGGAACAACGGCACCAGTCGGGTGAAAATCAGAAAATCGATCCCGCTTTGGGCAATGCCTTTTTCGATGGCCTGAAAGATTGTCGTATGTCCGACATATTTCAGCAGCAGATCGCGACCCAGCCAGCGGGCCAGCAGAAATGACAGCGCCGAGGCAACGGTGGCTGCAAACAGGGAAACAAGGGTTCCCATCACCGGGCCAAACAGGATGCCGCCGACAATCACCAGAACGCTGCCGGGGATCAAACACAGCGCCGCAACGATAAACAGCAGAATGTACAGCGCGTAACCGAACATGCCGCTCTGGCGGATGAGGTCTTGTAAATGTTGGAAATGGGTTATCAGGCCGCTCAGGCCGGAATAATGGAAAACGCCCACCAGAACACAGAGGAGTAGCGCAACGATCAGCAGTCTGTATTCTGCTTTATGCGAACTTCTTTTTCATGGGGGTCTCCTGTAAAACCGGGGAAATAAAGCGTTTTCGTCAGCGAAAAGTGCGCGCGAAGATATAATAAAATCCCGGCCGTAACAATGTATTACCGTCGCTTTATTGATTTTGCACCGAATAAACAGACTCTCCAGGCAAGGCCCGGAGAGTGGCAACGTTCAGCAGATCAGACGCGGAATTTAGCCCATACCGGCGCGTGGTCGGACGGTTTTTCCATGCTGCGGATTTCATAGTCGATACCGGTTTCTTCGCAGCGTTCTGCCAGCGGGTTGCTCGCCAGCAGCAGATCGATACGCAGGCCACGGTTATCGTCAAAGCCTTTCGAACGGTAATCAAACCATGAGAACTGGTCGTTTTTTTCAGGATATGCGTGACGGTATGTATCCACCAGGCCCCAGCCTAGCAGGCGTTCCATCCACTCGCGTTCTTCTGGCAGGAAGGAACATTTACCGGTACGCAGCCAGCGTTTGCGGTTCTCTTCGCCAATGCCGATATCCAGATCGGTGGGGCTGATATTCATATCACCCATGATTAGCACTGGATTATCGCGCTTCAGTTCAGTCTCGAGGTAGTTCTGTAAGTTCTGATAAAACGCGGCTTTGGCCGGGAATTTGGTTTCATGGTCACGGCTTTCACCTTGCGGGAAATAACCGTTGATTACGGTAATGCTGCCCAGGGGGGACGGAATTTCCGCCATGATGATACGACGCTGCGCTTCTTCACCATCACCAGGGAAGCCACGGCGCACCGAGATCGGCGTTTCTTTCGTCAGTAGCGCGACGCCGTAATGGCCTTTCTGACCGTGATAGAAAACGTTGTAACCCAGCTTCGCCACCTCTTCGAGAGGGAACATGTCGTCGTGAACTTTTGTCTCCTGTAAGCCAATCACATCCGGTTGATGTTTTTCGACAATGGCTGCCAGTTGATGAGGACGGGCACGCAGGCCGTTGATATTAAAAGAGACAAATTTCATAGTCGCTGCCACTTTGCAAGATGAATAGTGCAAGGATGGTAGCAGAATTTCCGTTGGCTGACTGCTTCTTGTCACCTGATTCCAACAATGATTGCTAATGGTGTTAACGATGGAGCAAAAACTGCACTGTTTTGGCGCGGTACGCGTCAGAATGGGGCAATAATTTCCGAAAAATTTCGTATACGATCACAATTCCAGAATTATATTTGGCGACTGAATAAAATTGCGTTTTTTCCTCTAATTACTCACCCGATAGGCGAACGTATTCACTTTATATGCACTCAGAGTGAATATCGCTGGGTTATAACTTGTTGATATTCCGTTACCTCATCGCGTTTATGCATATTTTTTGCTGGCTGGCACGAACCCTGCACTCTACATTTACACCGCAAACACTATATTTATTAACATATAAATAACTTTTTATTTACCGTAGAGGTCGCTATGTCTCTGTCAGTTACGCGTGAAAATTTTGATGAATGGATGATGCCCGTATACGCTCCGGCTCCTTTTGTTCCGGTTCGCGGCGAAGGTTCACGTCTGTGGGATCAGCAGGGTAAAGAGTATATCGATTTCGCGGGAGGCATTGCGGTTAACGCGCTGGGTCATGCACACCCGGCTTTGCGGGAAGCATTAAACGACCAGGCAGGTAAATTTTGGCATACAGGAAATGGCTACACCAACGAGCCGGTGCTGCGTTTGGCGAAAAAGCTGATTGATGCCACCTTTGCCGAGCGCGTCTTCTTCTGTAACTCCGGGGCAGAGGCCAACGAAGCGGCATTAAAACTGGCTCGTAAGTACGCCCACGATCGTTTTGGCACGCAGAAAAGCGGCATCGTTGCGTTTAAAAATGCCTTCCATGGCCGCACGCTGTTTACCGTCACCGCCGGTGGTCAACCCGCGTATTCGCAGGATTTTGCGCCATTGCCGCCGGATATCCACCATGCGGTATATAACGATCTCGACTCTGCCAGCCAGCTGATTGATGACACTACCTGTGCGGTGATTGTTGAGCCTGTTCAGGGCGAGGGCGGCGTAGTGCCTGCAACAAAAGCCTTTTTGCAGGGGCTGCGCGAATTATGCGATCGCCACAATGCGCTGCTGATTTTTGATGAAGTGCAGACCGGCGTGGGGCGTACCGGCGAACTGTATGCCTATATGCACTACGGCGTCACGCCGGATCTGCTGACCACCGCCAAAGCGCTGGGCGGCGGGTTTCCTATCGGTGCGCTGCTGGCGACCGAACATTGTGCGAGCGTCATGACGGTCGGTACACATGGCACGACTTACGGCGGTAACCCGCTGGCTTCTGCGGTGGCCGGGAAACTGCTGGATATCGTCAACACGCCGGAAATCCTCAATGGTGTAAAACAGCGTCACGACTGGTTTGTGGAGCGTATTAACGCCATTAACGAACGTTTTGGATTGTTTAGTGAAATTCGCGGACTCGGCCTGCTGATCGGCTGTGTGCTCAATACGGAGTTTGCCGGTAAAGCGAAGCTTATCTCGCAAGAGGCGGCTAGCGCTGGCGTGATGGTGCTGATTGCTGGTGGTAACGTGGTGCGTTTTGCCCCTGCGCTGAACGTCAGCGAAGAAGAGATTGCCACCGGACTGGATCGCTTTGCGCTGGCCTGCGAACGTATTAAAGCTGGAGGTTCATCATGATGGTGATCCGTCCCATTGAACGCGCCGATATCACGGCGTTGATGCAGTTGGCCAGTAAGACCGGCGGCGGGTTGACCTCGCTTCCGGCTAATGAAGCCACGCTGATGGCGCGCATTGAGCGTTCACTGCAAACCTGGCAGGGTGAGCTGCCCAAAAGTGAACAGGGCTACGTTTTTGTACTTGAGGACAGCGCCACCGGCACCGTTGCCGGGATCTGTGCAATTGAAGTGGCGGTCGGGCTCAACGATCCCTGGTACAACTATCGGGTCGGAACGCTAGTCCATGCCTCGAAAGAGCTGAACGTCTACAACGCGTTGCCGACGCTGTTTCTCAGTAATGATCACACTGGCAGCAGCGAGCTGTGCACTCTGTTTCTCGATCCGGAGTGGCGGAAAGAGGGCAACGGCTATTTGCTGTCAAAATCGCGCTTTATGTTTATGGCGGCCTTTCGCGATCGGTTTAATGAAAAAGTCGTGGCCGAAATGCGCGGCGTGATTGATGAACACGGTTACTCCCCATTCTGGCAGAGCCTCGGTAAACGCTTCTTTTCGATGGAGTTCAGCCGGGCGGATTTTCTCTGCGGCACCGGGCAGAAAGCATTTATCGCAGAACTGATGCCCAAGCATCCTATTTATACCCATTTCCTGTCGGATGAAGCGCAAAGCGTAATTGGCGAAGTGCATCCGCAAACGGCACCGGCTCGCGCGGTGCTGGAAAAAGAAGGCTTCCGCTATCGTAACTATGTCGATATTTTTGACGGCGGGCCAACGCTGGAGTGCGATATTGACCGGGTGCGGGCTATTCGTAAAAGCAGGCTGGTGGAGGTGGTTGAAGGCCAACCTGCGCCGGGCGAGTATCCGGCATGTCTGGTGGCAAATGAAAACTACCACAACTTCCGTGTCATGCTGGTACGCGCCGATCCGCATACCCAGCGTCTGGTGCTGACGGCGGCGCAGCTGGATGCTCTGAAGTGCCACGCGGGTGACCATGTCCGTTTCGTTCGTCTTTGTGCAGAGGAGAAAACAGCATGACATTATGGATAAACGGCGACTGGGTAACGGGTCTGGGCGAGCGTCGGGTGAAAACCAATCCGGTAAGCGGCGATATGCTGTGGCAAGGAAATGATGCCGATGCCGCACAGGTGTCGCAGGCGTGCCGAGCCGCACGCGCCGCATTTCCGGGCTGGGCAAAGCAACCTTTTGCCGCGCGTCAGGCGGTGGTGGAACAATTCGCGGCGTTGTTGGAGAGCAACAAAGCCGAGCTTACGGCAATTATCGCCCGGGAAACCGGCAAGCCACGTTGGGAAGCGGCTACCGAACTGACTGCGATGATCAATAAAATCGCCATTTCCGTGAAGGCCTACCACGCGCGCACCGGGGAACAACACAACGAACTACCGGATGGCGCGGCGACATTACGCCATCGTCCGCATGGCGTGTTAGCCGTTTTTGGCCCGTATAACTTCCCTGGTCATTTACCGAATGGACATATTGTTCCGGCGCTGCTGGCGGGTAATACGGTGATCTTTAAACCCAGCGAGCTGACGCCGTGGACCGGTGAGGCCGTCATTAAACTGTGGGAGCAGGCGGGACTCCCTGCGGGCGTGCTAAACCTGGTGCAAGGCGGGCGCGAAACCGGGCAGGCGCTGAGTGCGCTGGAAGACCTCGATGGTTTGCTGTTTACCGGCAGTGCAAATACGGGCTATCAGTTACATCGTCAGTTATCCGGGCAGCCGGAAAAAATCCTCGCACTGGAGATGGGGGGGAACAATCCGCTGATTATTGAGAACCCGGAAGATATCGATGCGACCGTCCATCTGACTATTCAGTCAGCGTTTGTTACCGCCGGACAGCGCTGCACCTGTGCCCGTCGTCTGCTGGTTAAAAAAGGCGCGTTGGGCGATGCGTTTCTGGCGCGTCTGGTGGAGGTCAGCCAGCGTTTACTTCCCGGTAACTGGGATGATGAGCCGCAGCCGTTTATCGGTGGGCTTATTTCCGAACAGGCCGCGCAGCATGTGTGTGATGCCTGGCAGCGCCTTGAGGCATTAGGTGGCCGTACGATGCTGGCGCCGCGACAGGTCAAAGACGGCACCTCCCTGCTGGCACCGGGCATTATTGAGCTGACCGGCGTGGCAGACGTGCCGGATGAAGAGGTCTTTGGCCCGCTGCTCGGCGTGTGGCGCTATGACAGCTTTGATGAGGCTATTCGCCTGGCGAACAACACTCGATTTGGCCTGTCGTGCGGGCTGGTCTCACCGGACCGTAATCAGTTTGACCAGTTGCTGCTGGAAGCGCGGGCAGGCATCGTCAACTGGAATAAACCTTTGACCGGGGCTGCGAGCACAGCGCCGTTCGGTGGGGTGGGCGCCTCAGGAAACCATCGCGCCAGCGCGTGGTATGCCGCAGATTACTGCGCCTGGCCGATGGCGAGCCTGGAGTCTCCGGTATTAACGTTGCCGGCGACGCTGAGCCCGGGTCTGGATTTTTCGCGTGAGGAAAAACGATGAAAGCGCGTGAGGTCAATTTCGACGGGCTGGTGGGGTTGACGCACCATTATGCGGGATTGTCGTTTGGCAATGAGGCCTCGACCCGACACCGTTTTCAGGTGTCGAATCCCCGTCTGGCGGCAAAGCAGGGCTTATTAAAGATGAAAGCGCTGGCGGATGCGGGATTTCCTCAGGCGGTGATTCCGCCGCATGAGCGTCCGTATATTCCGGTGTTACGCCAGCTTGGGTTCAGCGGTAGCGATGAGCAGATCCTGGAAAAGGTGGCGCGTCAGGCACCGCACTGGCTCTCCAGTGCCAGCTCCGCCTCGCCTATGTGGGTGGCGAATGCGGCAACGGTCTGTCCGTCTGCCGATTCACTGGATGGGAAAGTGCATCTGACGGTGGCGAACCTGAACAACAAATTCCACCGTTCACTGGAAGCGCCGACCACTGAAGCACTATTACGGGCGATATTCCGTGACGAGAATACCTTTGCGGTTCACAGCGCGCTGCCGCAGGTGGCACTGCTGGGGGATGAAGGGGCGGCCAACCACAACCGCCTCGGCGGGGATTACGGTGAGCCTGGTATGCAGTTGTTTGTTTACGGTCGTGAGGAGGGGAATACTTCGCAGCCGATGCGCTACCCGGCCAGGCAATCTCGTGAGGCCAGCGAAGCCGTGGCGCGACTGAACCAGGTTAACCCTCATCAGCTTATTTTTGCTCAGCAAAACCCGGACGTTATCGATCATGGCGTGTTCCATAATGACGTGATCGCGGTGTCGAATCGTCAGGTACTGTTTTGCCATGAACAGGCGTTTGCCCGGCAGCAGGCGCTGTTGAACCAGTTACGTACTCAGGTGGATGGTTTTACTGCACTGGAAGTCCCTGCCGCAGAAGTTTCGGTGTCGGATGCGGTGGCAACGTATCTGTTTAACAGTCAGTTGTTGAGCCGCGATGATGGTTCAATGATGCTGATTTTACCGCAAGAGTGTCGGGAGCACGCGGGCGTGTGGCGTTATTTGAACCGCCTGCTGGAAGAGGATAATCCGGTCGATGACCTGCGGGTATTCGATCTGCGTGAAAGTATGTCCAACGGCGGTGGCCCGGCGTGCCTGCGACTGAGGGTAGTGTTAACACCGAAGGAGCAACGGTCGTTGAATCCGGCGGTCATTATGAACGATGTGCTGTTCAATACGCTCAATAATTGGGTCGATCGTTACTATCGGGACAGGCTTACTGCCGCTGACCTTGCCGATCCGCAGCTGTTACGGGAAGGGCGTGAAGCGCTGGATTCATTGACTCAATTGCTCAATCTCGGTTCGGTTTATCCTTTCCAGCAGGAGTGTGCAAGCTATGGATAATTTTCTGGCCCTGACCCTCGCGGGAACCTTACCGGAGATCACCCACGGTGAGGCCCACGGATTTAGCTGGCGGTGGACAGGGCACGGGATGCTGGAACTGACGCCGGTCGCAGCGGTTGATCGTTCGCTGGTGATTTCGGCGGGTATTCATGGCAATGAAACCGCACCGGTTGAGATGCTGGATGCGCTGCTGTCAGGGCTCTTTCGCGGTGAGTTGACGCTGACATGGCGGTTACTGGTGATTCTGGGCAACCCACAGGCGTTGTCGCAGGGGAAACGCTATTGCCATAGCGACATGAACCGTATGTTTGGCGGGCGCTGGCAGATATTTGCTGAGAGTGGTGAAACGCGGCGCGCCCGTGAGCTTGAGCTGTGCCTGGAGGATTTTTATTCCCGTGGCAGGGAGTCTGTGCGCTGGCATCTGGATATGCATACCGCTATTCGCGGGTCGCATCACCTGCGCTTTGGCGTACTGCCGCAACGTAACGTGCCCTGGGACGAAGGGTTTCTGTCCTGGCTGGGGGGCGCCGGACTGGAAGCGCTGGTCTTCCATCAGACACCGGGCGGCACGTTTACCCACTTTAGCGGTGAGCATTTCGGTGCGCTGGCCTGTACGTTGGAACTGGGTAAGGCATTGCCGTTTGGACAAAACGATCTAACTCAATTTGCGCAGACAGCAGATGCGCTGGTCTGTTTACTGAAGGGGGAATGTCGTGGTGCAGAGGACACATTTCCGGTGCGCTATCGCGTGGTGTCGCAAATTACGCGGTGCAGCGATGATTTCATTCTCTATATGGACAACCAGACGCTGAATTTTACCCCCTTTAATGAGGGAACATTGCTGGCTGAGGACGGCGATGAGTGTTTTATCGTCACCCATGACGTTGAATACGTACTGTTTCCAAACCCGAATGTGGCCTGTGGTTTACGCGCAGGGTTGATGCTGGAAAGGCTATAACCGATATATTCCCCGCGAGTTTATCTCCGGGGGATTATTTTTACGTGCGGTATTTTTTATTACGGATTATTCCTGGTAAGTTGCTTTATTAATAACCTGGTTTCAGGTATAGTTCTTCACAATCCTTTCAAAATCATCTCGTTGTAATTTTTTATTTCAACTCTGCGCAATTTATTCTTTTTTTCTTCATAATTGGTGAAAGTTTGTTTTTTACACTTTCATTGTTTTACCGTTGCTCTGACTAATTGACGCTTCAACCGGTAAAGTTAATCTTGTCAACACGACATCCGATTGCATAAGCATCGTAAGAATGTCGTAAGAATAACTGAAAGGAAGGATAGAAATTATGCGTAAACTGACTGCTCTGTTTGTTGCCTCTACTTTGGCGCTTGGCGCTGCAAACTTGGCGCATGCCGCTGACACGACCGCAGCGGCTCCCGCTGATGCCAAACCGATGATGCACCACAACGCTAAGTTTGGCCCGCATCACGATATGATGTTTAAAGATCTGAATCTGACCGATGCGCAGAAACAGCAGATCCGCGACATTATGAAAGGCCAGCGCGATCAAATGAAACGTCCGCCGCTGGAAGAACGCCGTGCAATGCACGATATCATCGCCAGCGACAGCTTCGATAAAGCGAAAGCCGAAGCGCAGATTGCGAAGATGGAAGAACAGCGCAAAGCCAATATGCTGGCGCATATGGAAACCCAGAACAAGATTTACAACATCCTGACGCCGGAACAGAAAAAACAGTTTAATGCCAATTTTGAGAAGCGTCTGACAGAACGCGCGGCGCAGAAAGGTAAAATGCCAGAAGCTGCTGAGTAACCGATCAGCGTCTACACTAAATCATTCGCGCTGTGTCTGGGCAAGTCTCAGGACGGCGTGAATAAAAACTCAAGACCGCCGGTCTTGTCCACAACACGTTTAACGAGGTGGGCAGGATCGGCGGTTTTTTCTTTCCTGCCTATTGCGCCCTGCAACCGACACGCTATTCTCCTGAAGCCCGCGAAAATTCTACCTGGATCAGCGCGTTAATCTTTTTTTGTAAAACGCCAGGATCCTCGCTAAGGCAAATCAACTCTGCTGCCGATAACAATAATGTGCAGGGTGAACTTTATGGCTGTCTGGGTGCGTCACGCTGACGTACGGCGCCTTTCTGGAGGGATGATGGAATACTTTGATATCCGCAAAATGCCGGTCAATCTCTGGCGCAATGGTGCAGGAGAAACGCGAGAAATTTGTTGTTTTCCGCCGGCAACCCGCGATTTTCACTGGCGGGCGAGTATCGCTTCCATCGCGGCAAACGGTGAGTTTTCTCTTTTCCCTGGCGTCGAGCGCGTCATTACCTTGCTGGAAGGGGGAGAAGTGACCCTGGAAGGTGCCAATCCTTCCAGCCATACCCTGAAACAGCATCAACCGTTTACCTTTGCGGGGGACCGGGTGGTCAAAGCAAAGTTGACGGAAGGGCAGATGTCGATGGACTTTAATATTATGACCCGTCGTGATGTCTGCCAGGCCAAAGTCAGGGTGGCCGATCGTACCTTTACCACCTTTGGCTCACGCGGCGGCGTGGTGTTTGTGTTAAGCGGTGCCTGGCAGCTTGGTGATAAGTTGCTCACGGCAGATCAAGGTGCATGTTGGCACGACGGAAAGCACACGCTGAGATTGTTAAAAGCGGAAGGGAAACTGCTGTTTAGCGAGATTAACTGGAAGCCTGGCTATTCGCCCGATTCGGTGCAATAACATGAGATTTGGGCCGGAGGAGACGCTCTGCGCGGCAACCCGGCCCAGACGTTGATTACATTTTTTTCCAGAAATCGTCAAACACCGTAATGGGTGTGCGACGTTTGTGTTCTGTCTTCACATACCAGCTTTCAATTTTCTTCGCGATAGCATCATCCAGAGTTTTACCCTCCAGATAATCATCAATGTTGTCGTATGTTACGCCTAAAGCGGCTTCATCGGGCAGAGAAGGGCGATCGTCTTCGAGGTCGGCGGTAGGCGCTTTCTTATATAAATGCTCCGGACAGCCCAGTGCAGCCAGCAGTTGTTTTCCCTGACGCTTGTTGAGGCGGAATAACGGGTTAATGTCGGTTCCGCCATCGCCATATTTGGTGAAAAAGCCGGTAATCGCTTCTGCGGCGTGATCGGTACCCACCACTACGCCGCTGGTCATTCCGGCGATACTGTACTGTGCCTTCATTCGTTCACGGGCTTTTTCATTGCCGCGCACAAAATCGCTCAGCTCAATGCCTGCTTCACGTAACGCCTGCTCGCTGGCCAGTACCGCCGCCTTGATATTGACGGTTAACACGCGATCCGGCTGAATGAACGCGATGGCGTCCTGGCAGTCCTGCTCATCGGCCTGAACACCGTAAGGTAAGCGCACGGCAATAAATTGCAGCGCGTCGTTCCCGGTTTCTTCACGCAGCTCGGAAATGGCCATTTGACATAACTTTCCGGCGAGCGTTGAGTCCTGACCGCCGCTAATCCCTAATACCAGTGATTTCAGAAAAGGGTAGGTTTTCAGATATGATTTCAGAAAATCCACGCTACGGCGAATTTCCTCTTCGGCATTAATATGCGGTTGCGCGCCAAGTGCCTGGATTATCTCTTGCTGCTGAGTCATCTAACCCCTCCGAAAAATAAAATGACAAAAATTGTGATCTGTTAAAGCTAACGCGTTGACGCCCAAACGACAAGGGATGCAGCCTGATATCACAGCATTTTGTTTTAATAGATTTTTCCGAAATGGCTTGAGTATCGACAGTTTGCTTGAAAAATGAGTTGTTGTGCTCCAGGCTTATATAACACGCTGAAAAACAAGAGGACGAAAAAATGAACAAGAATCTAACAGGAATTCTGGGTGCAGCGGCGGTATTAACTATGCTGGCAGGGTGTACGGCTTACGATCGTACCAAAGACCAATTTGTTCAGCCCGTGGTGAAAGATGTGAAGAAGGGGATGAGCAGGGCGCAGGTTGCGCAGATCGCCGGCAAACCGTCTTCTGAAGTGACGATGGTCCATGCTCGCGGGACGTGCCAGACTTACATCCTGGGTCAACGAGATGGTAAAGCAGAGACCTATTTTGTTGCATTGGATGATACTGGCCACGTGATTAATTCTGGTTATCAGACCTGTGCCGAGTACGACACAGACCCGCAAGGGGCGAAGTAGTAACCTCTGTTTATTGCCTGAGCACCCAACAGAACCGGCCACTGCGCCGGTTTTTTTACATAAAGCAATCTTATTTATTGTCGCGAATTATTTACCCGAAATGTGAGGAGAGTCAAAACGTCAGGTCAATGAGAGACAATTTAGTTGGTCAAGGAAATACCATCCTCCTGTGCAATCCCGTATACTCATTTCAGCCACTTAAAAAAGTAATTTAGCTAACGCAAGTTACCCAGAGCATGGATGCAGGTGATGGCTTGCGGAGTGTCTGGTTGACAGATAATCGCATATGAGGATCGTTTTTATGGAAAAGAAACACATTTATCTGTTTTGTTCTGCGGGCATGTCGACTTCCTTGTTAGTTTCAAAGATGCGTGCGCAGGCTGAGAAATACGAAGTGCCGGTTATTATTGAAGCATTCCCTGAAACGTTGGCAGGGGAAAAAGGCCCTGTTGCTGACGTCGTTTTATTAGGCCCGCAAATAGCCTATATGTTACCCGAAATTCAGCGTTTGTTACCTAACAAGCCTGTAGAAGTGATTGACTCGCTGTTGTATGGCAAAGTCGATGGTTTAGGCGTGCTTAAGGCTGCAGTTGCAGCAATTAAAAAAGCCGCAGCAAATTAATTATATTTTTTAAATTTCCCGTCAAAGAGTTATTTCATTAACATTCACCGCAATATTATATTGCGGTATTTAAGGGTATTTTTCTATGAGTAACGCTATTGCTTCACTTGAAAAGGTACTCCTTCCTTTTGCTGTAAAAATTGGAAAGCAGCCACACGTTAATGCAATCAAAAACGGTTTTATTCGTTTAATGCCGTTAACCCTCGCAGGGGCCATGTTTGTATTAATCAATAACGTTTTCCTAAGCTTTGGGGAGGGGTCATTTTTTTATTCAATGGGCGTCCGACTTGATGCTTCTACTATTGAGAATCTCAATAGCTTAAAAGGCATCGGTGGGAACGTGTATAACGGTACGCTGGGTATAATGTCATTGATGGCGCCATTCTTTATTGGGATGGCGATGGCGGACGAACGCAAAGTTGATTCCCTGGCCGCTGGTTTGTTATCCGTGGCGGCATTTATGACCGTGACGCCTTACAGTGTAGGCGAAGCTTATGCCGTTGGTGCAAACTGGTTGGGTGGGGCGAACATTATTTCCGGTATTATTATCGGTCTTGCGGTCGCGGAAATGTTCACCTTTGTCGTGCGCCGTAATTGGGTTATTAAATTACCCGATAGCGTTCCGGCATCAGTTTCACGCTCGTTCTCAGCGTTGATTCCTGGCTTTATCATTCTCTCCATTATGGGAATTATTGGCTGGGCACTGGCAATCTGGGGCACTAACTTCCACCAGATCATCATGGACTCTATCTCGACTCCGCTGGCCTCACTGGGCAGTGTAGTGGGCTGGGCCTACGTGATTTTTGTTCCGCTGCTGTGGTTCTTTGGTATTCACGGTTCACTGGCGCTGACCGCGCTGGACAGCGGTATCATGACGCCATGGGCGCTGGAAAACATCTCTATTTACCAACAGTTTGGCTCTGTAGATGCTGCGCTGGAAGCTGGTAAGACATTCCACGTCTGGGCAAAACCGATGCTGGATTCCTATATCTTCCTCGGCGGTAGCGGTGCAACTCTGGGTCTGATTATTGCTATCTTCCTGGCATCTCGTCGTCCGGACTATCGTCAGGTGGCGAAACTGGCACTGCCGTCAGGCATCTTCCAGATTAACGAACCGATTCTGTTCGGTCTGCCGATTATCATGAACCCGGTAATGTTCATCCCGTTTATTCTGGTTCAGCCGATTCTGGCCGCGATTATGCTGGCAGCCTACTACACTGGCATTATTCCACCGATTACCAACATTGCACCGTGGACGATGCCAACCGGGTTGGGGGCGTTCTTTAACACCAACGGCAGCGTTGCTGCACTGCTGGTGGCACTGTTCAACCTTGGGGTTGCAACGCTGGTGTATCTGCCATTCGTTGTTGTCGCTAACAAAGCACAGAACGTTATTGATAAAGAAGAAAGCGAAGAAGATATCGCTAACGCATTGAAATTCTAAATTTAATCCGGCATGACCACCCGGTCATGCCGGACTGAACCAGAGGAAAAGAGTATGTTAGATATCGAGCACATTGTTGATTCATCGTCTGAAGCTGAAGAACTTGAAGAAGTGGTGATGGGGCTTATCATCAATTCGGGGCAGGCCCGTAGTCTGGCCTACGGTGCACTCAAGCTGGCCAAACAGGGCGATTTTGAGGCGGCGAAGGCAATGATGGAACAGTCTCGCGTGGCGCTGAACGAAGCGCACCTCGTTCAAACGAAACTGATTGAAGGCGATCAGGGTGAAGGTAAAATGAAAGTGAGCCTGGTTCTGGTTCACGCGCAGGATCACCTGATGACTTCAATGCTGGCACGTGAGCTGGTAACTGAACTGATTGAGCTTCACGAGAAGCTGAAATAGCGAGGAGTGCATGATGCAGCTACAGATTAACGCACCGGAAATCAAAACTGTTTACGAGCAGCAGCTGTTTAATGGCAAAAACTTCCATGTGTTTATCTATAACAAAACTGAGAGTATCAGTGGACTGCATCAGCACGACTACTATGAATTTACGTTGGTATTAACTGGCCGCTATTATCAGGAAATCAACGGTAAGCGTGTGTTGCTGGAGCGTGGCGACTTTGTTTTTATCCCACTGGGATCGCACCATCAAAGTTTCTACGATTTCGGTGCCACGCGGATCCTTAATGTCGGTATCAGTAAACGTTTTTTTGAACAGCACTATCACCCTTTATTGCCGTTTTGTTTTGTTGCATCACAGGTGTATCGGGCTAATAATTCCTTTCTCACCTATATCGAAACGGTCATTGCATCACTGAACTTTCGCGAGAGCGGGCTGGATGAGTTTGTCGAAGTGGTCACCTTCTACATTATTAATCGGCTACGTCATCATCGTGAAGAACAGGTGTTAGATGACACGCCACAATGGCTGAAAACCACCGTGGAAACGATGCACGACAAACGTCAGTTTAGCGAGAATGCGCTGGAAAATATGGTACAGCTGTCGGCAAAGTCTCAGGAGTATCTGACGCGCGCTACCCAGCGTTACTACAGTAAAACACCAATGCAGATTATTAATGAAATCCGCATTAATTTTGCTAAGAAACAGCTGGAAATGACCAACTATTCGGTCACAGATATTGCATATGAGTCTGGTTACAGCAGCCCAAGCCTGTTTATTAAAACATTTAAAAAACTGACGTCATTTACGCCCAATAGTTATCGTAAGAAATTAACTGAATTTAATCAGTAAATATTATTTACTAATAATCCACTTTTTATAGCTTGCCCAAAATAGCGTCGGGACTGCCACGCTATACCTGACAGACGGGTTGAGCGGAATACACGTCAGTGTTTTTACACTGAAGGGAGAAAGTATGAGCCAGAAATTAAAAGTCGTCACTATTGGTGGCGGGAGCAGCTACACCCCTGAGTTACTTGAAGGCTTTATTAAGCGTTATCATGAATTACCGGTGTCTGAATTATGGCTGGTTGATGTCGACGGTGGTAAAGAGAAACTAGATATTATTTTCGACCTGTGTCAGCGAATGATCGACAAAGCCGGCGTGCCGATGAAGCTGTTTAAAACGCTGGATCGTCGCGAAGCGCTGAAAGATGCTGACTTTGTGACCACACAGCTGCGCGTCGGGCAGTTGAAAGCCCGTGAGCAGGATGAGCGCATCCCGCTGAGCCACGGATATCTGGGTCAGGAGACGAACGGCGCGGGTGGCCTGTTTAAAGGCTTACGCACTATTCCGGTTATTTTTGACATTGTGAAAGATGTTGAAGAACTGTGCCCGAATGCGTGGGTGATTAACTTTACTAACCCGGCCGGGATGGTAACTGAGGCCGTCTATCGCCATACTAATTTCAAGAAATTCATCGGGGTGTGCAATATTCCGATTGGCATGAAAATGTTTATTAGCGATGTGTTAGCGTTAAAAGAGAGCGATGATTTATCTATCGATCTGTTTGGCCTGAACCACATGGTGTTTATTAAAGATGTGCTGGTGAACGGCGAGTCGCGTTTTGACGAACTGCTGGACGGCGTCGCGTCGGGTCAGTTGAAAGCGTCCACCGTGAAGAATATTTTCGACTTGCCGTTCAGTGAAGGACTGATCCGTTCGCTGAAACTGCTGCCGTGCTCGTATTTGCTTTACTACTTCAAGCCAAAAGAAATGTTGGCGATTGAAATGGGCGAATACTATAAGGGCGGCGCGCGCGCTCAGGTCGTGCAGAAAGTTGAGAAACAACTTTTTGAGCTTTATAAAAATCCTGAGCTGAATGTGAAGCCGAAGGAGCTTGAGCAGCGCGGCGGGGCGTACTACTCCGATGCAGCCTGTGAAGTAATCAACGCCATCTACAACGATAAGCAGACCGAGCATTATGTCAACGTTCCTCACCATGGTCATGTTGATAATATTCCTGCGGATTGGGCGGTTGAGATGACCTGTACGCTGGGGCGCAACGGCGCGACCCCGCATTCACGTATCACGCATTTTGACGAGAAAGTGCTTGGCCTTATCTATACCATTAAAGGTTTTGAAGTGGCGGCAAGTCACGCGGCGCTAAGCGGCGAGTTGAATGATGTACTGTTGGCGTTAAACCTGAGCCCGCTGGTGCATTCTGACACTGATGCCGAAATACTGGCGCGAGAGCTGATCCTGGCGCATGAGAAATGGTTGCCAAACTTTGCCGGGTGCATTGAGAAACTCAAAAGCGAACAACACTAATTGAGGTCAGCTATGGAACGCGTACTGATTGTAAATGCGGATGATTTTGGGCTGAGCAAAGGGCAAAACTACGGCATTGTTGAAGCCTGCCGCAATGGCGTTGTCACCTCGACAACGGCGCTGGTCAACGGCGAGGCCATTGATCATGCGGTGCAGCTGAGTCGCGAAATTCCTGACCTTGCTGTTGGCATGCACTTTGTCCTGACGCTGGGGAAACCGTTGACGGCGATGCCGGGGTTGACTCGCGACGGACTTCTGGGGAAATGGATCTGGCAGATGGCCGAGGAAGACACGCTGCCGCTGGATGAAATTTCGCAGGAGCTGGCCGCGCAGTATCAGCGTTTCATCGACCTGTTTGGCCGGGAGCCGACGCATCTGGATAGCCATCACCATGTGCATATGTTCCCGCAGTTTTTTCCTGTAGTGGCAGATTTTGCCGCGCAGCGCGGTATTGCATTACGTATCGATCGCCAGACGGTATTCGAGGCTTCTGACTTGCCGGTCTCATTGCGTACTTCTCAGGGATTTAGCAGCGAGTTTTACGGCGATACGATTTCGGAAGAACTGTTTTTGCAGGTACTCGACGCCTCTGCAGACAGGGGCGAATCCTCGCTGGAAGTGATGTGTCACCCGGCCTTTATCGATAACATTATTCGACAAAGTGCCTACTGTTACCCCCGCTTAACTGAACTTGATGTTCTGACGTCTCCGGCATTGAAATATGCCATCGCGGAGCGCGGTTATCGTCTCGGCAGTTTTCTGAACGTGTAATTCCTGAGTTTGCGGCGCGTAAATGCGCCGCGTTTTTTTGTCCGTATCATGGACTGTATCTGTAACCCCCACGATCTCCGTCATAGTCATTCACTTCACGAATACACTGTTTTTGCACCCTCCGAGGGAAAATCAGCTAAGATAGCGTTTTTCTGATTTTTAGAATTTGTCTTTAGTGAAGCAACTGATTATGAAACCTCTTCGCCAGCAAAATCGCAAGGTTATCAGCTACGTTCCGCGTGTGGAGCCCGCGCCACCAGAGCATGCGATAAAAATGGATGCGTTTCGTGATGTATGGATACTGCGTGGAAAATATGTCGCTTTTGTCCTGATGGGTGAGGCGTTTCAACGTTCGCCTGCGTTTACGGTTCCGGAGTCGGCACAGCGCTGGGCCAACCAGGTCCGTCAGGAAAATGAACTGAACAATTAGTGGGATATAAAAAAACCGCCGTTGCATGACGCTCCGGCGGTTTTTTACGTTCCAGGAAACAGGTTTAGCGATGCGCCAGTTCGGCGTTATCGTCACTGTCCAGAATTGTTTTGTCGGTTTGCTTCAGCCACTGGCTGGTAAGTGTACCGGCGGTCATGGAGCCGCTAACGTTCAACGCGGTACGACCCATATCGATCAACGGTTCCACGGAGATCAACAGGGCAACCAGTGTTACTGGCAGGCCCATAGCAGGCAGTACGATCAGTGCGGCAAACGTTGCCCCACCGCCCACGCCAGCCACACCGGCGGAACTGACGGTAACAATACCGACCAGCGTCGCAATCCACATCGGGTCCAGTGGGTTAATACCTACGGTCGGTGCGACCATCACCGCCAGCATCGCCGGGTATAGACCCGCACAACCGTTTTGGCCAATCGTGGCGCCAAAAGAGGCGGCAAAGCTGGCAATTGATTCCGGAACGCCCAGACGACGGGTTTGCGCTTCCACGTTCAGTGGAATAGAGGCAGCGCTGGAGCGGCTGGTGAAGGCAAACGTCAGCACCGGCCAGACTTTACGGAAGTATTTCAGCGGGCTAACGCCGTTAATACCCAGCAGAATACCGTGCACCACGAACATAATGCCCAGGCCGAGATACGAGGCCACGACGAAGCTACCCAGCTTAATGATGTCCTGCAGGTTAGAGCCGGCAACGACTTTGGTCATCAGCGCCAGAACACCGTATGGCGTCAGTTGCATCACCAGACGAACCAGCTTCATCACCCAGCTTTGCAGGGTATCGATAGCGGTTAATACGCGCTCGCCTTTCGGTGCATCATCTTTCAGCAGTTTCAGGGCTGCGACGCCGAGGAAGGCGGCGAAGATAACGACGCTGATAATTGAGGTCGGGTTAGCACCAGTTAGATCAGCAAACGGGTTTTTCGGGATAAACGACAGCACCAGTTGCGGAACGCTAAGATCGGCAACTTTGCCAACGTAATTGGTTTCAATGGCGTTCAGACGGGCTGTTTCAGCGCCACCCTGTACCAGCCCCTCTGCCGTCAGGCCGAACAGATTAGTGACAAGCACCCCGACCAGCGCGGCGATAAGCGTAGTAAACAGCAGCGTCCCGATGGTCAGAAAACTAATTTTTCCCAGCTGAGAGGCGTTGTGCAGACGCGCAACGGCGCTAAGGATAGAGGCAAATACCAGCGGCATGACGATCATTTGCAGCAACTGCACATAGCCGTTTCCGACAATGTTGAACCACTGTACGGAGTCTTTCAGTACCTGACTGTCAGAGCCGTAAATAGTGTGCAGGGCAAGGCCAAATACCACGCCCATGACCAGACCAACCAGTACTTTTTTGGCCAGACTCCACTGTTTGTGGCGGGCTTGCGCCAGCACGAACAGTAGTACAACGAACACGATAATGTTCGCGATTAATGGAAAGTTCATCCCCGTTCTCCTGATCTTTTTTTATCTATCACCGAACTACAGTGATTCTGTTGGCGCAAGATTAGCAGAACTGTGACTTGCCTCTTATATTCAAATGGAATTGTTTATACCAAAAACGACATTTTGGCCGATTTCTTAATCAGCCTGATGTTTTATAAAACGAGTAAACTGCATCTGCAGCGTATTAATCATCTGCGATGACCAGCGGACCGCGCTGTTCTCTTGTACAGTTTGCGGCATCCAAATAGCCCAGGCAAACAGTGCCATGCACAGGAATCGCTCCAATTGGTTGCCTTTTTGCGGCACCAGAATTGGCAAACGGAAGCGCCAGCGGCAGGGCCACAGCAGGGGTACGCCTGCGGGCGTGAGCATGTCGGCCAGAATGTGGCTGAGGTAGCCGAGTACCATGCCTTGTAATGCATCCGCCGGGATTATCCAGGTGTCCGGGACTTTCAGGTAAAACGTGGTCAGCAGAGCAAAGACCGCCAACAGGCTATGCGTAAATCCGCGATGACCAAATGCTCGTGCTATGGGTTTTGATATCCACTTCAGACGCTGCCCAAGCAAAGATTTAGGGTGATCAATGTCGGGCAGCAGACACGTTAAAATGGCTGAAGGAACAATATGCCACCAGTCACCCTGCGCGAGAACGGGCGTTAATTCGGCATTTTTGGCAAATACCGCACAGGCAATAGAAAAAAGCAGGTGGCCTTCCGCCGTCATGATAAAACCCAATAAACTGTCAATTCATACAGTATAGGGGTTTTATACAGTAGGCGGAAGAGGTGACGTTGTAACCCTTTGTCACAAATACGCGATTATCCGCGTAGATGCGTGACGGTGAGTTCGGTCAGCGAGGTCAGTTTAACGTCGGCGAGGACAAAGCGAGGATCGTCCTGATTCTCATGTGCAGGCACAACGATAGATCGCATGCGCGCCGCTTTAGAGGCAATCATACCGTTGACAGAGTCTTCCAGCGCCACGCAGGATAACGGATCCACGCCCAGTTTCGCCGCACAGTCGAGGTAGACCTGAGGGTGGGGTTTGCTGTAGGGCAATTTTTCCGCTGAGGCCAGCGCGTCGAAACTGTCGCGGAGATTGAACATCGTCAGCACTTTTTCCAGCATGTGCAGCGGCGAGGCTGATGCCAGACCTACCAGTATATTCTGTGATTTGCACAGCGCGACGGCTTCACGAACGCCTGGTAACAGAGGTTTCGTCTCTTCAACCAGGGTGATAGCCCGGGCGATAATGAGGTCGGTGACTTCCTGGCGAGAAGGGCCGCTCCACGGTTGGTGAGCGAACCACAGATCAACAACCATATCGATACGCAGCCCCAGCGTATCAGGCAGTTCATGGCGGCGGGTGATATCTACGCCTAAACTTGCGATCACGTCCAGTTCAGCCTGATCCCAGAGCGGTTCTGAATCGACCAGTAATCCATCCATATCGAAAATTGCAGCAAGAATTTGACGCGGGGTTGACATCACAACCTCTCCTTTGAACATGAAATAGCAGGGTTTAAGAACCTGGTTGAACCGGCTCTCAGCGTTCATTATGGTTAATCCTTGATTATACCGCCTTTAAAGATCAGGCGAAAATGGTTATCAACGGGTAAACTTAGGCCAAAATGACGCGTCTTTATCAAGGGGAACTCATGACGTATCAACAAGCTGGACGCATTGCTGTCTTGAAAAGGCTGGTGGGATGGGTGATTTTCATCCCGGCGCTGATTTCAACGCTGGTTTCAGTACTGAAGTTTATGTATGCGCACAGTGAAAAGCAGGAGGGGATTAACGCGGTCATGCTCGATTTTGCCCACGTGATGATTGACATGATGCGGGTGAACACGCCATTTCTTAACCTGTTTTGGTACAACTCACCGACGCCAGATTTTCAAAGTGGACTAAATTTGGTCTTTTGGCTGATTTTTATTCTTATTTTTATCGGTCTGGCGCTGCAGGATTCTGGCGCTCGCATGAGCCGTCAGGCACGTTTTTTACGTGAGGGCGTTGAAGATCAGCTGATTCTGGAACAGGCGAAGGGCAGTGAAGGTCTGTCGCGCGAGCAAATTGAGTCGCGTATTGTCGTGCCGCACCACACAATCTTCTTACAAATATTCCCGCTCTATATTTTGCCGGTGATTGTCATCGCGATCGGCTATTTCTTCTTTTCACTGCTGGGCTTTTTGTAAGTACTGTAATATCAGGCCCGCACAAATGCGGTGGGCCTGATAAGCAAAACACATCCGATATTGAAACGTTAAGCCGCCAGTATCCTGTCCATTGCTTTCTGCGCTATCACCAGATGTTGCCCTCCAAACAGAATCGCCCGATTAAGCAGCGTGTAAAGCTGATAGACAGGCTGCCTGTCGAGAAAATCCAGCGGGAGTGGCGAGACCGACTGATAACCGTCATAAATTTGCGGTGGTTGATCGGTATGTAACGGCAGCATCGCCAGGTCGCACTCTCTGTCACCCCAGTAGCAGGCGGGGTCGAAGATGTAGGGACCGTTCGGCCCGAGGGCACAGTTACCAGACCACAAATCGCCATGTAGCAGAGAGGGCTGCGGCTGGTGTGAAGAAAGACGCTGCTGAACATGCTCGACAATGGCGTCGATATTACCAAACGCGATCCCTTTTTCGGCGGCGAGTTCCAGTTGCCAGCCAATACGCTGTTCCGCAAAAAAAGTTGACCAGCGACGCTGCCAGGAATTGGGTTGTGGCGTGGTAGAGAGTGCATTATCGAAGTCGAGGCCGAATTGCGGTTGATCGCTCCATTCGTGAAGATGTGCAAGCTGTTGCCCGAGAATGAAGGCATTGTGGGCATCAAGTGGACGAGGAGGGAGGAAATCCATCACCAGAAAGCTGTAATCTCTGTCTGCTCCGACCGCCCAGACTTTGGGGACTGAAACGGTATTACTCCGGGAAAGCAATTCCAACTGGTCGGCTTCTGCCGTAAAGCCGGTTAACAGTTCCCTTTCATCACATTTGACGAAAAAATCTCGCCCCGCATAGCGTAAATGCCATGCGGCGTGGATCTCACCGCCGGGCAGTTCATTACGCAGTTCGATTTCGCCTTCACCGAGTTGCTCGCTTAAAAGACGACTGATAGCCTGCCACATGATGTCTCTCCCCATGTTATCTGCCAGATCATAAGGTTAGCGCAAGAATGCGGTAAAAAAACACGAACTGACGCACACCGTGGACGCGCCATCGCCGGAAAGGCACATAATGTTTGTCGCTATTCCACACCCCGCCCGGGTACTGCAATGTTGGGTTCACATGATCCACTTCTTTGTTATCACGTGATTTTTCAGCATAGCCGCATAATACGTATGTCGATAGTTTTGATGGTAAATCCCCCTGACGATAAGGCGGAGTGGATTTATCGCGAAAGATACGCGTATATTTTTTGCGTATCGTCCTTCGAGCACAAACGCGTACCCTGATTGAGTGTCGCCGCGCTACCTGCCGCTACGCCGAAACGAACAATATCTTCAAATGGCGCGTTTTGTGCCAGTTTAAGCGTCATCGCACCGACCATACTGTCACCCGCGCCGACGGTACTTTGGCTTTTCACCGGCGGTGGCACGACTTGTACGCAGGTTTCATTGTCAACGCCCAGCGCCCCTTGCGGTCCCAGCGAGACGACAACGCGCTGCGCTTTACCACTGTGTACAATTTCCTCAGCAGCTTTACGGACGTCATCAGGCTGCGTGAGTTCGCGGTTAACCAGCGCACTGAGTTCTTTGAGGTTGGGTTTAACCAATTCAATATTGCCGAGGGCTAATGCGGCAGCTAACGCGTCACCCGAACTATCAACAATGCAGCGAATACCCTGCGTTTGTGCCGTCGTAATGAGTTGGGTGAGTTTTTCAAGCTTCACGCCTGGCGGTAGGCTGCCACTGATCACCAGCAGTGCGCCAGATTCAATTTCCAGTACCTGATCCTGTAGTTGGTGGAACTCGTCATCCGTGAGTGCTGCCCCTGGCATGACAAATCGATACTGCTCGCCGCTGGACTCAACGTGAACATGAAGATTTTGCCGGGTCCAGTCTTTGGCTTCTATGGTTGCGACCGGGACATTTTCATCGGCAAGTAATGACACCAGATGTTCCCCGGTGGCACCGCCTGCCGGGAAGATAGCCGTTGCGTTGCCGCCAAGATGGGCAATGGCTCGCGCCACATTGATGCCGCCACCGCCAGGTTCAAATACCGGTGAGGTACAGCGAAGTTTACCTTCGGGGTAGATTTGTGGGGTGATTGTTGCGCTATCGAGAGAGGGCGCAAGTGTTAACGTATAGATACGTACCATCTTTACCTCCTGTTAGGCTGCCTTCAGTCTGGCACTTAATGTGGCGAAAGTGAAGTAATTAACAACATGATTTCTCGCATCTTTATTTAAAATTATCTCGGTAAAGATATATAAATAAAATTACAATTTGAGAGCGCTCTTATTCAAAAAATGAAATAGGAATTCATTGCTGTGTTATTCGAGTCTTTTTATAATTTGTTACCTTTCAGGGGGCTTTTGTCATTGATCCATATGAAAGTTTCCGAGACCGTAATGGTCTCTTTTTTTGTTGTACGGACTCTTTATAAATGAACATTGCAAGTTCTAAAAAACATTTCTTAAAGTCCGTCGCAATGCCATTTTGACGCGCTATAGTGGGAAAATTGTTTATAGAACGGGTTTTAAAAATGGCAAAGTTGGCTATTCCTTACCGCCGCTACCGGAAAGGATAAAAATCACTGTGCGCATTTTGACAGTGCGGCCAGACATTCTGAGCAAAAGGCGGTGTATTCATCATCGGTCAAGTGTGACGGTTTCGACAGAAACGGGTTACTACCCCGTATTCCATCGCTAAGGCTGTTGGTATTGGTCACAATCTGATCTGAATTATCGTTGCTTAATTTCAGTTAAGTGATAATAAAATCAGATTCTTATCATAAATTGCTCATTTGCCATCCACAATCAAACGTTTAGACTCACTTATGAATTTATCCATAAAATTTATGAGGGATCAGAAAAATGGCTATACCTGCTTACTTGTGGCTTAAAGATGATGGCGGTGCACTCATCAAAGGTTCTGTTGATGTGGCAAAGCGTGAAAACTCAATAGAAATTACATCGTTCAGTCACAATCTCTACATTCCAACCGATGGCAACACAGGGAAACTGACAGGTACTCGTGTACATGGTGCGCTCGTATTCGAAAAGGAATTTGATAGCTCATCACCGTATCTTTTCAAGGCTGTTGCCACTGGTCAAACTCTGAAATCAGCCGAATTTAAATGGTATCATATCAACGATGCAGGGCTGGAGGTGGAGTATTACAACATGCTGCTTGAAGGTGTGAAGATCGTCTCTGTTACCCCGATGATGCACGATACTAAAACGGTGATTAACGTAGGCCATCTTGAGCAGGTTCAGCTACGCTACGACAAAATCACCTGGCACTATCTGGACGGTAACATTCAGTTTGCTGATGCATGGAATGAACGTGTAACCGGATAGGTGGTAAACTGATGGATACAGTTGAAGAACTTAACGGAACGTATTTCTACAGGGGCTATTCTAACCTGTCTGCTGGTGAATTATTGTTCTGGATCTTCCTTGATGAAGCAAGCGATCAGTTCGGTGTGAAAGACTTCCTGACAGTTGGTCTGATCCTGTTAGGTCAGCCAGAAGTAGCAACGAGGGGTAAACCAATTGGCGCAACCCCAGGAACGTCTATTCTTAGTACACAGTTACGCCATTATCTGAACATCGAAACCAGACGTTTACCAACTCTGACCACTGGCAGTATCAAACGGTTAAAGTTTGCCTATGTAACAAATCTGGGCGCATTCGTTGGGCGATGGATTCCCATTCTTGGGATCGTCATAATTGCTGCTGATGTATCAACCATTGCTTATAAAGCAACCACGAAATACAACACCATAGCCAGAGGGAAAGATAAGTTATGGTGACCGATGATGATGTGATCGCCTGGTACAGTGAGCGGTTTAACAAACCTGGTTTATTCTCCGGTAAGCGCTGGCCTGTCACTATTGATACGAGTTTAACAACTGGTGATCATGTGTGGGCGAGCGAAACAGGCGCAGACATTATGAAAGAGTATTTCGAGCGATTCGACGTTGACCCCGCCAATTTTGATTTTTATAGATACTGGCCTGTTGAAACATTCTTTCTGTATGCGCTGTTTACCAGCGGAGGGGATGACGACGAACCAGAGCCGCTAACTCTCCGAATGCTTGCAGAATCAGCAAGGGCGGGGATTTGGTTGTATAACTAATCTGACCGCCT
Source organism: Citrobacter tructae (assembly GCF_004684345.1). Classification (NCBI taxonomy): domain Bacteria; kingdom Pseudomonadati; phylum Pseudomonadota; class Gammaproteobacteria; order Enterobacterales; family Enterobacteriaceae; genus Citrobacter; species Citrobacter tructae. The sequence goes on from NZ_CP038469.1 coordinate 665,658, forward strand.
CGCAAGGGCGGTTTTTACTATCTAGTTAGTGACGCGACGTTCATTCTATAAATTGTTGTGGATGTTGCCACTCGTCAGAATTGATACAGCACTGCATGAGAAAAGGCTAAACGTGTTTCTATCTAGCCTCGTTGACATTATTCAGTTTTTGGCGTGGTGTTCTTTCAGCCTCTCTTCAAAAATCTTGTTACACGCAGGACAGAGCCACGATTCCATATCAGGTTGACGATCACCACATTTAGCGGTTGAGATTCCCCCAATTTTGACCCCACAACCAGCGGGTTGTAATTTTAGTTCGGTTTTTGTGTAGCTCGATAGATGGCCCATTCTATTAACTCTCCCGTCTCATGTGGTACCCGCGCCATAAGTAGCGGCATGAGAAGGGACAGCACAACCTGTGACCATTCCAACGAGAAAGGCGAGGGCAATTACTTTACGACGAGTTAACTTCATTTCTTGTAATCTCCAGATGGTTTAGAATGCGGTAGCACGATTTGTGCAAACCTTTTCCATGTATTTTAGAGATACAAAATGAAGCTTTTGAAGACAGTACCCGCAGCATTCGTGCTGATGGGGGGCATGTTTGCGTCAATGCATGCCGCCGCCGATGATTCCGTTTTTACTGTCATGGATGACCCCTCCAGCGCGAAAAAACCTTTTGAAGGTAACCTGAACGCGGGATACCTCGCCCAGTCAGGCAACACAAAAAGTTCTTCTTTAACCGCAGACACCACCATGACTTGGTACGGTGAAACCACGGCGTGGTCTCTGTGGGGTAATGCCAGCAATACCTCCTCGAATGATGAACGCTCTTCGGAGAAATACGCCGTAGGTGGCCGTAGTCGTTTCAATATGACCGATTATGATTATCTTTTCGGACAGGCAAGTTGGTTAACCGACCGTTACAACGGCTATCACGAGCGTGACGTACTGACTGCAGGTTATGGTCGTCAGTTCCTCAATGGGCCGGTGCACAGCTTCCGTTTCGAATTCGGTCCGGGTGTACGCTACGACGAGCACACCGATGGCACAACCGAAACGCAGCCGCTGGGTTATGCGTCTGGCGCTTATGCGTGGCAGATGACGGACACCACCAAATTCACGCAGGGGGTGTCGGTGTTCGGTGCTGAGGATACGACGCTTAACTCTGAAACGGCTTTAAATGTTGCTATCAACGAACATTTTGGCCTGAAGGTGGCTTATAACGTCACCTGGAACTCAGAACCACCGGCAACTGCGCCGGAACATACCGACCGTCGCACGACTGTTTCGCTCGGCTATCGTATGTAGTCTTAAACCGGGTCAAATAAATGGCCCGGTTGTTATTAATTAATGTGCTGTATTTTTATTATTCGACCTATATTTATTTAGCACTGAACTATCAATTCGTTTTTCAGATATATTTCATTTAATTGATAAATAAACTTACTTAAAAAGCGTCGGTGCTGTTGCCACAATAACAAAAGAGGCACTACCGACAGACTACGCCAGAACCGGCTTGACAGTTAACCCCAAATCATTGCCGCCCAACGTAGCATTAACATTGCCGCACAAATGACGAACAGTACCACAACCATCTTCCAGTGTTTTTTGGCAAAGCGATTTTTTGGCATGGTTCTTTCCTGTCCAGCGATGACGATTATTGCTAGTGTAACAAAGACGGCAGGGTGCCAGTGAATTGATTTACATCATAGATAGCGTGTTGATTGTCGCTTTGAACGACCCGCAATGCCGTGTACACTGTCAAACGGTGTTATCAAAAAGCGGGTGTAGGTTACGGTGTTACCAGTCAGGTAATGCGTGACATATTTCGCAGAGTGAAGCGGGAATCAGCCCACACCTTTTTGATAATTTTAAATATTGAAACTTTGTATGTGATCTTACGTGTGGGTCACCACTGCAAATAAGGATATAACATGCCTGTTATTACTCTTCCTGATGGCAGCCAACGCCATTACGACCACGCTGTAAGTCCCATGGATGTTGCGCTGGACATCGGTCCAGGTCTGGCGAAAGCCACTATTGCTGGCCGTGTAAACGGTGAGCTGGTTGATGCTTCCGATCTGATTGAACATGATGCAAAGCTCTCCATCATCACCACTAAAGATGATGAAGGTCTGGAGATCATTCGTCACTCCTGTGCGCACCTGTTAGGGCACGCGATCAAACAACTCTGGCCGCACACCAAAATGGCGATCGGACCGGTTGTTGATAACGGTTTTTACTACGATATCGATCTTGACCGTACGTTAACCCAGGAAGACGTCGACGCGCTCGAAAAGCGGATGCACGAGCTCGCTGAGAAAAACTACGATGTCATTAAGAAGAAAGTCAGCTGGTACGAAGCGCGTGAAACTTTCGTGAAGCGTGGCGAGACCTATAAAGTCTCTATTCTTGATGAAAACATTGCACATGATGACAAGCCAGGCTTGTACCATCATGAAGAATACGTCGATATGTGCCGTGGCCCGCACGTGCCTAACATGCGTTTCTGCCATCACTTCAAACTGATGAAGACCGCTGGGGCATACTGGCGCGGCGACAGCAATAACAAGATGCTGCAGCGTATTTATGGCACCGCATGGGCGGATAAAAAAGCCCTGAGCGCCTACCTGCAACGTCTGGAAGAAGCCGCTAAACGCGACCACCGTAAAATTGGGAAGCAGCTTGACCTGTATCATATGCAGGAAGAAGCGCCAGGTATGGTGTTCTGGCATAACGATGGCTGGACTATTTTCCGTGAACTGGAAGTTTTCGTTCGTTCAAAACTGAAAGAATACCAGTATCAGGAAGTAAAAGGCCCGTTTATGATGGACCGCGTGCTGTGGGAAAAAACAGGGCACTGGGACAACTACAAAGATGCGATGTTTACCACCTCGTCAGAGAACCGTGAATACTGCATCAAACCAATGAACTGCCCGGGCCACGTTCAGATCTTCAATCAGGGTCTGAAATCCTATCGCGACCTGCCGCTGCGCATGGCTGAGTTTGGTAGCTGTCACCGTAACGAACCATCAGGTGCGCTGCACGGACTGATGCGCGTGCGTGGCTTTACTCAGGATGATGCACATATCTTCTGTACCGAAGAGCAGATTCGTGATGAAGTTAACGCCTGCATTCGTATGGTCTACGATATGTATAGCACTTTTGGCTTCGAGAAAATCGTCGTCAAACTGTCCACTCGCCCCGAAAAACGTATCGGTAGCGATGAAATGTGGGACCGTGCTGAAGCGGACTTAGCGGTTGCGCTGGAAGAAAACAACATCCCGTTTGAGTTCCAACTGGGTGAAGGCGCATTCTACGGTCCGAAAATTGAATTTACCCTGTATGACTGCCTCGATCGTGCATGGCAGTGCGGTACTGTACAGCTGGACTTCTCTCTGCCGTCTCGTCTGAGCGCCTCTTATGTTGGCGAAAACAACGAGCGTCAGGTGCCGGTAATGATTCACCGCGCAATTCTTGGGTCAATGGAACGTTTCATTGGTATCCTGACTGAAGAGTTCGCTGGCTTCTTCCCGACTTGGCTTGCGCCGGTTCAGGTTGTGGTCATGAATATTACCGATTCGCAGTCTGAATACGTCAACGAATTAACGCAGAAACTACAAAATGCGGGTATTCGTGTAAAAGCAGACTTGAGAAATGAGAAGATAGGCTTTAAAATCCGCGAGCACACTTTACGTCGTGTCCCTTACATGTTGGTCTGTGGCGACAAAGAGGTAGAAGCAGGCAAAGTTGCCGTGCGTACCCGTCGTGGCAAAGACTTGGGCAGCCTGGACGTAAGTGAAGTGATCGAGAAGCTGCAACAAGAGATTCGCAGCCGCAGTCTTCAACAACTGGAGGAATAAGGTATTAAAGGCGGAAAACGAGTTCAAACGGCACGTCCGAATCGTATCAATGGCGAGATTCGCGCCCTGGAAGTTCGCTTAACAGGTCTGGAAGGCGAAGCTTTGGGTATTGTGAGTCTGAGAGAAGCTATCGAAAAAGCTGAAGAAGCTGGAGTAGATTTAGTTGAAATCAGCCCTAACGCCGAACCGCCAGTTTGTCGTATTATGGACTACGGCAAGTTCCTTTATGAAAAGAGTAAATCTTCTAAGGAACAGAAGAAAAAGCAAAAAGTTATCCAGGTTAAGGAAATTAAATTCCGTCCTGGCACCGACGATGGCGATTATCAGGTAAAACTCCGCAGCCTGGTACGCTTTCTGGAAGAGGGTGATAAAGCTAAGATCACGCTGCGTTTCCGCGGTCGTGAGATGGCTCACCAACAGATCGGTATGGAAGTGCTTACGCGCGTCCGTGACGATCTGAGTGAACTGGCAGTGGTCGAATCCTTCCCTACGAAGATCGAAGGCCGCCAGATGATCATGGTGCTCGCTCCTAAGAAGAAACAGTAAGGCCTTCAAGTAGCAATTCCTGTGGAGCCTACGGGCTTCGCAGGTTTTGTTCGCCTACGTTTCGTTTATTAACAATGCGAAGTGGAAGTTATTAAAATGCCAAAAATTAAGACCGTACGCGGTGCTGCTAAGCGTTTCAAAAAAACCGGTGGTGGTGGATTTAAGCGTAAGCACGCAAACCTGCGTCATATTCTGACCAAAAAATCTACTAAGCGTAAACGTCACCTGCGTCCAAAAGGCCTCGTTTCTAAAGGCGATCTGGGTCTGGTTATCGCGTGCCTGCCGTACGCATAAGCCGTTAACGTTTAATTAATTTTTTTACTAAGAATATAGATACAGGAGAGCACATATGGCTCGCGTAAAACGTGGTGTAGTTGCCCGTGCACGTCACAAGAAAATTTTGAAACAAGCTAAAGGCTACTACGGTGCGCGTTCTCGCGTATACCGCGTTGCCTTCCAGGCTGTTATCAAAGCTGGTCAGTACGCTTATCGTGACCGTCGTCAGAAAAAGCGTCAGTTCCGTCAACTGTGGATTGCGCGTATCAACGCAGCAGCACGTCAGAACGGTATTTCTTACAGCAAATTCATCAACGGCCTGAAAAAAGCCTCTGTTGAAATCGACCGTAAGATCCTGGCTGACATCGCAGTATTCGACAAAGTAGCGTTCTCCGCTCTGGTCGAAAAAGCGAAAGCAGCTCTGGCATAAGCCGGTGAAAAGAGGGAGCCTGGCTCCCTCTCTTTTATTTGTTGTTCAATCAATTAGTTGACAATTTACCCGTAAGCCTTTTCAATAAAGGTTGTCCGGTTTTTACCACACAAGGTAACGCAAGCATGAATGCTGCTATTTTCCGCTTCTTCTTTTACTTTAGCACCTGAACTCAGGAGGCTCGCGCGTGAAAGAAGAAACGGAAAACAGCGCCTAAAAGCCTCCCTGGTGGAGGCTTTTTTTATACGCTTTATCCTTCAAGTTGTCTCTGTGTTGGCTGCATTCGCTAACTTGCTGCCTTGATGCAACTTAAATGATTTTGTGTATATACGTGCGACTAGTGAATATCGCCACATAACGAGGAAAACCATGTCACATCTCGCAGAGCTGGTTGCCAGTGCAACGGCCGCCATTAACCAGGCTTCAGATGTTGCCGCGTTAGACAATGTCCGCGTCGAATATTTGGGTAAGAAAGGGCACCTGACCCTTCAAATGACTACCCTGCGCGAGCTGCCGCCTGAAGAGCGTCCGGCAGCAGGTGCGGTTATCAACGAAGCTAAAGAGCAGGTACAGCAGGCGCTGAACGCGCGTAAAGCCGATTTAGAAAATGCCGCGCTGAACGCGCGTCTGGCAGAAGAAACAATTGATATCTCCCTGCCGGGTCGTCGTATCGAAAACGGCGGGCTGCATCCGGTCACTCGTACAATCGACAGGATTGAAAGTTTCTTCGGTGAGCTCGGCTTTACCGTGGCGACCGGGCCGGAAATCGAAGATGACTATCATAACTTTGATGCCCTGAACATTCCTGGTCATCATCCGGCGCGTGCTGACCACGACACTTTCTGGTTTGACGCTACACGTCTGCTGCGTACGCAGACCTCCGGCGTGCAGATTCGCACCATGAAAGAAAAACAGCCGCCAATCCGCATTATCGCGCCGGGTCGTGTGTATCGTAACGACTACGATCAGACGCATACCCCGATGTTCCATCAGATGGAAGGGCTGATCGTTGATACCAATATCAACTTCACCAACCTGAAAGGCACGCTGCACGATTTCCTGCGTAACTTCTTTGAAGAGGACCTGCAGGTTCGCTTCCGTCCTTCCTACTTCCCGTTCACCGAACCTTCTGCGGAAGTTGACGTGATGGGTAAAAACGGCAAATGGCTGGAAGTGCTGGGCTGCGGGATGGTTCACCCGAACGTGCTGCGTAACGTCGGTATCGATCCAGAAATCTACTCCGGCTTTGCATTCGGTATGGGTATGGAGCGTCTGACCATGCTGCGTTACGGTGTAACCGATTTGCGTTCTTTCTTCGAAAACGATCTGCGTTTCCTCAAACAGTTTAAATAAAGGCAGGATAAAACAATGAAATTCAGTGAACTGTGGTTACGCGAATGGGTAAACCCGGCGATTGATAGCGATGCGCTGTCAAACCAGATCACCATGGCTGGCCTCGAAGTCGACGGTGTTGATGCCGTTGCCGGTAAATTTAACGGCGTAGTGGTAGGTGAGGTGGTTGAGTGCGGCCAACACCCGAACGCCGACAAACTGCGCGTGACTAAGGTGAATGTAGGCGGCGAGCGCCTGCTGGATATCGTCTGTGGCGCACCTAACTGTCGCCAGGGATTGAAAGTCGCGGTGGCTACTATTGGTGCCGTTTTGCCAGGCGATTTCAAAATTAAAGCCGCCAAGCTGCGCGGTGAGCCGTCAGAAGGTATGCTGTGCTCATTCTCTGAGCTGGGTATTTCCGATGACCATAACGGTATTATCGAACTGCCTGCGGATGCGCCAATTGGCACCGATATCCGCGAATATCTGAAGCTTGACGATAACACTATCGAAATCAGCGTTACGCCGAACCGCGCCGACTGCTTAGGCATCATTGGTGTCGCACGTGACGTTGCTGTACTGAACAAAGCTCCGTTGGTTGAGCCGGAAATCGCCCCTGTGGCGGCAACAATTAACGATGTGTTGCCAATTCAGGTTGAAGCCGTTGATGCGTGTCCGCGCTATCTGGGCCGCGTGGTGAAAGGTATCAACGTTAAAGCGCCAACACCGCTGTGGATGAAAGAGAAACTGCGTCGTTGCGGGATCCGTTCCATCGATGCCGTGGTTGACGTGACTAACTATGTGCTGCTCGAACTGGGTCAGCCGATGCACGCGTTCGACAAAGACCGCATCGAAGGCGGGATTGTTGTCCGTATGGCAAAAGAGGGCGAAACCCTGGTGCTGCTGGACGGCAACGAAGCAAAACTGAATGCGGATACGCTGGTGATTGCTGACCATAACAAAGCGCTGGCAATGGGCGGTATTTTCGGTGGTGAACACTCTGGTGTGAATGATGAGACGCAAAACGTTCTGCTGGAATGCGCATTCTTCAGCCCGCTGTCTATTACCGGCCGCGCGCGTCGTCACGGTCTGCACACCGATGCCTCTCACCGTTACGAGCGTGGTGTCGATCCGGCGCTGCAACACAAAGCCATGGAACGTGCAACGCGCCTGTTGATTGACATCTGCGGCGGTGAAGCGGGTCCAATCATCGATGTGACCAACGAAATGACGTTGCCAAAACGTGCAACCATTACGCTTCGCCGTAGCAAACTGGATCGTCTGATCGGGCATCATATTGCCGATGAGCAGGTGAGCGATATTCTGCGTCGTCTGGGTTGTGACGTCACGGAAGGCCAGGATGAGTGGAAAGCGGTAGCACCGAGCTGGCGTTTCGATATTTCAATCGAAGAAGACCTGGTCGAAGAAGTCGCCCGCGTCTATGGCTATGACAATATCCCGAATACGCCAATTCAGGCCGGTTTGATCATGGGGACGCATCGGGAAGCGGATTTATCGCTGAAGCGTGTCAAAACCATGCTCAATGACAAAGGCTACCAGGAAGTGATCACCTACAGCTTTGTCGACCCGAAAGTTCAGGCGCTGCTGCATCCGGGTGAAGATGCGCTGCTGCTGCCTAGCCCAATCTCAATTGACATGTCAGCAATGCGTCTGTCTCTGTTGACCGGCTTACTGTCGACGGTGGTGTATAACCAGAACCGTCAGCAGACCCGTGTGCGCATTTTCGAAACAGGTTTACGTTTTGTGCCGGATACCCAGGCTAACCTCGGGATCCGTCAGGATCTGATGCTGGCAGGTGCTATCTGCGGTAACCGTCATGATGAACACTGGAATCTGGCAAAAGAGACCGTTGATTTCTATGATCTGAAAGGCGATTTGGAAGCTGTTCTCGATCTGACCGGCAAACTGGCCGATATTCAGTTTAAAGCTGAAGCCAATCCGGCGCTGCATCCGGGGCAGTCTGCGGCGATTTATCTGAAAGGTGAACGTATTGGTTTCATTGGGGTTGTTCATCCTGAACTGGAACGTAAACTGGATCTGAACGGTCGCACTCTGGTGTTTGAACTGGAGTGGAACAAGCTCGCAGACCGCGTGGTGCCTCAGGCTCGTGAAGTTTCCCGCTTCCCGGCGAACCGTCGTGATATCGCCGTAGTGGTGGCAGAAAACGTTCCCGCTGCGGATATTTTATCCGAGTGTAAGAAAGTTGGCGTAAATCAGGTAGTTGGCGTAAACTTATTTGACGTGTACCGCGGTAAGGGTGTTGCGGAGGGTTATAAGAGCCTCGCTATCAGCCTGATCCTTCAGGATACCAGCCGTACACTTGAAGAAGAGGAGATTGCCGCTACCGTCGCCAAATGTGTAGAGGCATTAAAAGAGCGATTCCAGGCATCATTGAGGGATTGAACCTATGGCGCTTACAAAAGCTGAAATGTCAGAATATCTGTTTGATAAGCTTGGGCTTAGCAAGCGGGATGCCAAAGAACTGGTCGAGCTGTTTTTCGAAGAGATCCGTCGTGCTCTGGAAAATGGTGAGCAGGTAAAACTCTCTGGTTTTGGTAACTTCGATCTGCGTGATAAGAATCAACGTCCGGGCCGTAACCCGAAAACGGGCGAAGATATTCCCATTACAGCACGGCGCGTGGTGACCTTCAGACCCGGACAGAAGTTAAAAAGCCGGGTCGAAAACGCAACGCCCAAAGAAGAGTGATTTAAAGACATGTTAAATCTTTTGTGCCGCCAGCAAACAGGCGGCATAAAAGATGACGCGTATAACTAAAAAGGCCGCTCTGCGGCCTTTTTCCTTTTCACTACCGAATCAGCACCGTAGAATCGCTCCATCTCTTTTCAGCAGAATGGAAAACATGCTGACTTTCGCCCATCAACAACAGCGACGAAACGTGCGCTGGATACTGTCTCTGTCGGCGCTGATGCTGCTGGCAACGATTCTCAGCCTGTGCGCAGGAGAACAGTGGATTTCGCCCGGCGACTGGTTCAGCGCTCGTGGCGATCTGTTCGTCTGGCAAATTCGATTTCCCCGTACGCTTGCCGTACTGCTGGTCGGTGCCGCGCTGGCACTTTCCGGTGCCGTGATGCAGGCGCTGTTTGAAAACCCGCTGGCCGAGCCCGGCTTGCTGGGGGTGTCTAACGGCGCAGGGGTCGGACTCATCGCTGCGGTGCTGTTGGGGCAGGGCCAACTGCCCGGCTGGGCCCTAGGGCTGTGTGCGATTGCCGGGGCGCTCATAATTACACTTATCCTCCTGCGTTTTGCTCGTCGTCATCTGTCGACCAGCCGCCTGCTGCTGGCGGGCGTAGCGCTGGGTATTATCTGTAGCGCGCTGATGACATGGGCTATCTACTTCTCCACCTCTTTTGACTTGCGACAGCTCATGTACTGGATGATGGGCGGCTTTGGCGGCGTGGATTGGCAGCAGGCCTGGTTGATGGTCGCGCTGCTTCCCGTTTTGCTGTGGATTTGCTGTCAGTCGCAGCCAATGAATATGCTGGCGCTGGGGGAGACTTCTGCACGTCAGTTGGGACTGCCTCTATGGTTCTGGCGCAACCTGCTGGTGGTTGCCACTGGCTGGATGGTGGGCGTCAGCGTGGCGCTTGCCGGAGCTATTGGTTTTATCGGCCTGGTTATCCCGCATATTCTGCGACTGTGCGGATTAACCGATCATCGTGTATTGCTGCCTGGCTGTGCGCTGGCGGGAGCCATCGCGTTACTGTTAGCGGATGTCGTTGCGCGCCTGGTTCTGGCGTCGGCTGAGCTGCCTATCGGCGTGGTGACGGCAACCATGGGCGCACCGGTATTTATCTGGCTATTGTTAAAATCCGGGCGCTAGAAAGCGGCAGTTCGGACTATGATTAAACACGAAAATTGATCGCTGACTATCCACCTGGAGATGCTATGCAAGACACTATTCTCAATACAGAAGTGACAACTATCGACGGCGACGCCGTCTCGTTGCAGGCGTATGCCGGAAAAGTCCTGTTAATTATTAATGTTGCTTCGAAATGTGGATTAACGCCGCAATATGAGCAACTGGAGAATCTGCAGAAAGCATGGCACGAGCAGGGATTCACCGTGTTGGGGTTCCCCTGCAATCAATTTCTCGGCCAGGAACCGGGTAGCGAAGCCGAAATTAAAACATGGTGCAGTACCACCTGGGGCGTCACCTTCCCGATGTTCAGTAAGATTGACGTCAATGGTAAAGCGCGCCATCCGCTGTATCAGAAGCTGATTGACGCTGCACCGAACGCCATTGCACCGGCTGACAGCGGTTTTTTGGCACGTATGGCGAGCAAAGGTCGCGCGCCGCTCTACCCGGGCGATATTCTGTGGAATTTCGAGAAGTTTTTAGTGGGTCGGGATGGTCAGGTATTGCAACGATTTTCACCCGATATGACGCCTGAAGATCCCATCCTTGTTGAACATATCAACGCGGCGCTGGCAAAATAATGTCTCCTTTGATGCAGCTTCAGGATGTCGCGGAATCGACCCGGCTCGGCCCGCTTTCAGGCGAGATAAGGGCAGGGGAGATCCTGCACCTTGTGGGGCCTAACGGTGCCGGAAAGAGCACGTTGCTGGCGCGGATGGCGGGTTTAACGACCGGTGAGGGAACCGTCGTGTTGGGTGATATGCCGCTCGACGACTGGCCCGCCGCAAAATTGGCGCAACACCGCGCTTTTCTTGCGCAACAGCAAAACCCGCCGTTTGCAATGCCGGTCTGGCATTTTCTGACGCTGCATCAGCCTGATAAAGCGCGAACCGATCTGCTGCAAGAGGTGGCTGACGCGCTTGGATTGGGTGACAAACTCGGACGCGGGGTGAATCAGCTCTCCGGCGGCGAATGGCAGCGGGTACGTCTTGCTGCGGTGATACTGCAAATTTGCCCTCAGTCTAACCCGCACGGCCAGCTGTTGCTGTTAGACGAGCCGATGAACAGTCTGGATGTTGCACAACAAAATGCATTGGACAGGCTATTGAGCCAGCTGAGTCAGCAGGGGATAGCGATTGTCATGAGCAGCCATGACCTGAACCATACGCTGCGGCATGCACACGAGGCCTGGTTACTCAAGCGTGGAAAGCTGCTGGCCAGTGGTTCACGCGATGCGGTCCTGACGCCGGCTAATCTCTCTCAAGCCTATGGCGTAAACTTCCGGCGTCTGGATATCGAAGGCCACAGAATGCTCATATCAACCACTTAAGTTAAATGGGTTCTTGAAAACCACATAATTTCCACGCTAAATTGGCACAAAAATAAAAATCAGAGGATTCGTCCTGAATGCGCTTTTGGCTTCTTTTCATTACAGCATTGTTTTTGGCGGGGTGTAGCAGCCATCGTGCGCCTGCGCCCAATGCCCGGTTATCGGATTCTATCGCCGTGATCGCCGGTCTTAACGATCAGCTACAGAACTGGCGTGGTACACCCTATCGTTACGGTGGTATGAGCCGTAACGGCGTGGATTGTTCGGGATTTGTATTGATGACGATGCGCGATCAGTTTGATTTGCAACTGCCGCGCGATACGCGCACGCAATCAAAGATTGGTACTGAAATCGATAAAGACGAATTGCTGCCAGGCGATCTGGTTTTCTTTAAAACCGGATCAGGAGAAAGCGGCTTACACGTCGGTATTTACGATACCAATAATCAATTTATTCATGCGTCAACCAGTCGGGGAGTGATGCGTTCATCCCTTGATAATGTCTACTGGCGTAAAAATTTCTGGCAGGCGCGACGTATTTAATCTCATCAGATGATGGGGCTGGCTGTGAATGAAGCCCGTCTCATCATCGTCACTTGAACGTCAACTTTCATTTCTGCTGCTATGCTGACAATAACCTTGCGCATTAAAAGAGTATTTTGCTAAAAATATGATTTATGCCGAGTTATTAAAAAAGTACAAAGCTGGATATTAGCTTATAATCAGGATAAGCTAAAAAAAAGGATTCGATTTACTGGCTAAAAAGGGACAAATGAAAGGGCCTCTATTTGTATCTGATGTAACGTATTTTTCCATCCTTTGCTACAGGATGCCGGGTTACACCTATGCAGCGGGGCTGGCACAATGATAGTTTCACTGGATAATCTTTATCATTCTGAGTTCTCTTTTCTTCCTGCGAGAAGTGAAAAAGGTGACCTTGAGTTCGTAGAAATCCTCACCCACTTTGTCAGCTCAGATGGCGTTGTGCGCATGCCTACCGGGTTGGTCATGCCTCAGATGTCAGACGATGAGCAGTGTCGTTTATTTATCGAAAAACTTGAATTAATCGAAACATGCCAACATTTTTTTATTCAACGTAAGATTCCTGCCTGGATTAATTTAACCCCAGCAGTGGCTAATGCTTTATTATCAGAAGCGGAATATGCTTCACGCATTGAACGATTTCCATTTATTGAATTTACCATTAATGAAAGTTACCCCGAGTTAAACAAGGGTAAAGAAAATCCTACGCTGGCGGCATTAGCGGCGCGATTTCCATTAGTTCTGACTAACTTTGGCGCTGCGGGCATATCCACGCGCGCAATTTTTGATGGCCTTTTCAAACGTGTCGTAATGGATAAAAACTTTATTCAACAAAGGATTGCGCAAAACTCGTTTGAGCCTTTTATGCGCGCTATCCATGCGCAAATATCCCCAAGCTGTGAATCAATAATCATTAGCGGTATTGATACGCAGGAGATGCTCGAACGGGTATTGCCCCTGGGGTTCAGCGCCATGCAGGGGGCATTATGGCCAGCGGTTTCGCCTGCGCAGATAATCTCGTTGATACAGGGATAACCTTTGTATTTGCCGGTGTTTAACCAATCATTAACAGTCTACACTAGTGACAGGAGGCCCTATGACCCTGTCTTTTACTACCCGCTGGCGTGATGAGTTACCAGCAACCTATACAGCACTTTCGCCCACTCCCCTAAAAAATGCGCGCGTTATCTGGCATAACGAAGTTCTTGCTGAGCAATCAGGGATCCCTGCTGTGCTGTTTAACAGTGAACATGGCGCAGGCGTTTGGGGCGGTGAATCACTACTTCCCGGCATGTCACCGTTGGCCCAGGTTTATAGCGGGCATCAGTTTGGCGTCTGGGCTGGCCAGCTTGGTGACGGGCGCGGGATCTTGCTGGGCGAACAACTGCTCGCCGATGGCACGACGCTTGACTGGCATCTGAAAGGGGCCGGATTAACGCCATATTCCCGCATGGGTGATGGGCGTGCGGTACTGCGCTCGACGATTCGCGAAAGCCTGGCCAGCGAAGCCATGCATTACCTGGGGATCCCCACCACCCGGGCGCTGTCGGTTGTCACCAGCGATACGCAGGTCTACCGTGAAACGGCTGAAGCAGGGGCGATGCTTATCCGCGTGGCGCAAAGTCACATGCGCTTTGGTCACTTTGAACACTTCTACTATCGGCGTGAACCGGAAAAAGTACGCCAGCTGGCCGATTTTGCGATCCGCTATTATTGGCCGCACTGGCAGGATGAAGCGGATAAATATCAATTGTGGTTTCAGGACGTGGTCACGCGTACCGCGACGTTAATCGCCGACTGGCAGGCGGTAGGATTTGCGCACGGGGTGATGAATACTGACAACATGTCGATTCTGGGACTGACGATGGATTACGGTCCATTCGGTTTTCTGGATGATTATGTACCTGATTTTATCTGTAACCATTCGGATCACCAGGGACGGTACAGTTTCGATAATCAACCGGCTGCAGCGCTGTGGAATTTGCAGCGACTGGCGCAAACCCTGTCGCCTTTTATTGCCGTCGACGCGCTCAATGACGCACTGGATAGCTACCAGTTGGCGCTGTTGACCCGTTATGGACAACGGATGCGACAAAAGCTGGGGTTCTTTAGCGAGCAAAAAAACGATAACGAATTGCTCAGCGAACTGTTTAGCCTGATGGCGCGGGAAAGGAGCGACTTTACGCGAACATTTCGTATGTTGAGCGTGACGGAGCAGCACAGCAGGTCTTCACCGTTGCGCGATGAGTTTATCGACCGTGCGGCATTTGATGGCTGGTTTGCGCGCTATCGCTCACGTTTGCAGCAGGACAACGTGGCTGATGAAATAAGACAGGCGCAAATGAAAGCAGCGAACCCGGCAATGGTATTACGCAACTGGCTGGCGCAGCGGGCAATAAGCCAGGCAGAGCAGGGGGATTATGCCGAACTGCATCGATTACACATCGCGTTGCGTACACCGTATGCCGAGAGAGATGACGACTATGTCAGCCGTCCCCCCGACTGGGGTAAACGACTGGAAGTCAGTTGTTCAAGCTAGGGAGCGAGAAAAACCTGTGGCGACGCGTTGACCGGGTGCTGGCCAACGTGAAGCTGGGCACCGTACCAGCGCATCAGGTCATCGGCCTGTAACACGGCTTTCGGCGTCCCCTGGGACACAATACGTCCATCATGGAGCAGGACAATCCTGTCAGCCCACAGCGCTGCAAGATTGAGATCGTGAAGGACGATGCACACATGTAATTCCCCTCCAGCGGTTAGCGACGTTAACAATCGCAACAGATGCTGCTGGTGATAGAGATCTAACGCTGAAGTGGGTTCATCGAGGAATAGCCATCCGCGTGGTGCGCCGTTGCTCCACAATTGTGCCAGCGCACGGGCAAGCTGTACTCGCTGCTGCTCGCCGCCGGAAAGCGCGGCGTAGTGCCTGCCAGCCAGCGGAGTGCATCCGGTTAGCGCCATCACCTGAGCGATAAGCGCCGGTTCGGGCCGTTGGGTCCAGGGCGTGCGCCCCATGGCGATCACGGCCTCGACCTGCCAGTCAAAGCCCACCTGCGTTTGCTGACGCATGACCGCACGATGACGCGACAGCGCTTGTGTACTCCAGTTACCAAGTGATCTCCCGTCCAGTAAACAATGCCCGGCATCGGGTTTAAGAAAACCGGTCAGCAGTCGTAGCAAGGTCGATTTTCCTGCGCCGTTGGGTCCGATCAGAGCCACCAGTTCACCTTTTGTAAGCGACAGCGACACGTCGCGAATTACCGACCGGTCCGCCACGCGATAGTGCAGTGCTTCGGCAAGAAAATGTTCAGCCATTCGAACCTCGCTGACGAAAAATAAGCCACAAAAACCACGGTGCTCCCAGAATACTGGTTAACAAACCAACAGGCATCTCAGCGGGGGCAACGGCAGTTCGCGCGAGGGTATCGGCGATCAGCAGTAAAAACGCCCCCGCCAGGACAGATCCTGGGATCGCCGCCCGATGATCGGAGCCAAGCCACATGCGCATCAAATGCGGGATAACCAGGCCGATAAATCCAATCACGCCGCTAACCGCGACGGCGGCGGCAACTAACAGTGCGCTGCAAAGCAGTAAAATACGCTGCACCCATCGCACGTCAACGCCAAGATAGTGCGCTTCTTCCTCACCGAGCTGCAGCAGATTCAGCGCCGAGGCTAAACGCCAGACGATGAATACCGTGGGTAGCATCAGCGAAGTGACCGCCAGCAGAGTAGACCACTGCGCGGAGCCCAGGCTACCCATTCCCCATAGCGACAATTGGCGCAGTTGTGCATCATTGCTGATCCATGACAATACGCCGACCGCAGCCCCACAAAGTGCATTGATAGCAATGCCCACCAGCAACAGGCGCGAGAGTGAACCGTCGCGTTGTTGACTGAGGATAAAAATCACCACGGTAGCGGCGAGAGCGCCGAGAAACGCTGCCAGCATGGGGGCATACAACATCAGCAGTGCGGGTAAGGTGACAGGCAATACCACCCACAACGCGACGGCGCAGGCGGCACCGCTGCTGATCCCCAGCAGTCCCGGGTCGGCAAGCGGATTGCGGAACAACCCCTGCATCACACAACCCGCCAGCGCCAGAGAACCGCCAATCGCCAGTGCCAGCAGAACGCGTGGAAGACGAATGATGAACCAGATTTGACGCAGCGCGTCATCGCCATCGCGCCAGAACAGGCTTACCGGCAAACGCAATGCGCCAAAACCGGTGGCCACAACCGTCATCACGACCAGCGTAGCGGCCAGCATCCACAAAGAGCAGGTGATATTCCGGGACATCAGGGCAATTGCTCTGCTTTGGCACGCAGTTGCTGGATGGCCTGCGGCGTACGAACGCTAAAGCCGAGCAATGCCATGTCGTCAATTTGCAGCACCTGCTTATTGCGACCGGCAGGTGTTTGCGCAAGCCCAGGCAGCGCCCACAGATTCTCTTCACCGCCCATCGCCTTGACACCGTCTTGAGAAATCACAACCAGATCGGGTTGGCTGGCAATCACCCCTTCTTGAGATAAGGGCTGGTAGCGGTTAAAGCCCTGCATGGCGTTGCGCAAGCCGGCGGCACGAATGGCGGCATCGGCCCCGGTTTGCTGTCCGGCAGCCATGGCGGTCATTCCGCCATGATTGAGAATAAACAGCACGCGTTTGTTGAGTTTGGATGAGGGCAATGCGGTCAGCGCCTGGCGTAAGCTTTGGCGCAGCGCCTCGCCTTGTGCCTCACGGTGGGTCGCCTGCGCAATCACCCGGACTTTCTCATCAATCACGCTTAGCGCGTTACCTGCCGGTACCGTAACGACGCTGACCTTACTTTGCTCGACCTGTTTGAGCACCAATGAAGGCTGCGCCTGTGCGCTGGCCAGAACCAGCGTCGGGCGGGTGGCAAGGATCCCTTCTGCGTTGAGTTGGCGCAAATAGCCCACGTCCGGCAATGCGGTTGCCGCCTCCGGCCACTGGCTGGTGCTGTCGCGCGCCACAAGGGATGACTGCGCCCCCAGCGCATAGACAATCTCTGTCACATCACCGCCGAGGGCAATCACTCTTTCCTCGGGCGCTGCCTGCGCCATCAATGGCAGAAGCGCAATCAGTACCAGCAGTTTTTTCATGCGGCCAGCCCTTTCTGTGTTAACGCATCGATCTGCGCACGCCATTGCTTCTGTTCCTGCTCACCTTCCGTTCGTTGTCCATACAACTGGGCGATTTGCGTACCGTCTGCCGCAAACAGTTCCAGACTGGTCACATGCCCCTCGGCAGTTGGCTTACGTGTGACCCACGTTTCGGCGATGCTCTCTTCCAGCAGATGCAGCGTAAAGGTCGGATTGAAAATATTCAGCCAGCCTTTCATTGGCACCAGTTTTTCTACCACGCCGGTAAAAATCTGCACGCAGCCGCGGTTGCCGACAAATACCATAATTTCGTTGCCATCCTGACGCGCGGTTTCCAGCAGTTGTGCCACCGCGCCGTTAGCAACCTTACAGGCCAGATCGTCGCCTGCAAGGCTAAAAGCCTGCTGACGGGTAAGGTTGTGGCGTTTCAGCAGGCCGAAGAACTGATGTACATCGGTCATGGCGCGCCACTCTTTATCCACCGTCGCGGCGTCCACGTTAACGGTAGGAACGGCGATTTCGACGGTTTGCAGTGACAGTGGCGGGTTTTCTGCGAAGATGAAACGGGTCAGCAGTGTGCCCCATGCAGCAATATCGGTATTCTGCGTGGTGTACACCTTCAGTAATGCGTCGCCTTGATTATCAAAAAACTGGATGCTCTGGCGCTCGCCGTGAGCGGTAGTTTCACTGATATGAAATACGCTGGCCCATTGATTCAGGAACAAGCGCAGATCGAGGGCGCGCGGATTCAGCACCAGTCCGGCATGACCGTTCAGGTGTTGATTGGTAAACGCGCCGATTTGTTCATGCACCGCGTATTCGTTGCGACAGATACACTTGGTTTCGCCTACAGTCTCCAGTGCGCCGAGGATCTCACGCACCTCGCCGCGCAGGCGCCAGGCATCATGCCCAACGCGCGCAAAGGTGAGTTCAGCTTCGCTGATATTCAGCAAACCTGCGATGTCACGGGCGTATTTTCCAGGATGTTCTTTTTTCAGTTCCAGCCAGCGTGTGTAGTGATTCATTGCCTCTTCCTTCCTGATTACTGCCCCGGCATACCGGGGCAAAGTGATTACCACTGATAACTCACGAAAATTTTGCCGTTGCGCCCATCCTGCGGAATGCCTTGCGGCGACCAATACTCTTTGTCGAAGGCGTTGCCAAGCACCAGTGTGGTGGTCATGCCTTTCAGCGTCTGCTGGCCCTGGTAACTGACATAGAAGTCATTTACCGCATAACCGGGCTGTTTAGTGTAGCTGCTGCTGATATGGGTTGAACGATCGGCAAAGGTGCCGAGCCAGCCGACTGAGAAACCGCTGTGTGCGACCGGCACGTTCAGCTTGCTGGTGACGGTATCCGGGTTAATGCTGGAAATGTATTCACCAGTGTCGCTATCTTTGCCGCGCGTGCGGTTATAGGCCAGATCCAGGCTGAACAGATCGGTGGAGTAGGTTGTCATCACGTCCCAGCCCCAGATTTTGGCGTTAGGAACGTTATAGGACATGGTCGTTGCGGCGGCGAAATCGACGCTGGTGGAGATATAGTCTTTTGCTTTAGTGTCGAAATAGCTGGCTTTAAATTCAAGGGTATCGTTCGCCAGCAGCAGATCGTCAAAGCGTAGACCGAAGCCATACTCCTGAGTTTCGTTGGTTTCCGGACGCAGGTTTGGATTCGGCACCCAGTAGTTGGTGTAGAAGCGGCCGATGGAGAAGTGTTTTGCATCGTTGTACATTTCGCCCATGGTCGGTGCACGGAAAGCCTGAGCGTAAGATCCAAACAGCATCAGCCAGTTGGTTGGGGTTACGGTCATTCCTGCGCGGGAAGACCATTTATCCGCATCAACATCCTCGTAACCGTCGCTGCTACCGCGATAGGAGTCATAACGCGTGCCGCCCAGCAATGTCACCGGCAGGTCGCGCAGGGTGATTTCATCCTGTAGCCAGCCGGAGCTGAAATCAATTTTCGCCTGCGGGAAACCGGTGGTGGCACCAGCCGGTCGCTGTTCCTGACGATAATATTCGCCGCCATACGTCAGCAGATGCGCCGCAAAGGCGTCGCTAAACAGACGCGTGCGGTTGTCAATTTTCCCACCTTTGGTGGTTTGCTTACGAAACTCGCCGGTGGCATCCGGGTTTTGCGCATTAATGCGCGCCTCAGACCAGTAAATGCGAGCATCGGCATTCAGCCAGTCGTTATCTGCTGGGGCTACCGAGTAGGTCAGTTGGGCATCACGCTGGATCGTCGAGCGGTCAGTCATCGGGTTACTGCTATTTGCGTCGCTGGCCTGCGGGTTTTTTGGTTCCTGCGCATCGTTGTTGTAATAGCGCAGCGAACCGGCCAGCGTCTGGGCGTTGTCAATTTTCCAACTGCCTTTCGCCAGCATATTGTTGATTGCTTCGTCGTTCGGCGCGGTGGTGCCGTTGCTCTGACGTATGTCACCACGGTCACGACTGGACCAGGACAGCAGCCCGTCCAGCGTATCCGTGCGGCCATACGTGCTGGCACCCATACCGAGACTATGGTCACCCGTTGCGGCGGTGCCGAACACGCGATAACCGCTGTTTTTCCCCGATTCTAGTAGGTCTTTGGCATCCGCCGTCTCATAGGCAATGACGCCGCCCAGTGCGCCGCTGCCGTACAGCAGTGCCGACGGGCCACGCACCACTTCGATACGCTTGATGAGGGCGGGATCGAGGAACGTGCTGTTGAGGTGTCCGGTATCAGTGCCCTGACGAACTCCGTCAACCAGCACCAGCACGCCGCGTCGGTCGTAGCCGCGCAGATTGACGTCCTGACCGTTGGTACGACCGGTGCCGTCAAGGGTCAGACCTGGCACTTTGCGCAGCAGGTCAGCGGCCGAGCTGGCGGTTTGATTTTCCGGGGCCGTCGCGTCGATAACGCTGACCATCATCGGCGCTTCAAAGGCACTGCGGGCATTGCCGGTGGCGATAACGGTCATATCTTCAACCGCCGCATACGCGGCAGCTGGAAGACTGCCGACGATCGCCAGCGCCAGCAGCGATGGGCGCAAACTTGCGGTGTGCAGGTAAGGCATAGCAACTCTCCATAAGAAACTCGAAAAGCGCTGGCTGCCTGGGGATTACCTGGGTGGCTGGCGAAATGTGTTGGTTTATTTTGTTAAGATCAGTTTTCCGGCATGCGTCTGACGCAGCAAATAATGCTGCCCGTCATGCTCAATGATCACGCGTCCTTCGTCGCCCAATAAGCTTTTACTGTCAATTCGACGCTCAGCGGGGGTGGCAGAGGGTGGTGTATTCTTTTTTGCAGGCGTTGCCGTTGTGTTATCCATACGTGACATAGTGTTTAAAAATAACAATCAATGTAACAATGATAATCATTATCATCAAAGTAAAAATTGGCGGCAAGCCTTTTTGTGAAAAAATTGTGACGAGAGCAGTTTTTGCGCAGAAAACGAGGGAAAAACAAGAGATTGTCACCGGGCAACATCATGCTACCCGGCGAAAAGGTTAGAAGCGACTATCTACCGCAGCGGCCAGTTTTTCGACCAGCAGTTCAGTATCTTCCCAGTTCAGACACGGGTCAGTAATGGACTGACCGTAAACCAGCGGCTGACCGCCGACGATTTTTTGCGTACCTTCGCGCAGGAAACTCTCTGCCATAATTCCGGCGATGGCCGTCGAACCATTGCGAATTTGCTGACAGACGTCATCGCACACTTCCAACTGGCGACGATGCTGTTTCTGGCAATTGCCATGACTGAAATCGACCACCAGATGCTCGGGCAGCGAAAATTCGTGCAGCGTATCGCAGGCGGCGGCAATATCTTCCGCAAAGTAATTTGGTTTTTTACCGCCGCGCATGATGATGTGCCCGTACGGGTTGCCGCTGGTCTGATAGATGGTCATCTGACCGGTTTTATCCGGTGAGAGGAACATATGGCTGGCGCGGGAGGCGCGAATCGCATCGACGGCGATACGTGTATTACCATCGGTACCATTTTTAAATCCGACCGGGCAGGAGAGCGCGGAGGCCATTTCACGGTGGATCTGGCTTTCGGTGGTACGTGCGCCGATAGCGCCCCAACTGATCAGATCGGCAATAAACTGGCCGGTGACCATATCGAGAAATTCGGTAGCCGTGGGGACGCCCAGCTCGTTGACCTGTAGCAAAAGCTTACGCGCCAGCTCAATGCCGTGGTTAACGCGGTAGCTGCCGTTCAAATCTGGGTCGGAAATTAAACCTTTCCAGCCGACGACGGTGCGCGGTTTTTCAAAATAGGTACGCATCACGATTTCCAGGCGTGCCTGGTACCTGGTGCGCAGCGTCTGCAAGCGCGTGGCGTACTCCATGGCTGCATCAAGGTCGTGAATCGAGCAGGGGCCAACGATCACCAGTAAACGAGGATCTTCACCATTCAGTATTTTTTCTATCCGGCGTCGGGAATCCGTCACGTGATGGGCGACGGAGGACGAAACAGGATGCCGTTGCGCCAGCTCAGCGGGAGTGACCAGATTGTCAATACGCGCAGTACGGAGTTCATCAGTTCTGTTCATTACGTGTCTCAAAAATTTGTTGCTTCAACGGCAGGACTGCCGGGAAGTGATGTACATCACAATAACACAATCCATCCTGCCTACTGGCGAGCATGATAACAAAAAATTGAACTCATGCACTAGCATTCTAGTACATTCGGCGATTCAGCCCCATAATGTCGAGGATCTTGGTGGCAATCTCTTCTACCGAATAGTTGGTACTGTTAAGCCATGGGATCTTGTTTTTGCGATATAACGCTTCCACTTCGGCGACTTCCATCCGGCACTGGCGCAGCGAGGCGTAACGGCTGTTTTCTCTGCGCTCTTCGCGGATCGCCGTCAGGCGTTCCGGATCAATGGTCAGACCAAACAGTTTATGCTGTAGCGGTTTTAGCGACGCAGGCAGCACCAGGTTATCCATATCATCGGCAATAAAGGGGTAGTTCGCTGCCCGAATGCCAAACTGCATCGCCAGATACAGACTGGTCGGCGTTTTACCGCAGCGGGAGACGCCGAGCAGAATAACCTGTGCCTGATCGAGGTTGCGCAACGAAATACCGTCATCGTGAGCGAGGGTGTAATCAATGGCGGCAATACGCGCATCGTACTTATTGAGGTTGCCGGGATTCAGTCCGTGCGTACGATGGGCTATCGGCGTGGGGTCGAGTTTCATCTCATGTTGCAGCGGGGCGACCAGCGCCTGGACGATATCCTGGCAGAACCCTTCGCTTTGCAAAATGATGGAGCGAATCTCAGGCAACACGATGGAATAGAACACCAGCGGGCGTACGCCAGTTTGCTGGTAAATGGCGTCAATCTGGTCTTTCACCGCACGGGCGCGGCTCTCATTTTCAACAAACGGCAGCGTAATGCTGCTGATCGTGACCGGAAATTGCGACATCACCGCGTGGCCCAATACCTCTGCGGTGATGGCCGTACCATCAGAAATATAAAATACGTGACGATCAACAGCATTATCCATTTTGCTCATCCTGGGGCAGACATAATTCTCTGAAAGCATAAATTAAAATTCGGCAGAAGCGAATATTTCGGCAGCTATTTTATAAAATGAAACGCTATTTTTATATTTACTGAAAAGTACATTTCATTTTTCGGAACGAATGTTTATACCGACTGTTTTTGTGGTGATCCCGTGTCGTTCGCGGGTTTGCGCAAATGCGGAAACAATCTTAAAAAATAAAAAATAAAGTTGCTTGAACGATTCACCGTTTTTTTCGCCGCAGTAAATATGCCAAGATAATTACGCAAAATTGAGTTTCCTAACCTCGTTCATATATAAGGATTGTTCGATGTCCAACAATGGCTCGTCACCGCTGGTGCTTTGGTATAACCAACTCGGCATGAATGATGTAGACAGAGTTGGAGGCAAAAATGCCTCCCTGGGTGAAATGATCACTAACCTTTCAGGTATGGGTGTTTCCGTACCGAATGGTTTTGCAACGACCGCCGATGCGTTCAACCAGTTTCTGGACCAAAGCGGTGTAAACCAGCGCATTTATGAACTGCTGGATAAAACGGATATCGACGATGTCACCGAGCTTGCCAAAGCCGGGGCGCAGATCCGCCAGTGGATTATCGACACTCCTTTCCAGCCTGAGCTGGAAAATGCCGTCCGTGATGCCTACGCGCAGCTTTCCGCGGACGACGCCAATGCTTCTTTTGCCGTACGCTCCTCCGCTACTGCAGAAGATATGCCAGATGCCTCATTTGCGGGCCAGCAGGAAACTTTCCTCAACGTCCAGGGCTTTGATGCTGTGCTGGTGGCAATCAAGCACGTCTTTGCTTCGCTGTTTAACGACCGCGCAATCTCTTACCGTGTGCACCAGGGTTATGACCACCGTGGCGTGGCACTCTCTGCTGGCGTTCAGCGGATGGTACGCTCTGACCTGGCCTCTTCGGGCGTCATGTTCTCTATCGACACCGAGTCCGGCTTCGATCAGGTGGTGTTTATCACCTCCGCATGGGGGCTGGGCGAAATGGTGGTGCAGGGTGCGGTTAACCCGGATGAATTCTATGTGCACAAACCGACCCTGGCGGCTAACCGCCCGGCTATCGTGCGTCGCACCATGGGTTCGAAAAAAATTCGCATGATCTACGCGCCGACCCAGGAACACGGCAAACAGGTGACCATCGAAGATGTGCCGCAGGAACAGCGCGATGTTTTCTCACTGACGAACGAGGAAGTGCAGGAACTGGCGAAGCAAGCGGTGCAAATCGAGAAGCACTACGGTCGTCCGATGGATATCGAATGGGCGAAAGACGGTCACACCGGCAAGCTGTTCATTGTGCAGGCGCGTCCGGAAACCGTCCGCTCTCGCGGTCAGGTAATGGAGCGTTATACGCTGCATGCGCAGGGTAAAATCATTGCTGAAGGCCGTGCTATCGGCCACCGCATCGGCGCGGGCCCGGTGAAGGTCATTCATGACATCAGCGAAATGAACCGCATTGAACCTGGTGACGTACTGGTAACCGACATGACCGACCCGGACTGGGAACCGATCATGAAAAAAGCGTCGGCTATTGTCACCAACCGTGGCGGTCGTACCTGTCACGCTGCGATTATTGCTCGTGAATTGGGGATCCCGGCGGTGGTTGGTTGTGGCGATGCTACCGATCGCATCAAGGAAGGTGAGAAGGTCACCGTCTCCTGTGCCGAAGGTGACACCGGTTACGTGTATGCTGACATGCTCGACTTTAGCGTCAAAAGCTCCAGCGTCGAAACTATGCCGGATCTGCCGTTGAAGGTGATGATGAACGTCGGTAACCCGGACCGCGCTTTCGACTTCGCCTGCCTGCCAAACGAAGGTGTCGGGCTGGCGCGTCTTGAATTTATCATCAACCGTATGATTGGTGTGCACCCTCGCGCATTGCTGGAATTCGATGACCAGACGCCAGAGCTGCAAAACGAAATCCGCGCGATGATGAAAGGTTTCGATTCCCCGCGTGAATTCTACGTTGGCCGTCTGACCGAAGGGATCGCGACGCTGGGCGCGGCGTTTTATCCAAAACGCGTCATTGTCCGTATGTCGGACTTTAAGTCCAACGAATATGCCAACCTGGTCGGCGGCGAGCGTTATGAACCGCATGAAGAGAACCCGATGTTGGGCTTCCGTGGCGCGGGTCGTTATGTTTCAGATAGCTTCCGCGACTGTTTTGCCCTCGAATGTGACGCGGTGAAACGCGTGCGCAACGAAATGGGACTGACCAACGTTGAAGTGATGGTACCGTTCGTACGAACTGTGGCCCAGGCAAAAGCGGTGGTGGATGAGCTGGCGCGTCAGGGGCTGAAACGTGGCGAGAACGGGCTGAAGATCATCATGATGTGTGAGATCCCATCCAACGCCCTGCTGGCTGAGCAATTCCTTGAGCACTTCGACGGCTTCTCCATCGGTTCTAACGACATGACGCAGCTGGCGCTGGGTCTGGACCGTGATTCCGGTGTGGTTTCTGAACTGTTTGATGAGCGTAACGATGCGGTGAAAGCATTGCTGTCGATGGCGATTCGCGCGGCCAAGAAACAGGGTAAATACGTGGGTATTTGCGGTCAGGGTCCATCTGACCACGAAGACTTCGCGGCCTGGCTGATGGAAGAGGGGATCGACAGCCTGTCACTGAACCCTGACACCGTCGTACAGACCTGGCTGAGCCTGGCTGAACTGAACAAGTAACATCATGCCGGATGGCGTTACACCGCCATCCGGCACTTTACTCTGTAATACTCTCCACGTTCAAACGCTGAATAATGTCCTGGCGAAGCTGATACTTCTGGATTTTGCCGGAGGCTGTGCGCGGTAACGTCTCGACAATCACAAGATGTTCCGGATATTTGTACTTTGCTACCCGCTTGCGGCTAAAGAAGGCCACCACCGACTCCAGCGACAGCGAGTGATGCGGCGGTTTAAGCACCACGTATGCGCACGACCTTTCCCCTAAACGCTCGTCCGGCATCGCCACCACGCAGGCATCGTGAATACGTGGATGCTGCAATAAAATGTCTTCGACCTCGCGGCTGCTGATATTTTCTCCACCACGCACAATAATATCTTTCTTACGTCCTGTGATTTTAATGTAGCCCTCGTCGTCCATGCGGCATAAATCGCCGCTGTAGTACCAGCCGTCTTTATCCAGCGCGCGGGCGGTCATTTCTGGCTCATCAAGGTAGCCCATAAAGACGTTAGGTCCGCGTGAGGCTTCTTCGCCCTCAACGCCCGGCGGCAGCGTATTATGTGCTTCATCGACCACTTTAATTTCGACGCCCGCAGCGGCGTAGCCATCGGTATTCATCATGCGTGAAAGTGAATCATCAAGATTCACCACAGCATGCGGTGAGCTTTCAGTCGAACCGTAAACGCTTAACAGCTTAATGCCGCGCTGCTGGCAGTTTCGGGCAATTTTCTGCGGAATGGTGGTACCGCCACATAAAAAGAAACGTAGCGAGGTGAGGTCGTAAGGCTGCTTTTCCATGCAGCACAACATGTCATAGACGAAGGGTGTTGCGCCGAGAACACAGGTACAGCGCTGTTGCTCCAGCAGATCAAGACAGGCTGTCGGGGTAAATATATCCAGCAGCACGCTGCGCGCGCCAATTAAAAACGGGGCCGTGACGCCATGCAGAAAACCGGTGGCGTGCCCCAGCGGCGCAGGCATTAAAAAAACATCCTGCCAGTTGAGGTTAAGGCGGGCGCAGTAGGCGCGTTCGCTGGCAAGAATGTTGTTGTGGGTCAACATCACTCCCTTCGGCATTCCCTCGGTGCCGGAGGTGAACAGCACGGCGGCTAACGTGTCGGCGTGTACGCTAACAGCCTGGGTTAACGGCGGGGAGGTCAGTAGCTGGCTTAGCGCCAGTGAGGCCGTTGCCGGAGCCAGTTTATCCACCGCGACAATCTGTAACAGATGTGGCAACTGATTCTGTAAAGGCAGGATTAGATCCACCGGTCGGGTCTGTTTAAACAGGGTCGGCGCAAAAAAGAGCTTCGCTTTGCATTTGTTCAGTACCCACACCAGTTCCGCTTCGCGCCAGGCCGGAAGTAGCGGTACGGAGACGGCTCCGGTTTTCAGGCAGGCCAGATAAATCACCGTAAATTCACACCAGCCAGGAAGCTGGAAAGCAACTCGATCGCCGGGTTGAATCCCACTGGCTAAAAACCAGCTGGCCAGACTACTGGCGGCACGGTCGAGTGCGGCGTAGGTGTAGGAATCGCCGTGATTATCAACCACAGCGATTTTATCCGGTACGGCCCGGGCGGTGTGGCTCCAGTAATCGCCCAGTGAGGCATCTCCCCACAGGCCTTGCTGTCGCCAGGCGTTACGACGCTCGGCGTTAAACGTTAATGTGACACTCATTGGTTTGTCCCTGGATTACTGCGGCATACATCTTGCCGGATGGCGGCTGCGTCTTATCCGGCCTGCAACATGCAACATCCGTCACCCATAACGAAAATCGACGCCAAAGGTGCCGACCGGGTACTCCCATTGTTCGAGGATTGTTTCGCCACACAGCACCCGGCAGGTTCCGCACTCCAGACATCCGGCAGAATCAAAATGGATATTTCCGTCATCGTCCTGCTTGTACAGCCCGGCGGGGCAGGCATAAAGCAGTTTTCGAAACTCATTCAGGTCCGGGTGGGCGGCCAGAATAATGTGCGGATGCCCTTCATCGACGTTGAATTTATTGACGCCCAGCTTGACGTCAACGTTTACGGTGTTGTCCTGGCTCATAGCGCGGTCGCTCCCTTAATACCGTCCTTCAGTAAGTTTATTAATCCAATGCGTTTTACATGGGGCATGATCCTTTTGCGCATCGGCGGTGTCGGGCGTCCGTCCACGGTGAACATATCGCTCATGATATCCGCTACCATGCGTGGGTATTGGGTGAACAGACGTGGGTTTTCCATCAGCGCCGGGATCTTGCGGAAATGCTGTAAATCGCGCATTACGCAACCCTGCTCGAGGGCACGTTTGTAATCCATTAGGCTGTTGGCGGAGAAATCCTGGCGTTCTTTCGCAGCGATAGCCGTTTTAGCCGCCGCCTCTGCGGAGGCTATTGCCAGATCCATGCCGCGAATCGTATAACCCAGGTTCAGGCAGAAACCGGCAGCATCGCCGACGATCATCACACCGTCATCGACAAGTTTGGGCACCATCGCCAGACCGCCTTCCGGCACCATGTGCGCTGAGTATTCCAGCAACTCGCCCCCAGCAATCAGCGGACGAATTGTTGGATGCTGCTTAAAGTCTTCCAGCATTTGCGGAATGCTCTTTGTCGCATGAGCGATATCGCCCAGACCACAGACCAGTCCCAGAGAAATCGAATCCCGGTTGGTGTACAGGAAGCCACCGCCCATCATTCCGTTCGAAGGGGAACCGGCAAACAGCCAGGCCGCGCCATCATTGCCAGAAAGATTGAAGCGATCCGCAATGACAGCGGGCGGCAAGCCAATCAACTCTTTAACGCCAACGGCATAGTGGTGTGCTGAAGAGGGGGGAACCATGCCGAGCGAGCGGCCCAGTATGGAGTTAACGCCGTCGGCAAGGATGACGATATTGGCTTCCAGAACATCGTCACCGGCCTGAACGCCCGTCACTTTATTGCCTTCGCGGATTAATGCATCGACGCGGACGCCTGGAATAAACTGCGCGCCAGCCTGTTCGGCTTTATCCATGAGCCATGGGTCAAAACGGCTACGTAAAACCGTCCAGGAGTCCTGCGCCGGAACATCATCTTTTTCACGATGGAAGTCGAGGGTGACAGCGCTTTCCTCAGTGAGAAATGAGATTTTTTCACGCGTCACTTTGCGCTCGATGGGCGCTTCCTGAGCGAATCCTGGCATGATGCGCTCAAGACTGTGTGCATAGAGTCGCCCGCCGGTCATGTTTTTACTGCCCGCGCTGTTTCCGCGCTCAATGACCAGCACGTCCAGTCCGGCCTTAGCCATCACATAGCCTGCTACCGCTCCCGCCACGCCAGCACCGACCACAATGGCATCAAATTTTTCATCTGACATGCTTATGCTCCCTTCCCGCTGCGAGGGCAGCGGGATAGATGGTTAAATGATGAGGGTTAGTGGCTTAACTGTTCGATAAGGGCCGGCACAACTTTGTAGATATCGCCCACCAGGCCGTAATCGGCATAATTGAAAATGGGGGCTTTTTTATCTTTATTAATCGCAACGATGATTTTTGCGCCATTGCCGCCGACCATATGCTGAATTTGCCCTGAGATGCCCAGCGTCAGGTACAGGTCAGACTTCAGCAGTACGCCGGAAACGCCGATGTAACGCTCGCGCTCCATCCAGTTTTCGCCTTCGGCAATCGGTCGTGAACAACCCACCTCAGCACCCAGTACGGCCGCCAGTTTATGCACCATTTCCAGATCGTCTTGCGCCACCAGGCCACGGCCAACACCCACCACGCGCTTCGCTTTGCTGAGATCCACACTGCTCAGCGATTTGGCGCGACGTTCCTGACACATAATTTCATGGCGTGGGACGATATACGGCGCAGCGATCACCGGGCAGGTGTGTGCTGGGTTGGTCTCGACCGGCTCCAGCACCCCGGGAGCGAGCGTGATAATCGCTAGTGCGCTATTGAGCTTTTCTTTCCCGAATGCCAGTCCGCCATACATACGGTGTTCGGCGAACAATGCGCCAGCATCGAGGCTCACCGAGGTTGCGTCATTCACCATCGCTGCATTGAGTTGAATACTTAAGCGCGCACCAAGGGATTTCGCGCGCTTGGTGGCGGGCATCAGCAGTAAACCGTTGTGTTCTTGCAGCAGGGACGCGAGGGTTTCGGCATAGTTTTCAATGCGCTGTAGTCCAGAGGGTTGCTCGAGTACGATGATGGTATCGGCTCCCAGCGGCAGAACCTGGCTTGCCTGTTCGCTACCTTGCACAATGATATGGACCTGTTCACCCCACTGGCGCGCGCCGGTCATTAATTCTGCATAGCGTTCAGCGTTATCGCTAAATACCCAGACGTTGGCTAATTTACTCATAATGATATCTCTCCGTTGGGCTTAGTTCAGCGCTTTTTTCAGATGGTCGGCCAGTTCAGCGATCGCTTCTGCTGAGTCATTTTCCAGAATGATACGTTTACGCTCGGTTTGTGGTGGAACCGTTATTGCCACCAGTTCCGCTAACGGTGGCACTGGCGTCCAGCCAATATCGCTGGCTTGCCAGGGAGTGACGGTTTTTTTGCCGGCACCAAGAATGGCTTTCATTGACGGAATGCGCGGCGTGTTGATATCTGACGTGACGCAAAGCACGGCGGGGAGCGGGAGATCAAGCACTTCGATTTCGTCCTCAAGCGCACGCTCGACCAGAATGCGTTCGCCGTGGCGTTGAATCTTGCTCACCGCGTTGACGACGGGGAGCTGCAGGAGTTCGCCCACCAGCAAGCCCACCTGCTGGGCGTAGAGATCGCCCGACCCTTCACCGAATAACATCAGGTCAAATTCAATTTTCGTAGCAGCGCAGGCCAGCGCCTGGGCGGTGTCTCTGGGCAGTGAATGTTCCAGTTGCGCATCCTGTACCATAAACAGGCTGTTCGGGCCGCGGGATAGCACGTCTTTACGCACTTTGGAGTTTTGTAACAGCGAACCGCCAACCGTTAAGGCGACGATCTCGTCACCTTCTGCAGCCAGTTGCGCTGCGGCTTCGATGGCATTTAGGTCAAATTGACTGATTTTGGCTTCGGCTCTGTCAAGGTTAAGTGAGCGCTCCGGCGTAACAACAATGTCCTGTTCCTCAGGGACCAACTTAAAGCAGGTGACTATTTTCATGGCATCTCCGGTGAGTCGTGTTCAGATGATGACGGGGCGCGTCATTATCGACAGTAGGGAAAGTTGACTGAAATTAGTGTGCGGTAGGTGAGTGGTATTTTCGACGGGACAATCTGTTTTCGTTTCCAACAATCTTGCAAAAAAAAGTGTCGACAGGGCGCTTTGCTGATAAGCGTCGCTTAAATGTCATGAACGGCAGAAATAAATAGAAGAGGATCGCGGTGTGGAGTAATTGAGAAATGCATCATGTTTTTAAGCAATATCTGGTTGCTTATGTTTCTATTATGTAAATGACTAACGGGTGAATAATAACATTTATCATTTTTATGCTTTTTAAAATATAAATAGATTATGAAGATAACACCTTAATGCTGCGCGTATCATCTTGCAGATGGGACCAATAATTTTGTTTCGTTAGTATGAAATAACGTTGTATAACATGCTCAGTCGCTTTAATTTATCGCTATTGCTTATCCTAAAATTTCCGGTCTTAAGGTGGAGGTTGTCATGTATCAACGATGTTTTGATAATGCCATGGAAACCCTTTTTGAGCAGGGGAAAACCCCTAAGTTTTCACGATTCGTCATTAGTGACGATCCGAACTGGGCGTCTGGTCACCATGTTCATGACAATGAAACAGAGCTCATTTATGTCAAAAAGGGTGTTGCCAGATTCATTATCGACTCGTCACTGTATGTCGCTCATGCAGGCGATATTGTGGTGATAGAGCAAGGCCGACTGCACGCGGTCGCTTCTGACAGTAACGCACCAGCCACCACCTACACCTGCGCACTGGCAGGGTTTCGCTTTAATGGTTGGCAGGATAACCAACTGCTGCAGGCGCATTCATGCCCGGTGATCAGCGCCGGACAGGGGAAGGAGGTGATCAAAAGTATTTTTAACGAACTGAGTATTATGTTGCCACAGAGCAAAAATAATCTGACCTCGGCGGCATACGATGCTTTCGCGTATGCGTTAACCGTACTGTATTATGAAAATTTCAAAAATGCGTATCGTTCGGAGCAAGGGTACATTAAAAAAGACATCTTAATTAAAGATGTGCTGGTGTATTTAAATAACAATTTTCGTGAAAAAATAACGCTTGAACAGTTGTCGAAGAAATTTCGTGCCAGCGTCAGTTACATTTGCCATGAATTTACCAAAGAGTATCGAATTTCACCGATTAATTATGTTATCCAACGGCGAATGACGGAGGCAAAGTTTTCTCTGACTAATACCGAATCATCGTTGGCGGAAATTTCGTGGCGAGTGGGATATGAAAATGTCGATCACTTTGCCAAACTCTTTCAGCGACATGTAGGCTGTTCTCCCAGTGATTATCGCAAGCAGTTTAAAAACAATCTGCTTGAGCAGGAATGTCTGATGCCGGAGGTTTGATGACCGGTTTTCTGCGTGCCCGGTAAGCATTACGCCTACCGGGTAATTTACCCTTACTTGTTCTGATAATCCTTCAGGATCTGACGACCCGCAACGTAGATCATGATTTCATCCGTGCCGCCGCCAATACGTTCACAGCGTACATCGCGCCAGAAGCGGGAAACACGTGCTTCATCGGTATAACCCAGACCGCCCATAATCTGAATGGCGTCGTCAATGACTTCCATTGCCGTACGCGCGCAGTACAGTTTTGCCAGCGCAGCGCTGGTTCGCAGCGACTGTTTCTGATCGGCCTGCCAGGCAACCTTCAATACCATATTACGCATATTTTCGATTTTAACCGCCATCAGCGCCAGTTTTTCCTGGATCATCTGGTTATGGCCTATTGGCTTACCGAATGCAATACGCTGGTTAGCGTAACGCGCGGCATCTTCGAAGGCGCACTCGGCAAAGCCGGTGCTGCGCGCGGCGTTGATCAGACGCTCCATTTCAAAGTTGTACATCACGTTGAGGAAGCCCATGCCTTCTTCGCCGACCCTGTCGCTTTCGTCAACTTCAACGTCGTCGAGGTAGACTTCGCAGGTGCTTAGCATATGCCAGCCGATTTTGTGCAGCGGATTCACCTTAATGCCCGGTTTACTGGAGTCTACCCACCACAGCGTAAAGGCTTTTTTCGGATCTTTAGGCTCCGGATCGCGTGCCAGTACCAGCATGTACGGATACTCTTTAGCGCCGGTAATAAAGGTTTTTTGCCCGTTCAGATACACTTTCCCGTTTTTACGGGTGTAGCTGGTGGTGGCACTGTTGTTGTCAGATCCAGCGCCTGGTTCGGTTAAAGCCAGTGCATACGCCGGATCGCCGGTCTCCATGGTGCTTTCTGCCGTTTTACGCAACTGTTCGGCGGAACCAAAGCGGAGCATGCTGTGAATACATTGCCCGTTAGTGATTAAAAATGCCGGGGCGCCGCATTTTGACACTTCCATCAGCGCCAGCATCTGGGTGACATAATCTGCGGGTATGCCGCCAAACTCTTCCGGTACGCCCAGCATCGAAATACCGTTATCCGCAAGCGCACGCATAAACTCTTTCGGATAGGTAGCCGTCTGATCGCAGGTCCGGAAATATTCCTCCGGGAAATTGCTGGTGATCAGTTCGCGAATGCTGGCAAGCAGCAATTCTTGTTCTTCTGTTAAAGAAAAGTCCATTCGGATACTCCTTTTAATTGGCGGCGTTGGGTAAGATAAAACCCATTGAGGCATCGATAAATAATCTTTCATCCATTAGTTTTAGCTCAGGGGAAATAACCGGAGCGAAATCCATTTTGTCCAGAATGTCTTCTTGCAAAGAAACGCCTGGAGCAATCTCCACTAAATGGAGACCATCCTCTTTTAACGTAAAGACGGCGCGTTCGGTGATGTAGCGCACATCTAATCCGCGTTCGAGCGCAATTTTTCCACTGAAGGTTATTTCGGGTAATTCACTGACGAATTTCTTCACCCGACCTTCCTGGATAATATTTAACTTACCGTCAGCGACCTCTGTTTTCAGGCTTCCGGCAGTGAGTGTCCCACAGAAAATAATTTTCTTAGAGGTGGCGCTAATATCGATAAATCCACCGGTACCCATAATCTTGCCATTGAATTTATGCACGCCGACGTTGCCGTGCCTATCCACTTCGGCAAAACTCAAATAGCACACATCCAACCCGCCACCGTGATAGAAGTCGAATTGAGAGGTCATATCCATAATGGCTCGGGTGTTAACATTCGCACCGAATGCAATACCTTGTGAGGTGATTCCCCCCACGGGACCGGTTTCGACCGTCAGAATAAAGTCGTCGGCGCAGCCTTCTTCACGCGCGACAAGACCAATACCGTCGGCGATACCGACCCCCACATTGCCCACCGCACCTTTGCGCATTTCGAACAGGGCGCGTCTGGCAACCAGTTTACGCTGATTGAGAGGCAGGGCGATTTGCTGGCTGTCATCAACGACAAAGTCGCCAGAAATAAAGCGGTTAACCGGTGCTCCGCCGTACAGTTGAGTCTGGTCAGGATCAACCACCACGATATCCACCAGATAGCCCGGAATACGCACCGCTTTCGGATGCAGGGTGGCTTTCTTGACCATTTTTTGCACCTGCATCATGACAATGCCGCCGTTGTTATGCACGGCCTGGGCAATAACCAGCGCATCAAGGTACATCACTTCATCTTCAAACGTGGCATAGCCCTCACTGTCACAGGTCGTGGCGCGAATAAAGGCGATGGTTGGCGCGATGGCCTTGTAGTAGAGGTACTCTTTGTTGTCGATCTCCACCAGTTTGATCAGATCGTCGGTGGTGACGTCATTAAGTTTGCCGCCCTGCTGGCGGGGGTCAACAAACGTGCCAATACCGATATCACTCAGAATACCCGGCTGGTGAGCTGCTGACGCACGCAGTGTTTGGGTTAATACGCCCTGAGGATAGTTATAAGCGGTGATTTTATTTTGTTCGGCGAGTTCGGAGATCCGTGGCGATTGTCCCCAGTGTCCGCACAGCGCCCATTTTACTAAACCCTCCTGTGCCAACGGGCTAATTCCCCGGTCGGCGCGGTCCCCCAGTCCTGTTGGGCTAATAAGTGATAAATTGCGTGGTGATTGATTATTTTTATATTTATCAGCTAGTGCGCTAATTAACGTGGTGGCTTCCAGAATACCGCCGCCGGCACCTAATACGCAGAGTGTGGCTTCATCAGGGATATAATCAATTGCGTCGGCTGCCGATAATACGGGCACCCGACCGTCAATACGTTCAGGTCTGTTAAGCTTCATATAGACTCCAGATGACAGGCGAGTGCCTGCCTATCGTTTTATTCGATAAAAATAATATGCGTATTGCGAAAATATTAAGCCATCTGCCCGATATTCGTCATGACACGAATAACAGGGCAGGGGATTATTTAAAACAGTGCTGAAATATTATGTTATTAAGCTTGATGCAATATTGTCAGAACGGTACGCAGGTCGGAAACCGAAATTTGTCCGGGTGCCGAGGCTTTTTTCACTGCGCCAAAGGTTGCCGCAGAGCCAAAGACTTCACCCGCCAGTCGCGAAATTACGCCTGTTTTGGCCATCGACATGGTGATAATTGGGCGGTCAGCGTAGTGCTCCTGCATTTGAAGCGTTGCACTAAGCAGCGTCAGAACATCCGTTTTATTTTGCGGCATCAGCGCAATTTTTGGGATATCTGCTCCCAGATCCTGCATTTTACGCAAACGCTGGATAATGTCTTCCGCTGACGGTGTTTTATGGAAATCATGATTCGACATAATCACGAAAACATTCTTCGCGTGCGCATGCTCGACGGTGGCTTTGACCTGCTCATCGCCAGTGAACAGCTCCAGATCGATCATATCCACCAGTCCGCTATCCACTGCCGCACGGTTAAGCGCAATATAGTCTGCAACTGATAGCGCCTGTTCACCGCCTTCTTTGGCGCTGCGGAAAGTGAAAAGTAGCGGTTTTTCGCCCATCACCTCGCGAATCGCACGGGCAGCTTCCAGCATCGCGTCAATAGAAGAGACATCAGCAAAATGGTCAACACGCCATTCCAGAATGTCGAAGTCTGCTTCGCGATAGGCCAGCGCTTCGGTTCTTACCGTTGCGATGTCTTTACCCATTAACGAGACAATAATCTTCGGCGCACCCTCGCCAATCACGAGGTTTCTTACGGTTACGGTTTTCATTAATTACCCTTTAAAAATTTACAGATCGTTGCCCGTCAGGCGGAAAATCCCATAACCTGCTTAACGTATTCGAGCGGAAAATCTTTCCCGGTCCACAGTTTAAACTGCTCGGCCCCTTGCCATAACAACATGCCGTAACCATCAATCGTTTTGCAACCGGCACGTTGCGCTTGCTGCAGTAATTTGGTCATATGCGGGTTGTAGACGCACTCGGTCACCAGTAAATCCGGACGTAACAGTGATTCATCGCTCACAATGGATTCGTTTTCCAGTGGCTTCATACCGACTTTTGTGCCGTTGGTTAAAATGTCTGCGCTGGCCAGGGCTTCGGCAAAGGCCTGCTGGTCGGCCAGATCGATAACGGTCACCACGCAGTCGGTGTTTTCATTGACGCGTTTGGCGAATTCAAGCGCCTTGTTAAAGAAATCATCCTTACGGTTAAACAGCTTAATTTCTTTAATACCTTCGATGGCAGCCTGCGCGCCAATAGCAGTAGATGCACCGCCCGCACCCAACAGTACCATGGTTTTGCCTTTTATATCGAAGCCGCTTTCTTTAATGGCGCGAATATGGCCAGTACCATCGGTGTTGTAGCCGCGAAGATAGCCGTTGTCATTGACGATAGTATTGATGGCACCGACCAGTTTGGCGGCGGGGGTTAATTCATCAACATACTCGCATGCCAGTTGCTTATTGGGCATAGAGACGCCGGTACCGCGCATCTTTAACGCTTTCAACCCTTCAATAGCCCCGGCAAAGGTTGAGTTATCGACTTCAAATGCCATGTAGGTAAAAGGCAACCCGGCTTTTTCCAGCGCTTTATTTTGCATCTCTGGTGACAGACTGTGTCTGATTGGGTAGGCCATCAGGCCAATTAGTTCATATTTTGCAGTGACATCCATTTAAAACTCCTTGAGAACTATTTATTGAAAATAACGCTCGCCCAACCGCACATCGTTTTTCGGAATATCAAATACGCGGTAGTAACGGATAAAGACGATAATGGCCGTGATAAATGCCAGCAGGGCAAATACCATATCGAGCAAAATGATGTATTGCAGGCCAATATTAGACAGATATCCGGTGATCAGCGGGATAATAAAATTGGCGGCGCCGCCCATCATCATATAAACACTGGTGACTTTGGCTTTGCTCTTGGGAAAAAATTCCGACATCACCGACACGCCCAGTTGTAAAATACCGCCAGCCGCAGAGAATCCGATGAGAAATGCCCCTGCGTTACAGACCAGCGGCGAAGGGTAGAGATAGATAACCGCTGCCGTAATGGTTGCCAGTCCGGCGTTAAACACGTTGGCCCAGATTGGACGGACCAATATCTTCAGCAGCGCGGCGAAAATAAAGACGCAGACCAGTGAACCCATACTGTAGTAAGAGATTGTTTTCAGCGCGTCGGCTTCTGTCATTCCGGCAAACGCCATGGCGTATTTTGGCATCCAGACGACGATAACGTAAAAGGTCGAAAATGCGGCGACGCCGAACATAACCGACGCCACACCTTCCAGCCACACCAGCGGTTTGCTGTTCATCTGCGGCAGGTCTTTCGCTACACCCGCGTCCACCAGTTGGCTGGGGAAGCGACTCTTTAGCAGCATTAAGGTGATCACGACGAACAGAACGCCCGGGATAATCACCGCATAGCCGTACCAGATATGATTAAGCAGCATGGTACTGACAATCAGCGGGTAGATCATCTGACCAAAAGACACCATCGCCTTCACCAGAATAACCGCCGAACCAGACGCCTTGGGGAAACACTCCATTAATGCCGGATAGCCACCGGTATCCAGTGCGGAGTTCGCGACGCCAACGCAAACCGCCAGAATAAAGGCAATCATCAGGTTCGGGCTGGCGGGAATACCGAAGAAGAACAGCATATAAAGAATGACGCCTAGCAGGATAATGGCCCGCCGACCAAACTTATCGGAGAGTACGCCAAAGAATAAAATACTGACCATTCGCCCCAAACCGATGCCTGAAATTAAATAGGCGATCCCGGCATTATCGGTGGAGAACTTCTCTGCAAGGGATGTCATATTTTGCGCCAGCGTAATGACGCTAATGCCATGCAGAAAATAACTGAAGTAAATACAGATTATCGCCAGAAAAAATGGCGTATTAAAAGCCTTGTTCTGAGACATTTCGCTAAACTCCTTGCGGATTTTAAAATTGCTTTATTTTCATCGCGCTGAATTTAATTACGATGATGATGTTATTACTATACCGAGTGACGCGTGCAGAACCTACATAGCATGACGTTTAAGTGACCAGGTATATTGCATGCCAAAGTGTGAAACTTAAATCTCCCTGCTGCCGTTTTGTTGATGTTTTAAATATTTACGCAATTATGTTGCAGGCGAGGGGAACAATATTGCATCCACGTTATTCGGCAAGTGGCGCCAGTTTTAACGAATGTTTTGACGCCATGCGACTGCGATAACCAATAAACAATGCCAACAGGAAGCCGACAGCGGCAATGCCAGTATCAAACCACATAATATGGGCAATGCTAGTTTGTGAGAGCCTTGCCGTAATCAGGGGGATTGTGAAGGTCGCAATGCTGCCCGCACTGTAATAAATACCGGTGGCTTTGCCTTTGGCATGCGGGAAGCGTGCCGCCATCAGCGTTAATCCGATTTGTACCACGCCGCCGGCGGAGGAAAAACCGATGACAAAGGCGAAGGCGATCACCACTGCGGGGGTGGGATGCAGGCAGACCGTCAGCAGGGCGATAAGCGAAATGAACGTGTAAAGCATCAACAGGGACGGTGCGCGCTCGGCTTTCCGTACCAGCGGTGCGGTGATCAACACGCACAGCAGCGAACCGCAGGTGTAAACACTTAACAGTTTAATGGATAACGTATATGACATTCCGGCGACAAACTGACCGTACTGCGCCAGCCACTGGCTCACCAGGTAAAAGGTTGCCATTGAGATGTAGCCGTACAGGGTGTAGCTGCCAAGATCGAGCAGGGAACAACGATGCTTAGCCACCGTCGTTTCCTTTACGGTCTTGATAGCGGGTTGATTCCCCGGATGCGCTGGAAATCGGCAACGTAATAAAAATACGCCGTTGGCAAGCATCATCCCCGCCGCCAGCAGGAAGGACCAGCCAAACCAAAGTTCGGCCCACACCAGCAGGCTGATGACCATCGGCAACAGGAACTGCCCGCTGGAAACAAAAGCTTTTATCAGAATATTGGCGGTGCTGGGAGAGTGTGGAAACGCCTCCATCAGGCTGGGATAGGTTCCCGCATCGAGAAAACTGTTTGCCATCCCGGCTAAAAAACCAAACGCGTAGGCAATGTAAATACTGTGTGTATTGATAATGCCTACGAAGAAACACAGATAACAGATCATACCGAGCAGGATAAACGGCCTGCGGCCATAGCGATCGGAGAGTAAACCCGCCAGTAATAAGACGCTTAATCGGCCAATGCCGAGGGATGAGATAACAATCGACACGCCTGCCGCATTGGTTTGCCATTGCTGTTCTAATGAGGACATATTGAGGCTCATCAGAATGACCCCCATGCCGTGCACCAGGTAATTAAGGTACAGCCCTATCGCAGTGGAGAAATAGGTCTTTTTCATATTATGTTACTCAGCGAAGAGGATAAATGGATTGCGTGCTCTATTTCTGATAGGGCGTGTTGGTCATGGTAAAATGCAGACTTCGCTTGAGCGTGGGCATTATGTCAGGTACCAATACTGCAATGCTGTTCTGGGTCGGTATTTCCTAACACAAACGCTCGAGATCGTGAGCATAGAGTTCAACGGCCGTCGATTGATAAATTTTCCAGTCGAGAAAATGATCGCTGTGATACACCGCCTGAAAAGATGTCAGGTCGGGGAAAAAACGCATCGTATTATTACCAATACGATTATTTATTTTTTCGATGATTGCGTTAATTCGCAACTTGCGTTTTACTTTCATTTCGGTACAACGCAGCACGATATTCACCGGGATGTCGCGCTCGCCATTTTCCCATTGCTGCCAGGCACTAACATTACCATCCAGTGCGATATAAGTTGCACATTCCTCAACCGACAGAGCAAAAATATGGCGGAATGCCTGTAATTCGAATGCGTTCATCATTTCATAACCTAATAAAAACGGTGGAGTAGTAATAACATTACTGTGGATATTTCTGCTTGAAGAGAGTCACAGTATCTTGTGCAAAATTATTTGTTCTTCAGAAGAGGGGGCAGATGAAAAGACAAAAAAAAGCCCATCGTGGGAGATGGGCAAAGACTACACACAGCAATTCGTTGTTTCACTCAGGGGATTTCCATGCTTATAAATCAATGTGTTGATCTAAAGCCATGGGATAATAGTAGGCATGTCGATTTTTCCCGTCGATCGGATTCATCTCAATAGTTTAAAAACTGTAAAGAATTTGCGACACAAATGAGAATTTACAGCCGGAAAGCGCTGGATTCGTGTAATAGGCGGGAAGGTATCAATAAATAGCGTTAAACAATCAGGCGGCGATGCCGCCTGATGTCAGGGTTACTTGGTGTTTTCGCTTTCAGCGATTTCTTCGAGGATCGCGTCCGGGTCGTTGCCGGGTGCAGGGGCTTCGTTCACCCAAGCGGAGAACAGACGCCAGGAAACGGCCAGAACCACCGGGCCGATAAACAGGCCAATCATCCCGAAGGCAATTAGCCCACCGATGACCCCAGAAAGGATGAGGATCAGCGGTAAATCGGCACCCATTCGAATCAGCATCGGGCGGATCACGTTATCCAGCGTACCCACCACGGCACTCCACACCAGCAGCACCGTGCCCCAGGTTGAGTCACCCGTCCAGTAAAGCCAGATGATAGCCGGGATCAATACTGGCAAGGGACCCAACTGTACCAGACAGGACAGGATCATCAGCACCGCCAGCAGCGTGGCGTACGGCACGCCAGTGACCGCCAGACCAATACCGCCGAGGACGGCCTGCACCAAAGCAGTCACGACCACGCCCAACGCCACCGCACGGATTGCTTGCGCCGCCAGCAGAATGGCGGCATCGCCACGCTTAGAGGCCAGACGACAGGCGAAGTGGCGAATACCTAATGCAACCTGTTCGCCGCGCCAGTACAGCAGGGCGCTGAACAGCAGCATTAGACCACAGTGCATCATAAAGCGACCAATATGCGCGGCCTGACCAACAAACCAGGTGGTGGTGGTGCCGATATAAGGACGCACTTTGGCCATAATTGCCGTGCCGCCCATTTCCAGCAGGCTGTGCCATGCGCCATAAATTTTGGCGCCTACTAACGGAATACTGTTCAGCCACTCAAGATCCGGCAGCGTCATATCGCCAGCGGTTACGGCGTGGATCAGCGGGCCGCTGCCATCAACAATACTGTTGACCAATAGTGCGATAGGAATGATAAACAAAAGGACCAGCAGCAGGGTCATTACCAGCACGGCCAAAGAACGGCGTCCCCATAACAATTTCTGTATGCGCAGTAAGATGGGCCAGGTCGCAATAACCACGGTTCCAGCCCATGCAAAACCAAGGATAAAGGGCTGCACAATCCACAGACAGGCCACAATCAAGATGGCTAAAAACAGCACCGAGAGCAGCACTTGTGCGATATCCCTGGGCTGACGGAAATTTACCATAAATACTTTTTCACCTTTTCTGTACGTCAGGACGTTGACGCGACGTGAACGCTTAAACCACACCCTATAATGATGAGCAATTTCAGCGGTTTTTAACAGGCTGATTCTGCCTTTAAATCTGCTGGGTGTATTAGAAAAAAATGTGATACAACAAACAAAGCAACACGCAAACGATTAAGAGCCTATCCCATTAGGGCTATTTTGCTTGCCATTTCGAACCTGGGCAGTGCTCAGAATCCTCACGTACTACGTGTACGCTCCGGTTCTTCCGCGCTGGCCGTGTTCAAACTGTCTGCGCCAATAACGCCTACTGGGATAGGCTCTAAATTCACAACACAGACCGCAGGAAAGGGTCACTATAATGATTCCACAAATTTCTCAGGCACCTGGTGTCGTTCAACTGGTGCTCAATTTTTTGCAGGCGCTGGAGCAGCAAGGGTTTACGGGCGACACGGCAACGAGCTATGCCGATCGTCTGACAATGTCGACGGATAACAGCATCTATCAGCTTCTTCCTGATGCCGTGGTTTTTCCCCGTTCAACGGCGGACGTGGCGCTGATCGCCCGTCTGGCGGCTGAACCTCTCTTTTCCTCGTTAATTTTTACCCCGCGCGGTGGCGGCACGGGAACCAATGGTCAGGCGCTGAATCAGGGCATTATCGTCGATATGTCCCGTTATATGAGCCGCATTATTGAAATCAATCCGCAGGAAGGTTGGGTCCGGGTAGAAGCTGGGGTGATAAAAGATCAGCTCAACCAGTATCTGAAGCCGTATGGCTATTTCTTCGCGCCGGAATTATCTACCAGTAACCGGGCAACGCTTGGTGGGATGATCAACACCGATGCGTCCGGGCAGGGGTCGCTGGTTTACGGTAAAACCTCCGATCACGTACTGGGCGTGCGTGCGGTGCTAATGGGCGGCGATATCCTTGATACACAGCCGATGCCGGTGGAACTGGCCGAAATGCTCGGCAACACCAATACGACCATCGGGCGCATTTATAAGACCGTTTACCAGAGCTGCCGTGAAAACAGACAGCTGATCGTGGATAAATTTCCGAAGCTGAATCGCTTTTTAACCGGTTACGATTTACGCCACGTCTTTAATGATGAGATGACCGAGTTTGATTTAACCCGCATTCTCACCGGTTCCGAAGGTACGCTGGCGTTTATTACAGAGGCTCGTCTCGATATCACGCCGTTGCCGAAGGTGCGACGGCTGGTCAATGTCAAATACGACTCTTTTGACTCCGCTCTGCGCAATGCCCCAGTGATGGTGGAAGCGCGCGCGCTGTCGGTAGAAACCGTCGACTCCAAAGTACTTAATCTGGCGCGCGAAGACATTGTCTGGCATTCCGTTAGCGAACTGATTACCGATGTGCCAGATAAAGAAATGCTGGGTTTGAATATCGTCGAGTTCGCTGGTGACGACGAGGCATTAATTGATACACAGGTGAGCGCGCTGTGTGAACGCCTGGACGGCTTAATTTCCCGCCAGGAAGCTGGCGTCATTGGCTGGCAGTTGTGTACTGAACTGGCGGGTGTTGAACGCATTTACGCGATGCGGAAAAAAGCCGTCGGCCTGCTGGGCAATGCAAAAGGCGCTGCAAAACCGATTCCGTTCGCGGAGGATACCTGCGTACCGCCAGAACATCTGGCGGACTATATCGCGGAATTCCGCGCTCTGCTCGACGGTCATGGCCTGAGCTATGGCATGTTTGGTCACGTGGACGCCGGGGTGCTACACGTCAGACCGGCGCTTGATATGTGCGATCCGCAGCAGGAAGTGCTGATGAAACGCATTTCTGATGACGTCGTGGCATTGACGGCAAAATACGGCGGTCTGCTGTGGGGCGAACACGGCAAAGGATTTCGTGCGGAGTACAGTCCGGCGTTCTTCGGCGATGAGCTGTACAGTGAATTACGCAAAGTGAAGTCGGCGTTTGACCCGCAAAACCGTCTGAACCCTGGCAAAATCTGCCCACCGGAAGGCGTCGATGCGCCGATGATGAAAGTCGATGCGGTTAAGCGTGGGACATACGATCGCCAGATCCCACTAGCTGTAAGGCAAGAATGGCGCGGGGCGCTGGAATGTAACGGTAACGGATTGTGTTTTAACTTCGATGCCAACAGCCCAATGTGCCCCTCGATGAAAATTAGCCTCAATCGCATTCACTCGCCAAAAGGGCGGGCAACGCTGGTGCGGGAATGGTTACGCCTGCTGGCTGACCGAGGCATTGATCCGGTTCATCTGGAAAAAGAATTACCGGAAAAACGCGCCAGCTTGCGCACGTTAATTGCCCGCACTCGCAATAGCTGGCATGCGCGCAAGGGCGAGTACGATTTCTCGCACGAAGTAAAAGAGGCAATGTCCGGCTGTCTGGCGTGTAAAGCCTGTTCTACACAATGTCCGATTAAAATTGACGTCCCGGAGTTCCGTTCTCGTTTCCTGCAACTGTACCACACGCGTTATTTACGTCCGTTGCGCGATCACATGGTGGCAACCGTTGAGAGCTATGCGCCGTTAATGGCGCGCGCGCCGAAAACGTTCAACTTCTTCATTAACCAACCGCTGGTGCGTAATCTTGCCAAAAAGCATATCGGCATGGTGGATTTGCCGCTGCTGTCCGCACCGTCGTTACAACGTCAACTGGTGGGACACCGTTCTGCCAATATGACGCTGGAACAGCTCGAGCTATTGAGTCCCGAACAGAAGGCCCGTACGGTACTGGTGGTACAAGATCCATTCACCAGCTATTACGACGCACAGGTGGTCGCCGATTTTATCCGCCTGGTGGAAAAGCTTGGTTTACAGCCGGTGCTGCTGCCGTTCTCGCCCAATGGTAAAGCGCAGCACATTAAGGGCTTTTTGAATCGTTTTGCCAAAACGGCGAAAAAGACCTCTGAGTTTCTCAATCGGGTGGCGAAGTTGGACATCCCGATGGTTGGCGTCGATCCGGCACTAGTGCTGTGCTATCGCGATGAATACAAGCTGGCGCTGGGTGAGCAACGGGGAGGATTCCACGTGCTGTTGGTTAACGAGTGGCTATCGACCGTTCTGGCTTCTCAGGAACCTGCCGCTATCGCGGGTGAACCGTGGTATTTCTTTGGGCATTGCACTGAAGTAACGGCCCTGCCGGGTGCGCCTGCGCAGTGGGCGGCTATTTTTGCCAAATTTG
The DNA here is from genome assembly GCF_004684345.1 of Citrobacter tructae. NCBI lineage: Bacteria > Pseudomonadati > Pseudomonadota > Gammaproteobacteria > Enterobacterales > Enterobacteriaceae > Citrobacter > Citrobacter tructae. Next base: position 710,242 of record NZ_CP038469.1, read on the forward strand.
GCGCGAAGCTGGAAAACGTTAGCGTCGGGTGCTGTGGTATGGCGGGCACCTATGGTCACGAAGTGAAGAATCACCAGAACTCGCTGGGCATCTATGAGTTATCATGGCATCAGGCGATGCAGCGATTACCGCGTAACCGGTGTCTGGCTGCCGGGTATTCTTGCCGCAGCCAGGTAAAACGCGTGGAAGGCACGGGTGTTCGCCACCCATTACAGGCTCTGCTGGAGATGATTGGATGATCTGGAAACGTGAAGTTTCACTCGAGGCGCTCAATGCCATGGGTGAGGGAAATATGGTGGGTTTGCTGGATATCCGTTTTGAGCACATCGGCGATAATACGCTAGAAGCCACGATGCCTGTGGATCACCGGACCAAACAGCCTTTTGGCCTGTTACACGGCGGTGCTTCGGTGGTGCTGGCGGAAAGCATAGGGTCGGTGGCAGGCTACCTGTGTACCCAGGGCGACCAAAAAGTGGTGGGTCTTGAGGTGAACGCTAACCATATCCGTTCCGCGCGGGAAGGGCGTGTCAGAGGGGTGTGTAGCGCGCTGCATACTGGCTCTCGTCACCAGGTCTGGCAAATCGAAATCTTCGATGAGCAGGGACGGCTGTGCTGCACCTCGCGTCTGACGACCGCTATTTTGTGACGCATGTTGAATTTGGTCATTATCTGCGCAGGGAAAGGTGCTATACTGTGCAGGTTTTGAACACAAGCGAGGATGATATGTCTACCCAATTTGACCCGGCCCAACTGGCATTAGAATTTTTACGTCGTGATAAAAGCGATCTTTCACCGGCTCAGTATCTGAAAAGACTGAAACAATTAGAGCTGGAGTTTGCTGATTTACTGACGCTCTCTTCGATTGAACTCAAAGAAGAGATCTATTTTGCCTGGCGCCATGGTGTTCATTGATTCTGGCATGCTTATCGTGATGAAAACCCCGACATGTGTTCGGGGTTATTTTTTGCTTTAAATCTTGTTTACCACTTCATCTCACCGGTATTGACCTTCGCGCTTAGCTCCAGCGAGCTTTCATCTGCAAGCCCCGGCCACGCGGCCTTCATCGTCTTAATCACATACGCCGACCCTTGTTTAGCGTCCAGCGCCTGCTCAAACGACTGTAAATAGTCCTGGGTAAAGCGGATCGCTTTATCACCTGCCGGTCGTTCGCCAATAGAATGACCGGGGATCACTTCGGTTGGACGTAAAGTTTGCATTTCGCTGAGTACGTTGCGCCATGCGCTGCGCTGTTCAGGAGATTGTGTGTCCGCAGTCCAGACATGAATACCGGAAGCCACGCCGGTACCGCCGAGGATGGCGCGGTTAGCCGGGATCCAGACATATGCCGCATAATCATTAGGGTGGCGCAGTTCCAGCGTTTCACCATCAATCGTAAAACGAGTTTGCGTGGTAGCCTGCGGTACGATGAGCGTCGTTGGTGCGCCATCTTTCATCTGTGGGCCCCAAAACTTCAGCTTGGCCTCTTTAGTGGCAAGAATGTGCTCCACCACGTGCGGTGTTGCCAGCACGTTGACTTCAGGGAAGGCTTTAACAATCGGCTGCAGCCCAAAATAAAAATCCGGATCGCCAGAGGTAATCACGATGGCCTTCAACGATTTGCCGCTGTCGCGGATCATCTGTACCAGCTTTTCACCGTCTTTAATGCTGAATTGTGCATCAAATAAAATGGCCTCTTTCGGACCGGATACCAACGTTGAGGAAACCGGGAAGATAGCTTTATCCTGCGGATTGTAGACGTCAAGTTGGAGCGGCGCGGCGAAAACCGGCGAAGCCAGCAGGGGTAACAGCAGGGCCAGGGTGTTAACTTTCATGGTGGATAACCTTTTGCAGATGAAGATGTCTTTTTCTTGTTCCTTATTTTACGGAAATTCGGATCTGTTAGAATTCCTCTATCAGGACATGCTGAGTTTCATAAAACGATCGGATGGGATGCGATGGACAGAGTGATGGCGGCAACTGTATTTAACCATATCTGCGATTTGGGTAGCCTGAGCGCCGCTGCGCGAGCGCTGGGGCTTTCCAGACCGATGGTCAGTCGTTATCTCGACGAGATGGAAAAATGGGCGGGCGTGAGGTTGATCCACCGTTCATCGCGTCGATTGACCATTACTCCCGCTGGGGAAGAAGCGTTAACTAAGACGCGGTCGCTGGCGCAACTGTCGCTGGATATCAGCGCCGCCAGCGCGGCGGAGGTGCCATCCGGTACGTTACGTGTGGCCTGCGCTCATTTTACCGCCATGCATATTCTTGCACCGGTGTTGCCCGGTTTTTTGGCGCGTTTTCCTGAACTGCGTATTGAGGTTGAAATTAACAATCAGCCGGTGAGTCTGGTCGGCGAGCGCATTGATGTAGCGATCCGCATAACGGATAGCCCTGAACCCGGTACCATCGCCCGTCGTCTTGGTGATTGTGAGTCGGTGTTGTGCGCATCGGTGGACTATCTGCGTCAGCATGGTACTCCGCAAAACTTTGACGAACTCGCTCAGCATAATTGTCTCTACTACAGCGGCTTTGCCGGAAAATCCTGGCACTTTCGAGATGAGCAGGGCGACGCCGTTTCGGTGGCGATCAAGGGAAATCTCAGTGCGGGCATCTCTGCTCTGTTATGTGAATCGGCGCTGGCCGGTATGGGCATTGCTCTGGTGCCTGAAAAAGAGGCGCGTGAAGGGCTGGAGCAGGGCCAGTTGATGCGGCTTTTGCCTCAGTTCCAGCCGCGTCGCCTGCCAATTTACGGTTTATATCTGTCGCGTGAGCATCAACCGGCAGGTCTGCGTCTGCTGTTGGATGCTTTACATGAGACCTTGGTCTGAATGTGGGAGCTGCGTCTGCCTGCAAAATAGACAAACCGCAGTTTGTGTTAAAAAAGCGGCTTCAGGATATGAGACGATTCTTATCGCCCCTTCAAGAGCTAAGCCATTGTGAGTGCCGGAGATAAGCGCCGGATGGGGCCGGAACCCTTAAGCCTGCTAAAGTAGACTTAAGGGTTTTTTATTGCCTGTCTGCGCGCTGTTGAACCGTGTTATCTCCATTTCCCGTCTTTTTCCTATCTCTTAAATAGACATTATCTATACATCTTTTCGCGTTTTACCTTGCCGAACGATTAGTTATTCGTAACCCATTATTTATCAAAGCATTGAACAAAATAATCCATCTCTGTGAACCCTCGTCGCAGGGTCTATGCTTAATAAAAGTAGTCAAAAAGGGCGGTTAACCCGAATGCCCCTGCTGATGAGGGGTTGAAGTGATAATCATTATCACTAACATGGTGTTGTAGCGTGCAGGCTAATGACTCGAGGTAACCCTATGGAATTGCATTCAGGAACATTTAATCCGCACGATTTTGCATGGCGCGGGTTGACGTTAACGCCAGCCGCCGCGGCGCATATTCGTGAGTTGGTGGCAAAACAGCCCGATATGCTGGGCGTGCGGTTAGGTGTGAAGCAAACGGGATGTGCGGGGTTTGGCTATGTGCTGGATACCGTCAGCAAACCGGAAAAAGACGATCTACTGTTTGAGACGGATGGCGCCAGGCTGTATGTACCGTTACAGGCGATGCCGTTTATCGATGGCACTGAGGTCGATTTTGTTCGTGAAGGATTAAATCAGTTATTTAAATTTCATAACCCAAAAGCCCAGAACGAATGCGGCTGTGGCGAAAGTTTTGGGGTATAGGCGGTACTATGTCGCGTAACACTGAAGCAACTGACGATGTCAACACTTGGGCTGGCGGACACCTCAATTATAAAGAGGGGTTCTTCACCCAACTAAAAACAGATGAACTGGCGAAAGGCATCAATGAAGAGGTCGTGCGGGCAATTTCCGCGAAACGCAACGAACCGGAATGGATGCTGGAGTTTCGCCTGAATGCGTTCAGGGCGTGGCTGACAATGGAGGAGCCGCACTGGCTAAAAGCGCATTACGATAAGCTGAATTATCAGGATTACAGCTATTACTCCGCACCTTCCTGCGGCAACTGCGATGAAACCTGTGCCTCTGAGCCGGGAGCGGTACAACAAACGGGTGCGAATGCGTTTTTAAGTAAAGAGGTTGAGGACGCTTTCGAACAGCTTGGCGTGCCGGTGCGTGAAGGTAAAGAGGTGGCGGTCGATGCCATTTTTGACTCGGTGTCGGTGGCGACTACCTATCGTGCAAAGCTGGCAGAACAGGGGATTATTTTCTGTTCGTTCGGTGAGGCCATTCACGATCACCCGGAACTGGTGAGGCAATATCTCGGCACCGTGGTACCAGGCAACGACAATTTTTTTGCCGCGTTAAATGCGGCGGTTGCTTCAGACGGTACGTTTATCTACGTGCCAAAAGGTGTGCGCTGCCCGATGGAGCTTTCTACCTATTTCCGTATTAATGCGGAAAAAACGGGTCAGTTCGAGCGCACCATTCTGGTGGCGGATGAAGGCAGCTACGTCAGCTACATTGAGGGCTGTTCGGCACCGGTGCGTGACAGTTATCAACTACATGCGGCGGTGGTAGAAGTGATCATCCACAAAGATGCCGAAGTGAAATACTCGACGGTGCAAAACTGGTTCCCCGGCGATGGTAATACCGGCGGTATTCTGAACTTCGTCACCAAACGCGCATTGTGTGAAGGCGAAAATAGCAAAATGTCGTGGACCCAGTCGGAAACCGGTTCGGCCATTACCTGGAAATACCCGAGCTGTATTTTGCGCGGCGACAACTCTATTGGCGAATTTTATTCCGTTGCGCTGACCAGCGGTCATCAGCAGGCGGATACCGGTACCAAGATGATCCATATCGGCAAGAACACCAAATCAACCATTATCTCTAAAGGGATCTCCGCTGGGCGCAGTCAGAACAGTTATCGAGGTCTGGTAAAAATCATGCCGACGGCCACTAACGCCCGCAACTATACCCAATGCGACTCGATGCTGATTGGCGCGGACTGTGGGGCGCACACCTTCCCATATGTGGAGTGTCGCAACAACAGCGCCCAGCTTGAACACGAAGCTACGACTTCACGTATTGGTGAAGATCAGCTGTTCTATTGCCTGCAACGTGGAATCAGCGAAGAGGATGCTATCTCGATGATCGTCAACGGGTTCTGTAAAGACGTGTTCTCCGAACTGCCGCTGGAGTTCGCCGTGGAAGCGCAAAAACTGCTTGCCATCAGTCTTGAACACAGCGTCGGTTAAAATTTAAGGAAAGCACATGTTAAGCATTAAAGATTTACAGGTCAGTGTGGAAGATAAGGCGATCCTGCGCGGGCTCAGTCTTGAAATTCGCCCCGGAGAAGTCCACGCCATTATGGGACCGAACGGTTCCGGGAAAAGTACGCTGTCTGCAACGCTCGCTGGACGTGATGACTACGAAGTCACCGGCGGGACGGTAGAGTTCAATGGTAAGGATTTACTGGAACTGTCGCCGGAAGACCGGGCCGGTGAAGGCATCTTTATGGCGTTTCAGTACCCGGTGGAAATCCCCGGTGTCAGCAATCAGTTTTTCCTGCAAACCGCGCTCAATGCGGTACGCAGTTACCGTGACGAAGAGGCCCTGGACCGATTCGACTTCCAGGATTTGATGGAAGAGAAAATAGCGCTGCTGAAGATGCCGGAAGATTTGCTCACCCGCTCGGTGAACGTTGGATTCTCCGGCGGTGAGAAAAAGCGCAATGATATTTTGCAGATGGCGGTGCTGGAGCCTCAGCTGTGCATTCTCGACGAGTCTGACTCGGGGCTGGACATCGACGCGCTAAAAATTGTCGCCGATGGCGTGAATTCGTTGCGCGACGGTAAGCGCGCATTCATTATCGTCACTCACTACCAGCGCATCCTCGACTATATCAAACCCGATTACGTCCATGTTTTGTATCAGGGACGCATTGTTAAGTCCGGCGATTTCACGCTGGTTAAACAGCTGGAGGAGCAAGGATATGGCTGGCTTAGTGAACAACAGTAACGTGCTGCAGCAGTGGCACCGTCTGTTTGAGTCGCAGGGCGAAACCCGCTCACAGCATGCGCAGCAGCACATGCAGCAAATGCTGCGTCTGGGGCTGCCCACGCGTAAGCACGAAGACTGGAAATACACACCGCTGGAAGGACTCGCCAACGGTCAGTTTGTCAGTCGTTTTGCCGCGATAAGCCCGGCGCAGTGCAATGCGCTGGCGGCTGGTATTGATGCCGTGCGTCTGGTGTTTGTCGACGGGCAATTTTGCGAAGCGCTTAGCGACAGTGTGGACGGCAGCGGTTTTGATATTACCATCGATGATGCACACTTGCCGCTACCGGCACCGATTCAGCCAGAAGTCTTTCTGCACCTGACGGAAAGCCTGTCGCGCAGCGTGACGCGCATTCAGGTGAAGCGTAATCAGCGCCCAGCGAAGCCGCTGTTGCTGATGCACATCACCCAGGGGTTGGCGGGAGATGACGTCAATACCGCGCATTATCGCCACCATCTTGAACTGGCGGAAGGCGCGGAAGCTACCCTCATCGAACACTATGTCAGCCTCAACGAGCTGAAGCATTTTACCGGTGCGCGCGTAACGATGAACGTGGCGGCAAATGCCCACTTGCACCATATCAAACTGGCGTTTGAGAATCCGGTCAGTCATCACTTCGCCCATAACGACATTCAGCTGGGCGCAGATGCCACGGCGATCAGCCACAGCTTTTTACTCGGTGATGCAGTATTGCGCCATAACACCAGTACCCAACTGAACGGCGAAAACACCACGCTGCGGATTAACAGCCTGGCGATGCCGGTGAAAAACGAAGTCTGTGACACCCGCACCTGGCTTGAGCATAACAAAGGCTATTGCAATAGTCGGCAACTGCATAAAACCATCGTCAGCGATAAAGGTCGGGCGGTATTCAATGGCCTGATCAACGTGGCACAGCACGCGATTAAAACCGACGGGCAAATGACGAATAATAATTTGCTGCTCGGTAAGCTGTCGGAAGTGGACACCAAGCCGCAGTTGGAAATCTACGCCGATGATGTGAAATGCAGCCACGGTGCGACGGTGGGGCGGATTGACGATGAACAGATGTTCTATTTGCGTTCGCGCGGGATCGGCCAGCAGGATGCTCAACAGATGATTCTCTATGCGTTTGCCGCTGAGCTGACGGAAGCCCTGCGCGATGAAACGCTTAAACAACAGGTTCTGGCGCGGATCGCTCAACGCCTGCCGGGAGGCGTAGCATGACATTTCCAATTGAAAAAGTGCGGGCCGACTTTCCTGTCCTGACGCGTGAAGTGAACGGCCTGCCGCTGGCTTATCTGGACAGCGCCGCCAGTGCGCAAAAACCGAATCAGGTGATTGATGCTGAAGCTGAGTTTTACCGCCATGGCTATGCGGCGGTTCACCGCGGCATTCATACCTTAAGCGCTCAGGCGACGGAAAAAATGGAGAATGTGCGTAAGCTGGTGTCGCTGTTTATTCACGCCCGCTCCGCTGAAGAGTTGGTATTTGTGCGCGGTACGACCGAAGGCATTAACCTGGTGGCCAACAGTTGGGGTACCAGCAATGTGCGGGCGGGGGATAACATCATCATTAGCGAGATGGAGCACCATGCCAATATCGTCCCATGGCAGATGCTGTGCGCCCGCGTGGGCGCGGAGCTACGCGTCATCCCGCTGAATGACGATGGTACCTTGCAACTGGATATCCTGCCGACGCTGTTTGACGAACGCACTCAACTGCTGGCTATTACCCATGTATCTAACGTGCTGGGCACCGAAAATCCGTTAGCTGAGATGATCGAGCTGGCGCACCAGCACGGCGCAAAAGTGCTGGTCGATGGTGCGCAGGCGGTGATGCATCACAAGGTGGACGTGCAGGCGCTGGATTGCGACTTTTATGTCTTCTCGGGACATAAACTCTATGGCCCCACCGGTATCGGCGTGCTGTATGCCCGCGAGTCGCTACTACAGGAGATGCCGCCCTGGGAAGGTGGAGGGTCGATGATAGCGACGGTCAGCCTGAGTCAGGGAACGACCTGGGCCAAAGCCCCCTGGCGTTTTGAGGCAGGAACGCCTAACACCGGTGGCATTATTGGCCTGGGTGCCGCCATTGAGTATGTGAGTGCGCTAGGGCTTGATGAAATCAGCGAGTATGAGCAGTTCATAATGCGTTATGCGCTAGAACAACTGGCGGAAGTGCCAGATTTGACGCTATACGGGCCGGATAACCGTCTGGGAGTGATTTCGTTTAACCTCGGCAAACACCACGCTTATGACGTCGGCAGTTTTCTTGATAACTACGGCATCGCCGTGCGCACAGGACATCACTGCGCCATGCCACTGATGGCGCGTTATAACGTCCCTGCGATGTGTCGGGCATCTCTGGCAATGTATAACACCCATGAAGAGGTGGATCGCCTGGTCACAGGTCTCGTACGAATTCACCGCCTGCTGGGATAACAGGGAGGCGTTATGGCTGCTCTACCGGATAAAGAAAAGTTATTGCGCAATTTTTTGCGTTGTGCGAATTGGGAAGAGAAGTATCTGTATATTATTGAATTAGGTCAGCGTTTACCGGAGTTAAATGCTGATGATCGCTGTGAGAAAAATAGTATTCAGGGCTGTCAAAGCCAAGTATGGATCATTATGCGTCAGAATGCTGACGGTATTATTGAATTGCAGGGTGACAGTGATGCGGCGATTGTGAAAGGACTCATTGCTGTGGTATTCATTTTGTATGACCGAATGACCGCCAAGGATATTGTGAATTTTGATGTGCGTCCATGGTTTGAAAAAATGGCGCTGGCGCAGCATCTCACGCCATCGCGTTCACAAGGTCTGGAAGCGATGATTCGCGCTATTCGTACGCAAGCGGCAACTCTTAGCTAAACTGATAAAATATATTATCCGGCAAGCCTTGCTGGATAATGTTGAGCAGATTAATGCAATGACTCGTATGCCGGATAACGCAGTCGCCGCTATCCGGCAAAAACGCCAGGGGGGTGAGTGAGTATGAAACGCGCGTCTATTATTACTCTAATGCTGATTGGCGCTTATAGCGCTATACAGGCCGCTTGGGCGGTCGATTATCCTTTGCCCCCGGCGAACAGCCGCCTTGTTGGGCAGAATCAAACCTACACTGTTCAGGAAGGCGATAAGAACTTGCAGGCGATAGCCCGCCGGTTTGATACCGCCGCGATGCTGATCCTCGAAGCTAATAACACCATTGCCCCGGTCCCAAGTACTGGAACTCTTGTCACTATTCCCTCGCAACTGCTGCTACCGGATGCTCCGCGTGAAGGCATTATTGTGAATCTGGCGGAACTGCGTCTGTATTACTTCCCGCCGGGAGAGAACATTGTTCAGGTATTCCCTATTGGTATTGGCTTGCAGGGGCTGGAGACTCCGGTGATGGAAACCCGGGTGGGGCAGAAAATTCCCAACCCAACATGGACACCCACGCCAGGCATCCGTAAGCGTTCTCTGGAGCGCGGCATTACGTTACCGCCTGTGGTGCCTGCCGGGCCTAATAACCCGTTAGGGCGCTTTGCACTGCGTCTGGCGCATGGCAACGGTGAATACCTTATCCATGGCACCAGCGCACCCGACAGCGTAGGCCTGCGCGTGAGTTCTGGCTGTATTCGCATGAACGCGCCGGACATCAAAGCCCTGTTTACCCAGGTCAGAACCGGCACGCCAGTCAGAGTGATTAACGAGCCGATAAAATATTCAATTGAGCCAAACGGCATGCGTTATGTCGAAGTGCACCGTCCATTGTCTCCGGAGGAAGAACAAAACGTACAGACCATGCCGTATGTGCTACCAGCAGGTTTTAGCCAGTTTAAAGACAGTAAAGCTGTTGATCATAGTCTGGTGGACAGGGCGCTGTATCGCCGGGCGGGTTATCCGGTTACCGTAACGGCCGGGCAGACGCCGATTGCGGCCAATGGGCCAGAGGTAAAGTCGGTACAGAATGGATTACCGGCAGGGGTGGAAGAAACACGGACGACGCAGTAGCAGAGAAGGCGAGAAATTAAGGACAAAAAAAATGGCGCACAAAGTGCGCCATTTCTATTACACAGATACTATTACTTACGGTATTTAGTAGCTGCGTTATCCAGACGCTGGTTAGCGCGTGCTGCGTCATCTTTAGCAGCCTGAACGTCGGAACGCATTGCGTTCACGTCGTTGCTCAGCTGGTCAACTTTAGCGTTCAGAGTCTGAACGTCAGAAGACAGCTGATCGATTTTAGCATTGCTGGAGCAACCTGCCAGCAGAGTAGAACCCAGGATTACCGCGCCCAGTACCAGTTTAGTACGATTCATTATTAATACCCTCTAGATTGAGTTAATCTCCATGTAGCGTTACAAGTATTACACAAAGCTTTTTAGGTTGAGAATATTTTTTTGATGCGAATGCACTTATTTTTGATCGTTCGCTCAAAGAAGCATCGAATTGTGCAAAAACGGCGAAAAACCCGAGTGAAAACAGAAAGCTTCCATCGGATTCATCTTAGATAATCTCTAATTAGATAGTGAAATCCGATTTGATTTTTTATTAATAGTGGCTATCACAGAAATAAAAAAAGCGCCGCAAGGGCGCTTTTTAGGCAAATTAATTCCCGATGGAATTATTACAGCACGTGAACAGATGCTGTGTTGGTGGTGCCGCTCGGTACCAGTGCACCGGAAACCATCACCACAACGTCGCCTTTCTGTGCCAGGCCGCGTTCAACAAGCTGCAGTGCAACTTCTTTACCCAGACGGTAGAAATCATCAGTAGAGGCAATTTCTTTTACCAGGTGCGGAATTACGCCTTTGCTGAGAACCAACTGACGTGCAGTCACTTCGTTGGTGGTCAGCGCCAGAATGGTCGCGTTCGGGAAGTACTTACGTACAGCTTTAGCAGATTTACCGCCCTGGGTTGCCACGACGATCAGCGGAGCTTCCAGTTTTTCAGCAGTTTCTACAGCACCACGGCAAACGGCTTCGGTGATACGCAGTTTGCGGTTGTCATGGCTGTTGTCCAGACGGCTGGTCATCACGCGGTCGGTACGTTCGCAGATGGTCGCCATGATAGTAACGGCTTCCAGCGGGTATTTACCCTTAGCGGATTCACCAGACAGCATGACCGCATCGGTACCGTCGAGGATGGCGTTTGCCACGTCACCGGCTTCAGCGCGGGTCGGACGTGGGTTTTTGATCATGGAGTCCAGCATCTGGGTCGCGGTGATAACCACTTTACGAGCGCGCACGCATTTTTCGATCATCATCTTCTGCGCGAAGATAACTTCTTCAACCGGGATTTCTACGCCCAGATCGCCACGTGCAACCATGATGCCGTCAGACGCTTCGAGGATTTCGTCGAAGTTGTTCAGGCCTTCCTGGTTTTCGATTTTGGAGATGATCTGAATGTTTTCGCCGCCGTGGGCTTTCAGGTGCTCACGAATTTCAACGACGTCAGAACGTTTACGGATGAAGGATGCCGCAACGAAGTCAACGCCTTGTTCGCAGCCAAAGATCAGGTCTTGCTTGTCTTTTTCAGCCAGAGCAGGCAGCGCGATAGAAACGCCCGGCAGGTTAACGCCTTTGTTTTCACCGAGGTCGCCGTTGTTCAGCACTTTACAGATAACTTTGTTACCTTCGATAGCGGTAACTTCCATGCCGATCAGGCCATCGTCAACCAGCACGGTGTTGCCTACGGACAGATCACTGGTGAAGCCTTCATAGGTAACAGCAACGATTTCGTTGTTACCCACGACAGATTTGTCGGTGGTGAAAGTGAAGGTCTGGCCTGCTTTCAGAGAAACGTCGTTGCCGCCTTCCAGTTTAATGGTGCGGATTTCCGGACCTTTAGTGTCAAGCAGGATGGCGGCTTTCTTGCCGGTCTTGCTCATCACGTTGCGCAAGTTCTTAATGCGCTGACCATGTTCTGCGTAGTCGCCGTGGGAGAAGTTCAGACGCATGACGTTCATGCCCGCGTCCAGCATTTTGGTTAACATCTCTTCGGATTCGGTTTTCGGACCGATGGTGCAAACAATTTTCGTCTTTTTCATGACAGTCTTAGTCTTTAAGTTGAGAAGGATATGGAAATCTGGCTTCCGTCGCGCACGAATGGGAAGCTAAACCTGAGTTACGAAAGTTGTGATGCCTCGCTCTAAGGATAGGTGACATCGAATGAGCGTGCAGAGGAATGTGTGCTTGCGTTTCAGCCCAACGGGAAGGAGAGTTTTGTAGTCGTTGAGTTTTACAGGTCAATGTGCTGAAACCATTCAAGAGACAATTGGCGCGCATTATACGCTGAAAATTATCCAAAAGGAAAATGGAAACGGTGTTTCAAAAGCGTTCTGTGCAGTTTCACAAAAAATATTCACTAATTTGTTCATCACTATGGACAAAGAGGTTGCCTGGACCGGCCGTTTGTTGCGCAACAGCGTCGATTTCTCTTCATTTTCGATCAAGAGAGACGTTGAAAAAGAAGTATTCCTAATAGTTATATCAAATTCTTTTTAATTCATATCAAAAGCCCATTTCCCTGATTACACTCGTTTGGACATCCATACTGCTAAATAACAAACAACATTAGCAGGATAACGATAAGCAGCAGCGGATACCCAAACGACATGATTGTCCTGAAAAATATTTCGAAAGTGTTTACGCCAGGCAGGCTTGCTATTACCGCTGTCGATAACGTCAACCTGACGGTTGAACAGGGACAGATTTACGGAATTATTGGCTACAGCGGTGCTGGTAAGAGCACCCTGATTCGCCTGCTTAACGGCCTCGAACAGCCAACATCCGGCAGCGTGACCATCAATGGTCACGATATCTCTGCGGCGCGCGGGGAATCGTTGCGTCAGGCCCGGCTGAAAATCAGCATGGTGTTTCAGCACTTTAACTTGCTGTGGTCACGGACCGTCAGCGAAAACATAGCTTTCTCAATGCAAATTGCTGGTGCGTCAAAAGCAAGAATTAAGGCTCGCGTGGCCGAACTGGTTGCGTTGGTGGGGCTAGAGGGGCGAGAAAACGCTTATCCGTCGCAACTCAGCGGCGGGCAAAAACAGCGCGTAGGGATTGCCCGCGCGCTGGCGAACAATCCGGACGTGCTGTTGTGCGACGAAGCGACCTCCGCGTTGGATCCGCAAACCACCGATCAGATCCTGGATTTGCTGCTCGATATTAACCGTCGTTTCAAATTAACCATTGTGCTGATTACCCATGAGATGCACGTGGTGCGCAAAATTTGCGATCGCGTGGCGGTGATGGAAAACGGCAAGGTGGTTGAAGAGGGCGATGTGCTCAGCGTGTTTACCCATCCGCAGCAGGTGATCACCCGTCAATTTGTCCGTCAGGTGAGTCAGTATGCCGAGGAAGATGAGTTTAACCCGCAGCTGGCAAGCGAGTTTGGCGGCGTGGTGATCAAGTTAACGTTTACCGGGCAGCGTACACATCGACCGGTGGTTGGAGAACTGACCCTGCGTTACGGCCTGCCGTTTAACATTCTGCACGGCAAGATGACGCAAACCGCCCACGGTGCGTTTGGTCAACTGTGGGTACACGTGGTGGCCACTGAAGAACAACTCAACAATATTCTGGCCGATCTGCGCCACAGCGACATTGACGGCGAGGTGATCCAACATGGCTGATTCCCTGTTCCCTCATCTGAAATGGGACCAACTGTTTGCTGCAACGCAGGAGACGCTCTACATGACGGCGCTTTCCGGCGTGGCGACCTTTATACTGGGTATTGCGCTCGGACTGGCGTTATTTCTGACCGCGCGCGGCGGCCTGTTTCAGAACCGCACGTTGTACAGTGCCATCTCGCTGCTCGTGAATATTTTCCGCTCGATCCCATTCATTATTTTGATCGTGTTACTGATCCCGTTTACCAAAGCGCTTGTCGGCACCATTCTCGGCGCCAACGCCGCACTGCCCGCGCTGATTGTGGGGGCAGCACCGTTCTATGCCCGGCTGGTCGAAATCGCCCTGCGTGAAGTAGATAAAGGTGTTATTGAAGCGAGCCGCTCAATGGGCGCGCGGCTGAGTACGCTTATTTTTCGGGTTTTACTGCCGGAATCATCACCCGCTCTGGTGTCCGGGATCACCGTAACGCTGATTGCACTGGTTAGCTACAGCGCAATGGCGGGCGTGATTGGTGCCGGTGGTTTAGGGAATTTGGCTTACCTTGAAGGCTTTCAACGCAACCACAGCGACGTCACGCTGGTGGCGACGGTGACTATTCTTGTCATTGTTTTCATCATCCAGTTTTGCGGCGATGTGATCACCTCTCTGTTAGATAAACGCTAATAAAATACGGAAACCATTCTCATGAAAAAAACACTGACATTACTCGCCGCAGCGACCTTAAGCGCCCTGAGCTTTTCCTCCTGGGCTGATACGTTGACTGTTGGTGCGTCCAATGTGCCGCACGCTGAAATTCTCGAACAGGCGAAACCGATTCTGGCGAAGCAGGGGATCGAGTTGGAGATCAAACCATTCCAGGACTACATTCTGCCCAACACCGCGCTGGCGGGGCGTGAGATTGACGCCAACTACTTCCAGCATATTCCGTACCTGAACAGCGTGCTGAAAGATCATGCGGGTGACAAAACCTATGATTTCGTCAGCGCCGGGGCGATTCATATTGAGCCGATTGGTATCTATTCAAAAAAGGTGAAATCGCTGAAGGACTTGCCGGAGGGCGGAAAGGTCATCATGCGTGACGCGGTTTCAGAAGAGGGGCGCATTTTGTCAATTTTCGAAAAAGAGGGTGTGATTAAGCTCAAGCCTGGCGTTGATAAAGTCACCGCGCGTATCAGCGACATCGTGGATAACCCGAAGAAGCTGAAGTTCCTGCCTAACGTTGAAGCGGCGCTGTTGCCGCAGATGTATAACAACGATGAAGGCGATGCGGTGGTGATTAACGCCAACTACGCCATTGATGCCGGGCTGGATCCGGTGAAAGATCCGATTGCTGTTGAAAGTGGTGAAAACAACCCGTATGCCAACATCATTACCGTGCATCGCGGCGATGAGAAGAAAAAGGATATTGTGGCGCTGGTTGATGCGTTGCACTCAAAAGAAATCCAGGACTGGATCCGCACCAAGTATAAAGGCGCGGTGATCCCGGTAAATAACTGATAATCAAGGTGCCGGGTAAGGTGAAGCTGTTACCCGGCACAAGGGTTAGACTCGTTCAATTTTCGCCGGAAGCCCCTGGCGCACAGATGCGCCCGACACCCAGTCCAGCCAGGTATTGGCTACCAGACGTGTTGGGTCGGCAAAACCCAGATCGTTAATATTAATTCCCGATTTTATCTTTTCATCAAACGGCATCGGCTCCCCGTCGAGCGTGTGCTGTGCCGCACCCATTTCTTTATGTCCGTAGCCATGTTCAATCGCAATGACGCCCGGCATTACGCCGTTAAGCAGGCTGACCTGCGCTTGGGCTTGTCCACCCGGCGTAATGATGCGTATCGTATCGCCGTGGGACACGCCATAACGCTCGCCGTCCTGCGGATTGAGCGCCACCAGGTTCACCGGTTTGAGATGGTGTAAACGCGGGATCACCGCTGATGCGCTGGACATGGTATTGGACTTAAAGGAGATCATCTTCAGCGGCCACTCCTGTAGCGGGAATAATTCGTCCACAGAGCGCCCGTCAGAGAGGCGTGAAGGATACCAGGCCGGACAGCCGCTGTAGCGTTCGCCGGTAATCGCATGGCGGTGCGCGGCGACGTCCGCGTTCCAGATTTGTAGCGGTTTCTCCCACGCATTACCGACTCGGTTATCGAGCCGCCCGCTGTTGTCCGGCGCAAAGCGACCTCCGCGCGAGAAAACGAACGCCACGCGACGGATTTCGTCGGCTTTCAGCGTTTGAGTGATGACTGGCAGGATCCGTGTCATACCGGTCAGCGAGATATCTTCCGGTGCGGCTTCGGCAACCGGTGCTTTACCCATAAACGCAATGTTAGCGGCGATCCTAAGGTAGTAATCTTCTGCGCGGTTCAGCGGATAGTGATTACCTTGCGGGTCGGTTATGGCGTTGTCGCCAAAGCCCGGCAGTCCGATGCGTTTTGCCACTGCGATGCAGAACGACTCCATGGATACCGGTTGACCGTCGGCGGTCCTGCTGGTGGCGGGCGCAACGACAGGCCAGCGAGCGGTAGTGGCTTTGCTGGCGACGCCTGCCCACGGTGCGCTGAACCCCCAGCTTTCGAAGTTATGGGTATCCGGAACAATATAATCCGCCAGTGCAGTGGTTTCGTTCATAAAAGCGTCAATGGCGATAAACAGTGGGAGACGCGCCGGATCCTTGAGCTTTTCTTCCGCCACGCCGCGCAACCCTGCAATTCCGTAGAACGGGTTGGTCATGTTGGAGATCCAGGCTTTTAACGGGTAAGGGTAGCCTTCGAGCGCTGAGACGAGGAGTTCGGTCAGTTGCCCTGCGACAAACGGATACCACGGGGCTTTTGCCGGGAAGGGCGATTGTCCGGCGGCCACTTTATTACGGTACTCTTCAGAGGATTCATAGGCGGTTTTGCTGCGCGCGATGCTTAAGCCTTTAGGTTTCACCTTTCCGGCGAAGCTGTCCATATTGTAGCGCGGCCCATCGGTGGCACCGTTGAACTTACCGCCGCCAACAAACACGCCGCCTTCAAGACTAAGGTTGCCAATCAGCGCATTCAGCATCATCACAGCCCAGGCGTTGTAAAATCCATTGCCCGCCATCATCCCGCCGTGGGTGATTACCGCAGCTTTACGTCCGTGGCGGGTGAATGCGTCCGCCAGTGCGCCTATTTTGGCCTCCGACACGCCGCACTGCTGACTATATTGCGCCAGCGAAAGCTTTTCGGAGGACTCTTTCAGACGCTGGAATCCGCTTTTGACCGTCACGGTTTGCCCGTCAGCCAGCGTCACTTCGCGTGTCACCAACAGTTGTGCGCGTTGACAGTTGCTGGCAGCCACCATTTCGCCAGCCTCGTTAATGACCAGTGGTTCACTGGCCGCGCCGGTGTTCAGATGTGCGAGCGTGAGATGCTGCCCGGCAAGCGTTGGGATCTCATCGGTAATCACCAGATGCGTGGCGTTGGTCCAGCTTTTTTCTCCGGCCTGCTGCATGGCCTGTACGCTTGGGATGGCAAGGTAATCGACGTTGTAACACTGCTTTTCGATTATCCAGCGGATCATCCCCATCGCCAGCGCGGAATCGCTTCCCGGGTTCACGGGTTGCCAGTGCCCACGATCGTCTGCCAGCACTGTGGTTAACGGCAGGGCGGGCGCGACGACGACATACTGGAAATCATTACGCAAACGGGCGCTGGCGAGCTGGCGAGCCTGACGCTTAAACGGGTTACCTGACTGTGCCGGGGAGGTACCCATGAACAACGCAAACTCAACGTTGTCCCAGTCCGGTTTAACGTGGGTGTTTTTATCCAGATCCCCCATTAATGCACCGGAGCCAGCTCGATATGCCAGCCCACAATACGCGCCGTGCGCGCCGAAGTTTTTACTGCCGAAACTGTTCAACGCGAAGCGGCGTATAAACGTATCGCGTCCCTCGTCGCTGGTATTGGTGACCAGTAACTGATTGGATTTCGGGCCAAAGCCGGGATGTTTGGCATCTATCGGGGTCGTGGGAGCGTGGATGGCCCGCAGGCCGTCAACGTGACCCTCGCCAAACAGATCACCACCTTCCACCACCTCTTTGATCAGTTGCTCAAAGCTGATGCGCTGCCATTTTCCTTCGCCACGCTTACCGACACGCTTCATCGGTTCCAGAATACGCAGCGGACTGTACAGGCCTTCGAGCAGAGTTGCGCCCCTGGCGCAGGCGGTGGAACGCGCATCAAGACCGCTTTCGCCCGCCAGTTGTTCCATTGCCGTGGCAAACGGAACAGCAGAGTCAATGTGATGTTCATGTGACAACGGATGATACGGGTTGCCCGCAATGCGTAGCACTTTGCCCTCTTTGCTGTCGACGCGTACCCGAACACCGCACTGGGTCCAGCAGCCGAAACACTGGGTCATGGAGATCACCTGCTGCGGGTTCTGCTGCCAGCGCGGCTGGGCGTTGGCTTCGGGGATCAACGCATTACCGAAGATGCGATCGCGGGTGATTTTTCCTGAGGAGCCATCCAGTAAACCGTCAATCGCGCGCTTTGCAACATCTCGATAACTCAGGCCAAAGGTCACCATCCCGCCAACGGCGAGACCGACTTTCAGCCACTGACGACGGGTTAAATTAGCCATGTTGTATTCTCCTTGCGATGGCGTTCAGGGCTTCACGAACAATAATGATTAGCGCAATCCACAGGCCAAAGGTGCCCACAATGGCTAGCCAGCCATCGGTGCCGCCGGGCAGGGTGTAAGGGTTAAATTGCGCGTTAAATTTCGGGAGGGTCTGCACCTGAATTAGTATCGTCCAGCGCATCAGCCAGCACAGCGCCATGGCGCTGAAGGCCAGCGTAATACGCAGCGGTAATGACGATGGGTGACGTATTGCCCACCCGCAAAGGCCCAGAGAGATAACCCACAGCACCACCCAACCGGTGGCGTAGTGCCGTGCAGAAGCGGCGACATCCAGCCATTGGCGGATAGCTGAGCCAGAAAGCGTATCGCCGCTTACCCACACCGCCATCACGATTGCCAATAGGATCAACGTTGTAATCTGCCCCCACGCCAGTTTGCGTGGCAGTGTGCTTTCGCTGTTTACGCTGGCGATAAGCAGGGCGAAGAAGGTTTGCAGCGCGCTGAGGAACATCGCCAGCGGGAAGGCGTAGCTGAACCAGATGGGGCGCGCCTGTACCACTGAGACTTCGCGACTGGTATACACCAGTAGTCCGATGGCTGAGAGCGCGCTGCCCACGGCTAACCATTTAGTGACGCTGTAACTTTTTTGCGTAAAATGTTTGATCTGCTGAGCCAGGAACCACAGCCCAAGAAACCCGGTGAACAGCGGTAAAAACAGTGCGCCCCACGGCATCCATGACCACGGTGTCGGATATGCGTAAAAATGCCAGACACGTGCGGTCTGGTGCAGGTCCGCCGTCAGTGCCAGCGGAGCGGTAATGGCACAGGTCAGGGCGATCAGCAGCGTCAGGTTTTCTAGCTGCGGTTGCGTGTTTTTACGCCAGTGCAGTACGCAGGCGAACAGCGCCGCGCAGGCGGCAATGCCGATGAAAAAGAAATACTGTACCGCCCAGGGCAGCCAGCTTACCTCCTGCGGATGGGCCAGCACCTCTTCGATAATCAATGAATGGGTCATTTAAACCTCCTGCCACAGAGCGGGTTGAGCACGTCCCATCAGCGGGGTGACAAAGGCGTCATCCAGCCCCAGATAGAACACATGAGGTGAGGTGCCGCTTTCCGGTTTCAGGACTTTGATGGCGTCATGATGATCGTGCAGCATCTGCGAAATCCGACTGTGTGGATCTTTTAAATCGCCAATGATGCGCGCGCCGCCAACGCAGGACTCCACGCAGGCAGGAAGTAGCCCGGCTTCCAGTCGGTGCACGCAGAATGTGCATTTATCGGCGGTCTGTGTTTCATGGTTAATAAACCGTGCATCGTACGGACAGGCTTGCACGCAGTAGGCGCAGCCCACGCAGCGCGTATTGTCGACCACGACAATGCCATCTTCACGCTGGAAGGTGGCCTGCACCGGACATACGGGGACACAGGGCGGGTTATCGCAATGGTTGCACAGGCGCGGTAGCAGAACGTTGGTGACGCTTTGCTGGCCCTTAAGCTGTACCTGATATTGGTTGACGTTGGTACGAAACGCTCCCTGAGGAGTCTGGTTTTCAATGGCGCAGCTGACGGTACAGGCCTGACAGCCGATACACCGTCTCAGATCAATCAGCATGCCATAGCGATGCTGACGCGAACCTTCATGGCGTTCGGGCGAGTAGGGAAATTGGGCCTGAGCCAGGGGAACTAGGGATGCGCCCGCGGTCAGAACGCCCAGTTGCTGGAGAAACTGCCGTTTACTACTGTCCATATTTTCTCCCGTCACGATGCAACAACGAAACATTGGTCACGCCGTTGGTTTGCGTGTGATGAATAAAGAATCTTGATGATTTACAGTGTAAAAATCGTGGCGGGGGCAGCTCTATTGTGGTTAACCACATACCCGGCTTGTTGTTGATCTAAAACAACATAAATAACAGGGATAATTGCGTGGGATGTAAAGTAGTAAGATGCCTGACGGTGCTGGCATCGTTGTGGATGATGAGCACAACGGCCTGGTCGCAAACCTGGAACATTGGCGTTTTGGCCATGCGTGGGGAGGTCTCGACACGCAGCCACTGGCAGCCGTTGGAAACACTGCTGAATCAGCAAATCTCCGGTGAGCAGTTTCATATTCAACCGCTGGATCTGCACCAGATGCAGGATGCCGTGAACCGGGGAACGGTGCAGTTTGTGGTGACCAATCCCGCGCAATTTGTGCAGTTAAACAATCGTGCTGCGCTACGCTGGCTGGCATCTTTACGCTCCACCCGGGGCGGCAAAGCGACCAGCAATGTGATTGGCAGTACGATCCTGGTCAGGCGTGATAGCGGAATTACGTCTGCACACGATCTGATCGGTAAAACGGTGGGGGCGATCGATGCCCAGGCATTTGGCGGTTATTTGCTGGGTTATAAAGCACTCAGCGATGCGGGGTTACGCCCCGAGCGCGATCTGCGCCTGAGATTTACTGGCTTTCCCGCCGATGCATTAGTGTATTTATTACGTGAGAAAGCCGTTCAGGCAGTGATTGTGCCGGCGTGTCTGCTGGAAAAAATGGATGAAGAAGGGCTCATCCATAAAGCAGATTTTATGGCGGTACTCAACCACCCAACGTCGATTCCCTGCCTGACCAGCACGCCGCTCTATCCTGACTGGTCCTTCGCTGCGCTGCCCTCGGTTAGCGATGAACTTGCCGATCGCGTCACCCGGGTCCTGTTTAACGCACCGCAAAACGCACCTTTCCGCTGGGGGGCTCCCGCCTCGACTCGCGAGGTAGAAACGTTGCTACGCGACGTTCGCCAACATCCGCAGCAGCGTCAACTGTGGCTGGATATCAAAAGCTGGTTTATCCAGCATCAGTTGGCAATGGGGGCCGCCGCGGTGGTTCTGCTTTTGCTCATGCTCAACTACATCTGGGTGATGCTGTTGGTACGTCGTCGCGGCAGGCTGCTGGAGCGTAACAGTGTGTTGTTGCGTAAACAGGAGCAGGCGCTGGAAACCGCGCGCCAAATGAGTGTCCTCGGTGAGATGACGTCCGGGTTTGCCCATGAACTCAATCAGCCGCTCTCGGCTATTCGTCACTATGCGCAAGGCTGTCTGATTCGCCTGCGCGGCCAGGATCAACAGCATCCGCTGTTACCCGCGCTTGAACAGATTGACGCCCAGGCGCAGCGCGGGGCCGATACGCTGCGCAATCTGCGTTTGTGGGTCAGTCAGGCACAGGGCAATCCGGTGATGATGGATGACTGGCAGGCGATCAACGTACGTGATGCTGTCCACCACGTCTGGCAATTATTACGCATGACGCAGCAATTTCCTGACGTCACGCTGCAAACCACGATCAGCAGCAGCTTAACGCTAACGCTGCCCACCGTTCTGCTGGAGCAGGTACTGGCGAATCTGGTGCTGAACGCCGCCCAGGCGGGGGCCAGCACGGTATGGTTCACGGCGCAATGTGATGATACTGGCGTCAATATCGTGGTACAGGATAATGCCGGAGGTATTGATGAAACCCAGATTTATCAGGCCTTTCAACCCTTTATGACCACCCGCAAAGAAGGGATGGGACTGGGGCTGGTCATTTGTCAGCGCCTGGTTCGCTACGCCGGTGGGGAGATTAGCATCAACAATCAGTTGGCCCCGGATGGTCGGGCGGGCGTCGCGGTACGATTACATTTTAAGCCGACATCGAAAGGAGACCGTTGTGGCGATCATTCATCTGCTGGATGACGACGTTGCCGTCACCCAGGCCTGTGCATTTCTACTGGAAAGTTTGGGATACGAGGTCCGGTGCTGGGAGCAGGGGGAAACCTTCCTTGCCGAGGTCAATCTGCATCAGGTCGGGGTGTTATTGCTGGATATGCGTATGCCGGTGCTGGACGGACAAAGCGTACATGAGGAGATGCGACGACGCGGCAGCACGCTGGCGGTGGTATTTCTCACCGGACATGGCGATGTTCCGATGGCGGTAGAGCAAATGAAACGCGGGGCGGTCGATTTTCTGCAAAAGCCGGTTTCTGCCGGGCCGCTTCAGGCCGCGCTGGAGCGTGCGCGGCAGGCTTCCATTGTGGCATTTTCGCGTCACGAGATTGTTGCCTGTTACCAACAGCTCACCCCAAAGGAACGCCAACTGGCAGGCCTGGTGGCACAAGGATTGATGAACCGGGAAATCGCAGACGCAATGAATATTGCGGTCCGTACCGTTGAGGTCCACCGGGCAAGAGTGATGGAAAAGATGCAGGCGGGGAGCCTGGCTGAGCTGGTTAACCGGCTTCAGCAGGTTCTGTAGATTGATGACATTTATTTGATTTTCATTGATTTTTTGTCTAATAAGCCATACTGATATATGCTGTTGTTTTGAGTCAATGACGAGCAGGCAATTATGGGCAATCAGACCAAAGACGACGAACTGTACCGCGAGATGTGCAGAGTCGTCGGTAAAGTAGTACTGGAAATGCGCGATCTGGGACAAGAACCTAAGCATATCGTCATTGCCGGTGTACTGAGAACCACCCTCGCAAATCAGCGTGTGCAACGCAGTGAGTTAGAAAAACAAGCCATGGAAACGGTGATTAAAGCGCTAGCCGGTTAATCCCAAAAAGGGCGGTGGTGTGTTTCTGCCGCCCTTTAATTCTGCAACGGTATTTTATCAATATGGATAATTCAGCGGAGAAAATAAAATTCCACAGTAAAGTACATTTATCAATATGTAATTAATTATATAGCGGTTGATGTGTACGGTTATATTTGGAAGTACAATCACAAATATTTGCAATGTAGATGAAATTCTATTTTGACCTGTCTTAATGATAATAAATATCACTCCGCATTAATTATTCCTCTTCCAAATTTTAATTGATAACGATCAAGGTTATAGGCTGTAAATAACCACATTATTTATCCGCCTAACCCTAAAGGATTAGATTCATTCAGTTTAACCACCGTCATTTATACGATCCGGTTAGGGCAAATAATCACGTGTTGTCGGCAACATTCATGGCCCGATTTGGCCTGCCCGGCGCGCAATAAAATACGCACTGGATGTGTTGCTGCTACAGCGTTTGCGAAGAGGATGCGAAATAAATGAACCAGGTTGATCGTCCATTATTAGATTGTGGTTTAACGCGACTTGAATTTCTGCGGATATCAGGAAAGGGCCTTGCAGGTTTAACCATTGCCCCCGCGCTGTTATCACTTTTTGGTTGCAAGCAGGAAGATGTCGACAGTGGCACCGTCGGGCTGATTAACACGCCGAAAGGGGTGCTGGTGACCCAACGAGCACGCTGCACAGGATGTCACCGCTGCGAAATATCCTGTACGAATTATAACGATGGTGCCGTTGGCACCTTCTTTTCCCGTATCAAAATCCATCGCAATTTCTTCTTTGGCGACAACGGCGTCGGTTCCGGTGGCGGCCTGTATGGCGATTTAAATTATACCGCCGACACCTGCCGTCAGTGCAAAGATCCGCAATGTATGAATGTCTGCCCGATCGGTGCCATTACCTGGAAACAGGAAGACGGCTGTATTGCGGTGGATCATAAGCGCTGTATCGGCTGTAGCGCGTGCACCACGGCTTGTCCATGGATGATGGCGACCGTTAATACCGAAACCAAAAAATCCTCAAAATGTATTTTGTGTGGGGAATGCGCCAATGCTTGTCCGACTGGAGCATTAAAAATTATCGAGTGGAAAGAGATTACCGTTTGATGGATCGCAGGCTTGCCTGATACGCGTCATTAATTGCCAAAAATATCGCAGTTTTGCAGAGAAATGCTGCCAGCAAAATGACGGGTATATCTATTAAACCTTCTTGCAAAGGAAAAAATGATGGCTAACGGTTGGACAGGTAATATTTTACGGGTCAATCTCACTACGGGTAATATCACCCTGGAAGATTCCAGTAAATTTAAAAAATTTGTCGGTGGAATGGGCTTTGGTTATAAAATCATGTACGACGAAGTCCCGCCAGGCACCAAACCTTTTGATGAAGGTAATAAACTGGTATTCGCCACTGGCCCCCTCACTGGTTCGGGCGCTCCCTGCAGTTCACGCGTCAATATCACCTCATTATCGACCTTTACCAAAGGTAATTTAGTGGTTGATGCCCACATGGGCGGCTTTTTTGCGGCGCAAATGAAATTTGCCGGCTACGACGCCATTGTGATTGAAGGTAAAGCGGCATCGCCTGTGTGGATCAAAATCAAAGATGACCAGGTGAGTATTGAAAAAGCAGATTTCCTGTGGGGCAAGGGTACGCGTGCCACGACCGAAGAAATTTGCCGCATCACCAGCCCGGAAACCTGCGTCACGGCCATTGGTCAGGCGGGAGAAAATTTGGTACCGCTCTCTTGTATGATCAACAGCCGTAACCACAGCGGCGGTGCTGGTACCGGTGCCGTGATGGGCTCGAAGAACCTGAAGGCGATTGCGGTCGAAGGGACTAAAGGGGTCAACATCGCTGACCGCAAAGAGATGAAGCGGCTGAACGACTACATGATGACTGAGCTTATCGGGGCTAACAACAACCACGTTGTACCAAGTACGCCACAGGCGTGGGCCGAATATTCATCCCCGAACTCACGTTGGACGGCGCGTAAAGGACTGTTCTGGGGCGCGGCGGAAGGTGGCCCGATTGAAACGGGGGAAATCCCGCCAGGCAACCAGAATACCGTTGGCTTCCGTACCTACAAATCAGTGTTCGATCTCGGACCGGCTGCTGAAAAATACACGGTCAAAATGAGCGGTTGCCATTCATGCCCGATTCGCTGCATGACACAACTCAATGTTCCGCGCGTTAAAGACTTTGGCGTACCGAGTACCGGTGGTAATACCTGCGTGGCGAACTTTGTACACACCACCATTTTCCCTAATGGGCCGAAAGATTTTGATGAAAAAGACGACGGGCGCGTGGTGGGTAATCTGGTTGGCCTGAACCTGTTCGACGACTACGGCATTTGGTGTAACTACGGGCAACTGCACCGTGATTTTACCTACTGCTACGCCAAAGGAGTCTTTAAGCGCGTGCTGCCTGCTGAGGAGTATGCCGAGATCCGTTGGGATCAGCTGGAGGCGGGCGATCCTAACTTTATTAAAGATTTCTACTACCGTCTGGCGCATCGCGTCGGAGAACTCAGCCACCTTGCGGATGGTTCATACGCCATTGCCGAACGCTGGGATTTAGGCGATGAGTACTGGGGCTATGCCAAGAACAAACTGTGGTCGCCGTTTGGTTTTCCGGTTCACCATGCCAACGAAGCCTCTGCACAGGTGGGGGCGATCACCAACTGCATGTTCAACCGTGACTGTATGGCGCATACCCACATCAACTTCATTGGCTCTGGTTTGCCGCTGAAATTACAGCGCGAGGTGGCGGGTGAGTTGTTTGGCTCACAGGATGCCTATGACGAAACCAAAAACTACACCCCGATCAACGCCGCCAAAATCAAGTATGCCAAATGGACACTGCTGAAAGTCTGTCTGCATAACGCCGTCACACTGTGCAACTGGGTCTGGCCGATGACGGTTTCGCCGCTGAAGAGCCGAAACTATCGCGGGGATTTGGATCTGGAAGCAAAATTCTTCCAGGCCGTGACAGGTGACGAAACGACGCAGGCAAGCCTGGATCTGGCCGCCGAGCGCATCTTTACGCTGCATCGCGCCTACACAGTAAAACTGATGCAAACCAAAGACATGCGTAATGAACACGATCTTATCTGCTCATGGGTCTTTGACAAAGATCCTAAGATCCCGGTGTTTACCGAAGGGACCGACAAAATGGATCGGGAAGATATGCGTCAGTCACTCACGATGTTCTATCAGGAAATGGGCTGGGACCCGGAATTCGGCTGCCCAACGCGTGAAACCCTGAATCGCCTCGGTCTTGAGGATGTGGCAGCCGATCTGGCTGCGCAGAATCTGCTGCCAGCGTAAGGAACGCGAGATGACTAACGTGAGCAACGTTCTGGTCGCCAATGAGGAAGAGAGTACTGCTCTTCCTGATGAGGTTGATAGCCAAAAAAGACAATGGCTACAGGCGTTAAATCCGGCCACTGCGAGCAGCAACGCGCCACAGGTCGAAGAGCCCGTCACTGCGGAATCAATAATGGCGGATTTTGTCCGCCAGCATTCCGCGTCGGGCAAGCTGGTGGCGCGCAGTGTGTTTCTACAACCGCCTTATTCGATGCCTGAAACCGACCTTACACTGCTGTTGGACGCGATGCGTGAGCAGGCGTGCGGGGCGGATATTACCTGCGTGCAGGGCGCTGAAGATGCGTATTTCTACTCGACGCAGACCATGACGGCCAATTACGCCGACATGTGCGTGCAGGTTGTGGAAAACGATATCTGCCGGGCGATTGCCGAGGCGGTGCGCTTTGACTGCCGGACGTATCCTCGGCCTTATAAGGTCGCCATGCTCGGGCAGCCGCCGTATCACTTTGAACCTCAGCAGATAACCGCGGCGCTTACGGCAATGGAAACGCACCCGGATTACGCAGATATACGCGTAGTGGAAGCGTCGAATGCGGAACCTTATCTGTTTAGTGAGCGCTTTATGAGCTACGGCAAAGCGTACGGCTTGTGTGAATGGCTTGAGGTTGAGCAGTACCAGAATCCCTGAATTTTTCAGGTCAATGTCATGGAACGTGTGGACGATCACTGTCACAGCATTAGAGGATAACCCGATGTCCTTCACCCGACGAAAATTTGTCATTGGCATGGGGACGGTGATTTTTTTCACCGGCCCAGGTCAAAATTTGTTAGCAAGTACCAAAAATACGAAAGCAGTTCGTTATGTCATGATTCACGATGAGTCATTGTGCAACGGCTGTAATATTTGCGCCCGTGCGTGCAGGAAAACCAACCATGTTCCTGCCCAGGGTAGTCGTTTGTCTATTGCCCATATTCCGGTCTCAGATAACGACGACGAAACGCTGTATCACTATTTCCGCCAGTCTTGCCAGCATTGTGACGATGCACCTTGCATCGAGGTTTGTCCGACCGGTGCTTCCTGGCGTGATGAGAACGGGATTGTGCGGGTTGACGCCTCGCGTTGCATTGGCTGCAGTTACTGCATAGGTGCCTGTCCATATCAGGTTCGCTATCTGAATCCGCAAACCAAAGTGGCCGACAAATGTGACTTCTGCGCCGAATCACGTCTGGCGAAAGGATTCCCGCCTATCTGTGTGAACGCTTGTCCGGAACACGCGCTGATTTTTGGGCGTGAAGACAGCCCACAGGTTCAGAGCTGGCTGCGGGAAAACAATTTTTATGAGTATCAGCTTGCAGGCGCCGGGAAACCTCATCTGTATCGTCGGTTCGGTCAACATTTGATTAAAAAGGATAATGTATGAACGCGTCGCAGAATGCCGAACAGTTTCACGCACAGCTCGCGCAGTTCGTTCCCCTCTTTAAGCCCGACTACTGGCCCGTCTGGCTGGTGATTGCCGGGTTAATGCTGGTGGGTATGTGGCTGGTGCTGGCGCTACACGCCATGTTGCGCTTTCGTTCTGCCAATAAAGCGTCTGCCGGTCACGGTGAGAAGGTCTATCTGTATTCGAAGGCGGTTCGCCTGTGGCACTGGTCGAATGCGTTATTGTTTTTGCTGCTGCTGGCCAGTGGCCTGGTAAATCATTTTTCTGCCGTCAGCGCACCGGTAATGAAAAACCTGCTTGCTGTGCATGAAATCTGCGGCTTCTTGCTGCTGGCGTGCTGGATTGGCTTTGTGCTGATTAACCTGATCGGTGGCAACGGGCATCATTACATTATCAAACGTCAGGGCTGGGTTGGACGGGCGCTACGGCAGACGCGGTTTTATCTGTTTGGCATTATGCAGGGTGAAGCACACCCGTTTCCGGCATCTACGCGGTCAAAATTCAACCCGTTACAGCAGGCAGCCTATGTCGGCGTGATGTACGGTTTGTTGCCGCTGTTGCTGATTTCCGGTTTGCTTTCGCTTTACCCGCAGGTGGTGGGTGATCTGTTCCCGGGCGTGCGTTACTGGTTGCTACAGGCGCACTTTGCGCTGGCGATTGTGAGTCTGTTTTTCATTTTTGGACATCTTTATCTCTGCACCACGGGACGCACACCGGGCGAAACCTTCAGGTGCATGGTGGATGGCTATCACCGGCATTAAGCGATGATAATTACCTGTAGTGATTTACGGGCCTGGCGCGTCGGGCCCGTAATGTACCGCTGGTTTCTGCGCACATTTCCCGACGGCGGCAGCTATGCGGATGTCCACCGTGCGCTTGAGCGAGAGGGTTTTGGTGATTGGGCGGACAGCCTCGTGGAATATGGCTGGTCTAAATGGCTGGAGGAATCGCGCTTTGTGCAGCAGGATATTTGCACCATGGCGCGTCTGGCCTGCCCGCAAACGGCAGATGATAACGGCAGACAACTGGCAAGTGCAACGGATAGCGACAGTCTCGGTAGCGCGGGTGATAACGTCAAAATCGCCAGTGCCGGGTATGCCGCACAGATTGCCAGTGCGGGGTACAGCGCACGTATTGGCAGCGTGGGATACAATACGCATGTTGGCAGTTCCGGTAATCGCAGCAGAATAGCGGTTGCGGGAAACTCCACACGCATCAGCAGCGTGGGAGACGGGACGCGTATCGCCAGTACCGGCATGCGCGTGCGTATCAGTTCATTGGGCGATAGAAATCGTATCGCCAGTAGTGGCGATCTCACGCAGATTGCCAGCTTTGGCGCAGAGTCGAAAATTGCCAATTGTGCTGACAACGTCCACATTATTGCCAGCGGAGAAAATGCGGTCGTTGCCAGTACCGGCGAGATCGACTCGGTCATTCTCGGCCCCGGTGGGTGTGCCGCTCTTGCCTATCACGACGGGCAGAGAATGCGGTTTGCCGTTGCCATCGAGGGGGAAAACAATATCCGCGCCGGAGTGAAATACCGGCTCAACGACGACCACCAGTTTGTGGCCTGTTGAGCGGTGACGTTATTTTAGCGCGAACTGACGTCGGGCGGCTTTCTCCAGACCAAAACACAGCAGGTAGTAGACCAACCCGGTAAAGACAAAAATCGCCGCCGGGTATACTTGTACGCGACTGTTTACCTGACCGGCAACCGTCGTCAGTTCAGGGACGTTAACGATAAACGCCAGCGACGTATCCTTCAGTAAGCCAATAAAGATCCCCGTGAGTGATGGCAGGATGTTACGCAGTACCTGCGGCAGTAAAATCAGCCATAGCGCCTGAAACGGACGAAATCCCTGAACCACCGTCGCCTCATACTGGCCGCCGGGCAGCGAGTTTAAGCCAGAATACACGGAGTGCATCACCGAGGCCGCGGTAAACCAGGCCAGCGCCAGCGTGACGGTCACCGCGCCCGGTAAATCGCTGCCTGTCAGCATGGGCAGCAGATACCACATCCAGAAAATGACAAAAATGAGCGGAATGCCGCGAATAAACTCTGCCCAGATAAAGAGCCCTTTGCGCACCACGCCCGAGAATCGCCAGGCGCAGCAGGCGAGTATTATCCCGGCGGGTAGCGCCAGAACCGCCGCACCTATAGCCATCAGCAACGTGAGCAGAACGCCACCCGGCTGACCCTCAGCTACGCGCCCCCACAAGAGATAGTCCAGATTGTCGGTTATGACCGATATATTAGCGATCATGCTGTGGACTCCTGATGTTGAAGCCACGGGGTTTCACCGCGACTCGCTTTGCGGATACGGGCCTTGGACCAAGTCGCGTAAGCAGCATCCCCAGTACAATACCGGTCAACAGATAGAGCGCGGTTCCGACGGCAAATGCTTCCAGCGCGTGGGCGTTATAGCTCTCGATTTGCCGCACCTGATAGGTCAGTTCAGCGAAGCCGATACCGCTGGCAAGCGAAGAGAGCTTCATCAAATTGAGATACTGCCCAACTATCGGTTGCCAGGCGTTCAGCAGCCCCTGAGGGAGCAGAATATGGCGTAAGGTTGCCCAGGATGAAAACCCTTGCGCCACGGCTGCTTCCCGCTGTCCGTTGGACACCGCCTGTAAACCGGAGGCGATTTCCTCAACCAAAAACGCAGAAGTGAAAACCCCAAGTCCCCAGGACGAACAGAGAAACTCCGGCGTTAGCCACCAGACATCTCCCGGCAGAATGGACCACGGATGCTCCGCATTAACGAAGGTAATAAAATCCCTGGGAAGCAGGTTCCACGCGGCAAAATACCAGAACATCAGTTGCACCAGCAGCGGTGTGTTGCGAAAAACAGACACCCACGTGCTGACCACGCCACTGGCGACGCGATTACTCGAAAGACGCAGGCCGAGCAGTAAGATGGCCAGCGCAGTGGCGAGAAAACTCCCCGCCAGCGTTACCCATAGCGTGGTCAGAAAACCTGACATTATCCATTGCAGGGGTTGCCCGCTCAGCACTCCCTGCCAGTCCATTGCATGCATTATAACGATGACTCCTGGTGTAACGGGTCGAGCACTTTTTTCAGGAAATGCCGGGTTCTTGGGTGCTGTGGATGAGTGAAGAATGTCTCGGGTGGCGCCACTTCGAGAATGTCACCGCCATCAATGAAAACCACCCGATCAGCAATCTCGCGGGCGAAATGCATTTCATGGGTGACGACAATCATGGTGATGCCGCTATGGGCGAGGTTTTTCATCACTTGCAACACTTCGCCGATCATTTCTGGATCCAGCGCGGAGGTCGGTTCATCAAACAGGATGATTTGCGGGGAGGAGGCCAGGGCGCGGGCGATGGCGACGCGCTGCTGCTGCCCGCCGGAAAGCTGCGCGGCGTAGGCCCCGGCTTTCTCACTCAGTCCGACTTGATCCAGCAGCTCAAGTGCGCGCCGTTTCGCATCCGTTTTATTCCAGCCGTGAACCTGCTCTAGCGCTAACGAGATATTCTGCTGTGCCGACAGATGCGCGTAAAGATTGAACTGCTGAAACACAAAGCCAATACGACTGCGTAACTGACGCAAGGCTGCGCCGCGCAGCTGGCCAATCGGTTTGTCATCAATGAAAATATCGCCTCCGCTGAGTGACTCAAGCTGATTGATGAGGCGAATAAGCGTGGATTTCCCTGAGCCGGAAGGGCCAAGTATAGTGACCACTTCTCCAGGCTCTACCAACAGGCTGACGTCGTTTAACACCGTGTGTGCGTCATAGCTTTTATGGACATGACGCAGCTCGACCCGCGCCTGACGCAGCTGCTTAAAGTCCGCAGCGGGTGCTGCGGATCGCGGAAACAGACCGGAGAGCATATTACTTCGCTTCTATTTTAAAGGCGCGGGGCTGCGGGTTTTTGGTTTCAGGTCCAAACCACACATCATAGATTTTGGCTGCCTGACCGGTCGATTCAAGCCTGAGCAACTCGTTATTAACCGCGTTCAACAGCGCTGTTTCGCCTTTTTTCACCCCCACGCCGATCTCTTCTTTGCTCAGCAGGTCAGGCAAAATTTTAAAATCCGCTTTATCCGGTGCGCCGCCTAACAGGCCCGCCAGAATGGTACTGTCCTGGGTGATGGCCTGAACATTGCCGTTACGTAGCGCAGTCAGTGCCAGCGGAATATCGTCATAGGCCAGCACGCGTGACTGTGGGAAGCGCTGATGCAGTGCCTGCTCACCGGTGGTGCCTTTCACCGCGCCGATACGTGCCTTACTGTAATCATCAAGTTTGTTCGGGGATTTGACAGGCACCAGGAACTGTTGTCCGGTGACAAAGTAGGGGGCTGAGAAATCAATGACCTGCGCCCGCTCCGGCGTAATCGTGATATCCGCGACGATCAAATCGGCTTTACCGGATTGCAACAGCGGAATGCGGTTAGCCGGATTGGTCGCCACCAGCTCCAGTTTTACCCCGAGGGATTTTGCCAGCGCTTCGGCAAAATCAACGTCGTACCCGACAATTTGGTGCGTTTTCGCATCGATGGAGCCAAACGGTGGGTTAGCGTCGAACGTCGCGACTTTCACTACGCCTGCGGCTTTGATATCAGCCAACTGATCGGCCTGAGCCTGCGACGCAATTATGCCCGAAGCGAACAGTACGCTCAGTGCCAGTAATGTTTTTTTAGCGCGGTAAATTTTCGTTGCCATCATTAAATGAAATCCCTGTAGTTATTGGTTTGTGCTTTTTACGCTCCCATAACTTATGGACGACTCAAAATAAGAAAAAATTCTTATCTATTTACAAAATGTTATTAGTGAAAGAGGTGTTAACAATGGGTAAACGCGATGGGATATGTAGATACGTGGGGGAGGCATAGCCAGGAGGTAAAAAAACCGGCATTACGCCGGTTCAGAGATTAGATTTTGCAGGCGTCGCCGCAGTCATTATCCGCAATAATTTCTTGCGCTTTTTTGTCTGCATCTTCCAGACGTTCTGCGTTACGTTCTTGTGCTTCCTCGAGTCCATCAAAGACCAGATTATCGAGATCAATTTCCATCAGGCACCTGTTCAGGTTCAGTGTTTAACATCACACCAGTATATTGCAAAAATGTTGCTGAACAGCAGCGATTCTTGCTCTTAAATGCGTTTCTCCGCCTCAATGCCGGTTCACGGCGCAGCGTGATTTAACTCAAAATTAAAGAAAAACTCCATCGCTTTTAACAATATCATGACAAAATCACTATACATATAACTTAATATCTTTTATACATTAATCGTTCACCCCTGTGACTATTCCACATAAGAGAAAGAGATATGGAACAGATACCTGAAAATAAAAACGATAATTTTCAAAAAGATGGCAAAGAACAGTTCAACCGATCGATCGGACTTATCTCTAACTTCGCGCTGGGTTTTACCTACCTGTCGCCGCTAACCGCCGTATATTCGCTGTTTGCGCTAGCTGTGACGCTGGCAGGGCCGCCAGCGGTGTGGTGGATATTAATCGTCGCGTGCGGGCAGCTTCTGGTGGCGCTGGTGTTTGGTGAAGTGGCTTCTCAGTATCCGATTACCGGGGGGCTTTATCCCTGGGCCAGACGGTTGTGGGGGAAAAAATATGCGTGGATCGCCGCCTGGATTTACCTGTGGGCGCTGGTGGTGACCATCACCTCGATCGCGGAATACACCTCAACTTTCGTCGAGTCGCTGTTCCATTATGGTCAGACGCCCGCCACCATGCTGCTAACGTCCGTGGTGCTGCTGCTTTTGATGATGGCGGTGAATATGTCCGGGACGAAGAATCTTGCCAGAGTCGCCAAAATTGGTTTCTGGTGTGAGATTGTCAGCGTGATTGCGCTGGGGATTTATCTGCTGATTTTCCACCGTTCGCAGCCATTCTCGGTAATTTTTGATTCAATGGGCGTGCTGGCCCAGGACGGAAGCTACTCCACCGCCTTTATGTCCGCCGCGCTGATGGGCTTATTTATGTTCTTTGGTTTTGAAGCCTGCGGTAACGTTGCGGAAGAGGTGAAGAATCCGAGTAAAAAAATCCCGGTCGCGATGATCCTGAGCATTGTGTTCGGTGCTATTTCGGCCATCATTTCGGTGATGGGATATCTGCTGGCTTCGCCGAATCTGGTCAGTATTGTGAACGGTAAAACGGCCGATCCGATCCCGGCTATTCTCAACGAGGCTCTGGGGGAAACCGGTGCGACTGTCTTTATCATCGTCGCGATTATCGCCATGCTGTCCTGTATCCTGTCTCTTCAGGCTGCGCTGAGCCGCCTGATCTTCTCCTTCTCCCGAGACAGAATGCTGCCGGGAAGCGAGTGGATGTCCAAAATCTCTAAAAATGGCGTTCCGGATAATGCCATGGTGGTCAGTTGCTTACTGCCGGTGATCATTTGTGTCTGGGTCTATTTCCAGCCCGACAATCTGTCGCGCATTACCGCGTTTGCCGTTATCGGTATCTACATCTCGTTCCAGATGGTGGTGCTTGCTGCGCTGCGCCAGCGTCTGAAAGGCTGGAAACCGGCAGGTGAGTGGACCATTGGCGGCTGGGGGACAATCGTCAACGTGCTGGCGTTAGCCTATGGGCTGTGCGGGATTTGGCTGCTGGCCCAGCCCGCCGACAGCAGTGATTTCATCGACCGCTGGACGGTGCTGTTTGGCCTGGCGATTGTCGTGGGATCGGGGCTTATCTACATGTTCCTGACGCGTCCGTTTGGTCGCTCTGCGGCACCGGAGAATGATGCTATAGCCTACGCAAACAAGCTGAATATGGGGCAGGATAATTAAAACAAGGGCCTTCGGGCCCTTAGCTTTGATAGTGGTAGAGGATAAAGTAGTCGCTCTGATACACAATGCGGGTATTCGCGGGCGACAGTAATTCCCCCACTCGATAGCGCGGCCAACTGGAGAAGATAATCCGGTTTTCCAGATTAGTCAGAATGACATAATCAGGCTGGGGGCAGGAGAGCAGCTCTGACTCTATCTGGCTAACCAACAGGTCGACGGCAGCGACGCCAAGGAACTGCCCGTTGTAGTAAACGGGGACCGCCGAGGTCAGGGTGTACGAAATGTTGCAGATATAGTCGACATACGGTCCGTGAATATAGGCTTCGCCTGCGGGCGGTGAATGTTTAAACCATTCGAAGGTTCTGAAATCCAACCGCTGCTGGGTGGCCTGATCTAAATCCAGATGTGCCTGACTCAGTCCGTTATCTTTCTTATACCACCACTCCAGAAGCCAATACTCTTTACTGGTCGGCGTATTCTCAATATGGCTGGCGAATCCGGCTCCCGAGCAATAATGATTGTGATTCAGCGTGTGCTTGATGTGCTGCTGAACGGTAGATCTCACAGATGGATCGAGGACGACCTCTGCTGAAGCTTTTTGCACCCAGGCAATTGCCTCGTGGATGCTCCTCGCCAGCGCAACGGTAGACTCTACGGTAGAGACAGTAATATCATCAATTTTACGGATTAATGCGCTTAGGGATGTCGAAGAGCTCATGGGTCTGTCCTACCTTCACTGATTGTCAGTTCGAGTTATATTTCAGCTTTTTTTCAATAAGATAATAGGTAAACGTGTCGATAATCTGGGTGGCAAACTGCACCGATTCTGCCTCATTATGCGCGGCCAGCGCGTCGGCTAACGCAGAATAGAGCGCGATAATCTCGGCATGAATATTGCCCGAGCGATAGAGGATAGCCACCAGCGAGGCCCATTCCGCCTGCACTTGTAGCTCCTGGTTTGCCAGCCGTGCCGAATGCGAACTGGCAGCAATTGCCAGCAGGCAACGCATATCGGCCTGGGTCATTAACTCTGGCGAATCAGCCTTTCTCAGCACCTCAACAAACTCGCGAAATTTGGCGATATCCGCGTTGGTCATACGACGAGAAGCCAGCCTGGCGCTATGGCTGATAATGGCGCAGTGCATTTCGCCTAAGTCGGAGAGGTAATCTGTACCGATTGATTTAAACGGGTGCAGGGCGCTATTTTTGCCATCAATGTTTTCGCAAACAAAGCTCCCGCCATTTCGACCTCGAACCGTATGGATAAGATTATTAGCCCGAAGCGTGTTGAGTGCTTCTCTGATTGTGATATGTGAGACACCCATCATCTTTGCGAGGTCGGTTTCGTTAGGCAGTTGCTCTTTTGGCTCGAGCAATCCCGTAATGATGGCGTTTGAAAGGCGCTGCACAATCTGGTCAGAACGACTGACCTGCCCGATAGGCGCAAATATGACTGCATGAGTAATCATAATCTTTTCTGCACTCAATTCCCTGAAACAACAACCCTTTCTAACACAAGCCCGCCAGGCAAGGAAGGTCAGAATAGTCGCGTTATTTTACATGCCTGCGCGCAATATCGTTGCCCAGACGGATGTGTGTTCCGATAGCGTGATTGTCTGCTGTGCACACCGCGTCAACGGCGATGAAAAACCCTATGCTTAAAATGTAAAATCTAAGTTAAAAATGCGAGGTTTATCATACTGTCAATGTTGCGTATTTGAAAAAATTTTACAATATATATATTACATAAGATTCTTTATGTATTAGTGGGCAGGAGACAGTCATGAAAACCCTGAAGCATTTTATCAACGGACAATATGTGGCGGGCAGCACTGAAGAGACTTTTGAACTGGTGAGCCCGGTAGAGGGGGAAACGTACGCTTTGTCGCCCAATGGGGGGAAAGCGGAAGTGGATCAGGCCTACTCGGCAGCCGCGGCAGCGTTCAATATCTGGAAAAAATCAACGCCCGCGCAGCGACAAAAGGCACTTCTGGCGCTGGCAGATGAAATCGAACGCAATGTAGAACGGTTGGTAAACGCCCAGAGTCAGGAGACCGGTCAGCTGCGCCATTTTATTGAGAAAGAGGAGATCGCGGCATCCTGCGATGCCATCCGCTTTTTTGCCGGTGCAGCGCGATGCCTTGAAGGGAAGGCCGCCGGTGAGTACTCCGCCGGGTTTACCTCAATCATTCGCCGTGAACCGCTGGGCATTGTGGGGCAAGTCACACCGTGGAATTACCCGTTTATGATGGCGGTGTGGAAGATTGCTCCCGCGCTGGCGGCAGGGAATACGGTGGTACTTAAACCGAGTGACACCACGCCGATCAGCACGCTGCTGCTGGCAGAGCTGGCCGCGCCGCTATTTCCGAGAGGGGCATTTAACGTGGTGCTGGGGAAAGCCAATACCGGTTCGCTGGTGGTATCAAACCCGGCAGCCTCGCTGGTTTCTATTACCGGCTCGGTACGCGCCGGCCTGCAGGTGGCGGCTTCGGCGGCGGCAAACCTGACCAAAGCCCACCTGGAGTTGGGGGGCAAAGCACCCGCCGTGGTGTTTGCCGACGCGAATATGGATAAGGCGATTGAGACGATCACCAACGCAGGTTTTTTCAATGCCGGGCAGGACTGTACGGCCGCCACGCGAATTCTCGTGGAGCAGTCCGTTTATGCCGAGTTCCTGGAAAAACTGATCCAGAAAACGAAGAGCATCAAATTTGGTCCTCCGCAGGACCAGGATGCGTTGTACGGCGCGTTGAACAGCAGAAATCAACTTGAGCAGGTGCAAGGCTTTATTGCGCGTTTACCCGCGCATGCAAAAATTGAAACCGGCGGAAGAGCAGGATCTGGGCCAGGTTTCTACTTTGAGCCGACGGTAATCTCCGGCCTGCATCAACACGACGAAGCCATTCAGCATGAAGTGTTTGGCCCGGTGATGACCATTCAACCGTTTTCTACAGACGAAGAAGCGTTACACAAGGCTAATGACGTGGAATATGGCCTGGCGGCGAGCGTCTGGACCAGCAACCACAGCCGCGCGCAGCGCTTTTGCATTGACCTCGATTTTGGCACGGTGTGGATCAACAACCATATTCCACTGTGCGCTGAAATGCCGCATGGCGGCTTCAAAAAATCCGGCTACGGTAAAGATCTCTCCTCCTATTCACTCGATGAGTACACCCGAGTGAAACATATCATGTGCGACATTTCTGAATAGAGGGTAAGACGATGAAAGCATTAAAAATAGCCGCGCTGTCTCTGGTGATGTTCTCGGGACTTAGCCTGGCAGACAGTTCGCCGCTGACTACCG
This sequence comes from Citrobacter tructae, assembly GCF_004684345.1. Classification (NCBI taxonomy): domain Bacteria; kingdom Pseudomonadati; phylum Pseudomonadota; class Gammaproteobacteria; order Enterobacterales; family Enterobacteriaceae; genus Citrobacter; species Citrobacter tructae. The sequence continues at coordinate 747,886 of NZ_CP038469.1, forward strand.
TCAATGAGTATATGGCGGCATGGAATGCGCATAACGCGCCGCTTGCCGCGCAGTATCTGGCAGAGGACGCGGTCTATTACGATGCCGCCGCCGGGGAACCGATAACCGGCAGAGAAAAAGCCGAGAAAGAAGTGATCGGCGCGTTTATTAAAGCGGTTCCGGATCTCAGCTGGAAAATGATCGGCAAACCCGTCTATGACGAGGATACGGTGGCATTTCGCTGGGAGTTTTCGGGTAAAAATAGCGGCGAATGGGCAGGCAGTCCGCCGACAAATAATCCGATCAAATTTGAAGGCGTCAGCTATATTCATGTTAAAGCAGGGAAAATCACCTGGCAGGGTGATTATTATGATTCTAAAAAACTGGATGCAGAGTTAAAGCCAGTGAAGTAGTCGGCGGTCCCCCTTGATGAGAGGGGGAACCTCTCATTTGTGCTGTGTTTAGGGCAGTGTGTGCGTGACAAAAGGACAAGTTAATGGCAATTACCCGACGTGATTTTCTCAACGGTGTGGCGGTCACCATCGCCGCGGGGCTGACCCCTCTGGATCTGGTCAGAGCGGCAGGAAAGGGGCACGAATTTATTGATGGAAGTTATTATCCGCCTGGTTTGACGGGGTTACGGGGTAACCATCCCGGATCGTTTGAAATGGCGCATGCGCTGGGTCGTGAACATAAAAAATTTGATTTAGCTGCGCTTCCCGTTGAGGAAGACTATGACCTGGTGATCGTCGGCGGGGGGATCAGCGGGCTGGCTGCCGGGTGCTTCTGGCGTCAACTCGCCGGGCAAAGCAGCAGGATTCTGATCCTCGACAACCATGACGATTTTGGCGGTCACGCCAAACGTAACGAATTTAGCGTCGCGGGTAAAAAACTGATCGGCTATGGCGGCAGTGAGTCGTTCCAATCTCCGGCGCACAATTTCAGCCCGGAAGTGCAAACGCTGATGGAAACACTCGGCGTCAGCGCTACCAAGCTGAAAGAGAGTTTTGACGTCAACTTCTATCCAGACTTGCAGCTTAGTCGCGGTGTCTTTTTCGACCAAAAGAATTTTGGCGAGACGAAAATAGTCAGCGGCGATCCGGGGCGCGCAGTCTCCGACGATATTCCACCGAACCGGCTCAATGGTCGTCATATCGAAGATTTTATTAATGACTTTCCGTTGAGCGAGGGCGATCGAAAAGCGCTTATCGATCTGCACGTGCGCCCTGGCGATTACCTTCCGGGTATGACGGTCGAGGAGAAAATCGACTGGCTGGATACCCACAGCTACAGTGAGTTCCTGGCGACGAAAGTCGGTTTAAGCAAAATGGCACTGCTCTATTTCCAGCAGCGTTCCAACGATTTCTTTGCTATCGGCATTGAAGGTATTTCCTGTAGTGATGCACGGGCGTGTGCGTTGCCGGGCATGGAGGCATTAGGGTTACCGCCGCTGGACGGCGAATCGCTGGCCGATCTCGAAGAGCCATATGTTTATCACTTCCCCGACGGCAACGCGGGCCTGGCGCGAATAATGGTCAGATATATGCTGCCGGATGCCTTGCCGGGCACCACAATGGAAGATTCCGTTCTTGCCAGACTGCATTACGAAAAATTGGATCTGCCGGAAAATACCACGCGTTTGCGCCTGAACAGTACCGTGATAAATGCGGCCAACATGCCGGATGGCGTGGCCGTTACCTACCTGCGCGATGGTAAAATGCATCGTGTACGCGCGAAAAATGCCATCATGGCGGGCTATAACATGATGATCCCATACCTTGTGCCGGAAACGCCGGAGCAACAGCAGGCGGATCTCAAGTTGAACGTGAAGGCGCCGCTGGTGTACACCAATGTGGTGGTGAAAAACTGGCAGGCGTTCAAGCAACTCGGCGTGCATGAGTTTTATTCACCGGCCGCGCCGTACAGCCGGATTAAGCTCGACTATCCGGTAAGCATTGGTGGGTATCAGCACCCGGCGACCCCGGACGATCCGATGGTCATTCATATGGTTTATGTGCCGACGTATCCGGGCAGTAATTTACCGGCGAGGGAGCAATTCCGCCTCGGACGTGCCTATCTGCTGGGGACGACGTTTGCCGCGCATGAAGAGATGATCCGCGGCCAATTGCAGGAGATGTTTGGCTCGACAGGTTTTGATAATCAACGGGATATCTCCGCCATTACGGTTAACCGCTGGGCGCATGGCTATGCCTATTACGCCAATCCGCTGTTTGACGATATGGACAAAATGGACAAAGTCGTCGAGCGGGCGCGTAAGCCAATAGGCCGAATTGCGATAGCTAACTCTGATGCCGACTGGAGCGCTTATGCGCATGCGGCTATTGATCAGGCATGGCGTGCGGTTAACGAACTCAAGGATATGGGGTGATCTATGCGTAATGTAACCGTTCTTATCGCCTGCTTGTTTAGCGCGACGGTTTCCGCCGCGGAATCTAACGGTGAGTACATCGCCAGAATTTCAGACTGCGTAGCCTGTCACACCGCCAAGGGTGGGGACGCTATGGCAGGAGGGAAAAAGTTTCCCACGCCGGTGGGGGATATTTTCTCGACGAATATTACCCCGGACAAAACCCACGGCATTGGTAACTATTCTTACGAGGATTTTGAAAAAGCGGTGCGTCAGGGCATTGCCAAAGATGGCCATCCGCTATACCCGGCGATGCCATATCCGTCTTACGCGAAGCTCTCCGACGAGGATGTTCAGGCGTTGTATCGCTATTTTATGCATGATGTCACTCCGTCGACGGCAGCGAATAAAGAGAATGATATTCCGTGGCTTTTCTCTGCCCGCTGGCCGCTGCATATCTGGAACTGGTTATTTACCGATGCGCCAGCAACTGCTGCTGTCGACAGCAAAAAGACCGATGCCAATGCTGCGCTGATTCAGCGCGGCGCTTATCTGGTTGAGGGTCCGGGTCACTGCGGCTCCTGCCATACCCCGAGAGGGATGGCGATGAACGAGAAAGCCTACACCCATGCCGATGCGGAGTATCTGAGCGGTGCAATGATTGATGGCTGGTATGCGCCGTCTCTCAGGGGTTCCGGAATGTCTGAGCAGGAATTAACGTCGCTGTTACTGACCGGCAAAAGCAAGCATGCTGCGGTTTCGGGCTCGATGGCTGAAGTCGTCAGTGAGAGTACGCAATACCTGACGGATGAAGATGCCACGGCGATTGCACAGTATCTGCTGAGCCTGAAAAGTACCAAGCCGGAGCCGACGCGTGCGGCGGTCACTACGGCTTCCTGGTCGAATTCTCCGCAGGCAGGAAAAGTGGTCTACAACCGTTATTGCTCAACCTGTCACGGTCTGGAAGGCAAAGGTACGGATAACAACGCGCCTTCACTTATCAACAATCCGTTGGTGATGGTTGACGATCCGACCCCGCTGTTCAGAGTCATTTCGCAGGGCGCGGAAACGCCGACCACGCGGGGCAACGTGTCGTTTAAGATGCCGGCGTATAACGGATTGCTAACCGAGGGCGAGATGCGCGATGTGATCAACTATGTGCGCCATAGCTGGGGTGAAGGTAATGCCGAGGTTAGCCAGGAGGAGCTTGCCGGGCTAAAACCCGCCACACACTAAGCGTCATGCCGGATGCGGTGCTTGCACCGCATCCGGCAATGCTTACCCGCCGTTTGCGTGGATAATGTCTGCCAGCCGGGAAAATGCGGCGGCCATCTCATGTTCTTCAATGCTGGCAAAGCCCAGCAACAGGCCGCTGCGTTTCTCTTCATTAACGTAGTAACGTGAAAGTGGTCGTACCAATAACCCTTCCGTATTCGCCAGCTGCGCAATCGTGCTGTCGTCGACATGGGCTGGAAGCTGTAAAATCAGATGCAGCCCGGCGTTGCTGTTGAACGGTCCCAGATACGACTCTCCGAGTTGCGTCGCGATCAGTTCCACCAGCGTTTGGCGACGGCGGCTGTACAGCTGGCGCATTTTACGGATGTGCGCGGCGTAGTAGCCCTCGCGGATAAACTCCGCCAGCGCGGCCTGAATCAGAAGGTGTCCGCCGCGATAGAGGTCGTTATGGACTTTTTTCAGCGGTGCGGCGAGTGGTTTAGGCAGTACGACATACCCGAGTCGGAGGGCGGGATAGAGCGTTTTACTGAATGTACCGATGTAGATAACCGGACTCTCTTCTTCCAGTCCTTGCAGTGAAGGAATGGGTTGACCTGAAAAGCGAAACTCGCTGTCGTAGTCATCTTCTACTATCCAACTGTGCGTTTCACGTGCCCGAAACAGCAACTGCCGTCGACGATTCAGGCTCATCACCGACCCAAGCGGGTACTGATGTGACGGTGTCACAAAAATCAACTTCGGGGCGGTCTCAGATGCTACCGGAGGTACTATGCCTTGTTCATCAACCGCAATGGCCGAGAAGTTAACCGCGTTGATGCGCAGAATATTTTTGATTCCCCAGTAGCCCGGCTCTTCAATCCAGGCGTTATCGCCAGGGTTACACAGAGTGCGCGTCACTAAATCCAGCGCCTGGTGGATGCCTTCGGTGATCAGTATCTGGTCAGGAGAGCACCTGACGCCGCGCGCGGTACGTAGATAATCCGCCAGTGCTTCTTTCAGTTCACCGTCGCCACCCGCCGCATCATAGGTGAGAAATTCGGGGCGCAGTCGTCGTGCCAGTCGATCCTGAATTTTTTTAAGCGTGCGGTGGGGGAAATGTTGCACATCAGGAACGCCTGGAATAAACGCGCCCCATTGGCGCGGGCTGGCGCTGGCGTTACCGAGCAACTCAAGGCTCCGGGCAGACAGGCTGGTGCGGTCTTCCTGTGCAGGGGGCGTGGCTTGTATGTCGGGCCGCAGCTCGAGATTGTCCAGCACGCTGTCGGTGACAAATGTGCCGCTGCTGGTGCGTGCAGAAATATACCCTTCAGCCTGAAGTTGCTCATACACACGCAAAACGGTATTGCGCGATAACCCCAGTTCGCCCGCCAGATCGCGCGAAGGCGGCATGCGGGTGGCGGGTTTCAGGTTGCCTTCAAGAATGCAGCTGCAGATGGCGGCATACAAACGCCGGTGCAGTTTCTCGTCGGCTTGCTGGCTAAATGCATGCTTGATCACATCTCCGGCAAGTGAACGCATTTGGATCCTTAAAATAAAACGATTTGGCTCTCGATTAAAGTACCAGATGGCGTCTAAATTTAAAGGGTAATTCAACCCTGAATGTGTTTATGGACAAGGTGTAGAGAATGAACAATAAAAACCTGCAACAACGTCGTCTGGATGCTACCCCGCGTGGCGTAGGCGTAATGTGTGACTTTTTCGCCCAGTCGGCAGAAAACAGCACCATTACCGATATCGAAGGCAATCAGTATATTGATTTTGCTGCCGGGATTGCTGTACTGAATACCGGACACCGTCACCCTCGTATGGTGCAGGCAGTTGAAGCGCAACTTCAGGCCTTCACCCACACGGCGTATCAGATTGTCCCGTACGAAAGTTATGTCTCGCTGGCTGAGAAAATCAATGCGGCCGCGCCGATTGACGGTTTGCGTAAAACCACGTTCTTCACGACCGGCGCAGAAGCCGTAGAAAACGCGGTGAAAATTGCCCGCGCTCACACCGGTCGTCCTGGCGTGATTGCTTTTGGCGGCGGTTTCCATGGTCGTACATACATGACGATGGCGCTGACCGGTAAGGTCGCACCGTATAAAAAGGGATTCGGGCCGTTCCCGGGCTCCGTTTACCATGCGCCGTATCCTTCTGCGTTGCAGGGCATAACCACTGCAGATTCGGTAAAAGCTATCGAGCGCCTGTTTAAAGCCGATATCGATCCGGGCCAGGTCGCCGCGATTATCTTTGAACCCGTCCAGGGAGAAGGGGGCTTTGTTGTGGCTCCGCCTGAGTTCGTCGCCGCCATTCGCCGTATCTGCGATGAGCACGGTATTGTGATGATTGCTGATGAAGTCCAGAGCGGTTTTGCCCGCACCGGTGAACTGTTTGCCATGGACCATTACGCCCACAAAGCGGATCTGATGACCATGGCGAAAAGCCTGGCAGGCGGCATGCCGCTGTCCGGCGTGGTCGGTAAGGCCGAAATAATGGATGCCCCTGCGCCGGGAGGATTGGGCGGTACCTACGCCGGGAACCCGTTAGCCGTGGCGGCTGCCCATGCGGTACTCGATATTATTCATGATGAACAACTGTGCCAGCGGGCCGCGGCACTGGGTGAACAACTGCGCGCCGCGTTGACCGATGCTCGTGCGTGGTGTCCTGAACTGGCCGAAGTGCGTGGATTGGGGTCGATGATTGCCGCTGAGTTTTGCGATGCCACCACGGGTGAGCCTTCTGCAGCTATGGCGCAACGCGTGCAGAAGAAAGCCCTTGAGCAGGGGCTGCTGCTGTTAACCTGCGGCCAGTACGGCAACGTGATCCGTTTCCTGTACCCGCTAACTATTCCGCAAGATCAGTTTGTAAAAGCGCTGGATATTATTAAATCTGTCACGAAATCGTGAGAGTGAGCGCATAACATCAATTCGGGCCGACGGTCACTCGCATCGTCGGCTTTTCTTTTCCCGCCTGTTTTTCAGCGTAAATTGATCTTCCCCGGTAGATTGATCGGATTTATTGGAAATGCGTTGCCAGCTACATCGTTATATAATTAAATGCATATCGTTTTTCCTCCTTTCCAGATGGTATCTATGTTAACTCTTCGTTCTTTTATGCTGGTATGCGCCAGCATGTTCTTCGCGTTTTCAGCGCAGGCAGATCGCACGGTAACCGATCAGCTTGGTCGACAGGTTACGATTCCAGACCACGTCGACAAGGTGGTGGTGCTGCAACACCAGACGCTGAATATTCTGGTTCAACTGGACGCTGCGCAGGATATTGTCGGTGTGATGTCGAGCTGGAAAAAACAGCTCGGGCCTGAGTTCGCCCGCTTTATGCCGACGATTGTCGCATTGCCGACACCGGGCGATCTGACCAGCGTGAACATCGAAAGCCTGCTGGCGATTCACCCGCAGGTGGTGTTTGTTGCCAACTATGCGCCCGCCGAAATGCTCCAACAGATTCAGAATGCGGGTATCCCGGTGGTGGCTATCTCATTGCGCCAGGATGTCGCCGGGCAGCAGAACAAAATGAACCCGACCATGGTTGATGAAGAGCAGGCCTATAACGACGGGTTAAAGCAGGGGATTCGCCTGATTGCCGATGTAGTCGGACGCAAACCGCAGGCTGAAACGCTAATCAACTATGTGTTTACGGCGCGGGAAAAATTCAATGCGCCGGTGGCCGCGATCCCACAGGCGCAAAAAGTCCGTATCTATATGGCGAATCCCGATCTCATGACCTATGGCTCCGGGAAGTATACGGGACTGATGATGCAGCATGCCGGCGGGTTAAACGTGGCGGCGGCAAGCGTTAAAGGTGCACGACAGGTTTCGCTGGAACAGGTATTAGCGTGGGATCCGCAGGTTATTTTTGTCCAGGATCGCTACCCACAGGTAGTGACGGAGATCCTAAACGATCCCAACTGGCAGGGTATTGACGCGGTGAAAAATCATCGCGTCTGGCTGATGCCGGAATACGCCAAAGCTTGGGGATATCCGATGCCTGAAGCGCTGGCGATTGGTGAACTCTGGATGGCGAAAAAACTCTATCCGAATGCCTATGAAAATGTCGATGTTGATGCTCAGGCACAGGATTACTACTCGCGTTTTTATCGCGTAAATTGGCAGTCTGATGCCGGTAAGTGATCGCGCTTTCCCCCTGCAATCGATGCTCATTGCTTTGGTACTACTGATGGGCGTTGGATCGCTGTGTGTTGGGCAATATCCGCTGTCGCTGCGCGATGTGTTTTATCAGTTGAGCCATTATGCAGATACGCAGAGTATGGCGCACCAGATTGTCTGGACCGTCAGACTCCCGCGTATTCTGATAGCGTTGCTGGCGGGCGGCGCGCTGGGATTATGCGGGGCTACACTACAAGGGGTCTTTCATAACCCGTTGGTGGATCCGCACATTATCGGGGTGACCTCCGGTTCAGCATTTGGCGGCACGCTGGCGATTTTGCTTGGGCTGGATCCTTTCCTGATGATGGGGTCCACGTTCTTCTTTGGTCTGGCGGCATTAATTTTGGTGTACACCATTGCCGCGTTGCAGGGGCTGGAGAACACGCTTGTACTGATTCTCTCGGGTATTATTTTGAGCGGTTTTTTTGCCGCGCTGGTGAGTCTGATTCAATACCAGGCCGATACCGAAGAGACGTTGCCTAACATTGTGTTCTGGTTGCTGGGCAGTTTTGCGACCGCCAACTGGCATAAAGTGTGGCTGCTGGCGGTTCCGGTTGGCATTGCGGCCACGGTGTTGTACCGGTTGCGCTGGCGAATCAACCTGTTATCGCTCAACGATAAAGATGCCAAAGCGCTCGGGGTCGCGGTCGTTCCTCTGCGGCGCAGTGTGTTGGTGTGCTGCGCATTTCTTGTTGCGGCGCAGGTCTCTGTCAGCGGCAGTATCGCCTGGGTTGGTCTGGTGATCCCGCATCTGGCGCGTCTGTTGGTGGGCGTTGATCACCGCCGTTTGCTGCCCTGTGCCTTCTGGCTGGGCGGTGGCTTTATGATTGCGGTTGATGATATTGCCCGTACGCTGCTGCATGCCGAAATTCCGTTAGGGATCATCACCGCATTGCTCGGTGCGCCACTGTTTGCCTTTTTGCTTATCCAATCCAGCCGCCGGGGGAAATGATGACAGGTGCAGCACTTAACGTAAATCAACTGGAGTATGGCTACCAAAGGCCGTTGTTCGCACCGCTCACGTTGCGTTGTGAGAAAGGCGATATCTGGGCTGTGCTCGGGCGTAACGGTTTGGGGAAGAGCACGCTTCTGGACACGTTGACCGGTACGCTACCGTCGCTTGGCGGGAGTATACGCAGTGACGGTGGAATCGGTATTGTGGCGCAGTATACGCACCTACCGTTTCCCTATACCGTAAGCGACGTCGTGCTGATGGGGCGCGCGCAGCATGTGAAGTTGTTTGCTCAACCCGGCCAGCAGGATAAAACGCGGGCGTCGCAGGCGCTGGAGCAGCTCAACATTGCGCATCTTGCGTCCTGTACCTTTAGTTCGCTTTCCGGTGGGCAGCAACAGTTGGTGATGATCGCCCGGGCGCTGGTTACGGATTGCCAGACGCTGCTGCTTGATGAGCCCTGTTCCGCGCTGGATTTAGCCAATCAGCAGGTAGTGCTGCAGCTTATTAGCGATCTGGCATCTCATCAGGGATGCAGCATCCTTTTTTCGACTCACGATCCTCTACATGCGTTACAGATAGCCAGTCATACGCTGTTGCTCTTGCCGCAGGGGAGATGGCTGGCGGGGCCAACGCAGGATATTCTGACAGAAGATAATTTGTTCCAGGCGTATGGTTTACCGCTGCGAAAATTCAGCGTGGAATCCCACCGCACGCCGTTCATCGCGCCGTTGTTTACGATCCGCCGTTAATCGGTTCGAAACCGGCTGCGGTTAAAAATTCTTGTCCGTCGCGCCCGAGAATAAAATCAACAAGCGCCATGACGTTTTTAGACGCATCGAGCACCGCCAACTGATATTCACAGTGAACGTTATATTCTGTCGGAATCGTAACGCAGCGAATACCGGGCTGCCCGGCAAGCATTTTTGCATAGTGTGCGTAGCCAATAAACAGATCCGCCAACCCCTGGCGAATAATCCATGCGCTTGCCAGTTCACCTTTTGGTATGCTGAGCGTGTCGCGGCCGCCGACCAGCGGAATGGCGCGTTCGCGCAGGCGTTCTCCAAGGCCGGGCTCGAGTACATCCAGGTTGTCGAAAAATGCCCAGGTATAATCCCCTGAAGGGTCGCAGCCGGGGGTTGAGGTCCCAATACGCAGGGTTGGATCGCGTAATAATTCCAGCCATTCACCGGTTTTGTGGGTGGCGAGGCTGAGTTGATTCCAGCAAAAGGTCTGCGCGGACATCGCCTGACCACTTGCCAGCAACTGCTGCGGGTGCGCCCGATTGGCCGAGGCAAATAATGCGCAAGGTTCACCTGCTTCTATTCGTTCGCGTAATAATCCGGCCGGGCCGTATTCAACGGAAACATTTATTCCGCTAAGACGCGTGAACTGGTTTATCAATGGGGTAAAGGCCAGTCGTAAACTGCCAGCAGCGAATAATGTGATCGAGAGTGGCATAGTGTCTTGGTCCTTCATAACAATAAAACGCCGGAACATCAGATGAACGCCAAATGTTTAAAGTAATTGATTATTACAAATGAGGGGCGGATAAAAATAAATAATAGTGTAATCATCAATAGTGCATGTAGGCTATCACACAATCACGTCCTTAGTAGTACCATAATATTGGTGGGGATAGAAGCGACACGGTGAGTTATGACGATGTTATGGGACTACCGTGAATACAACGTTATTGATGAATACTTAAGGGTATTTGAATTTGCATTTGTTGTTTTCGGTGAATTAACTATTGTTTAATATTATATTGTTCAATTTTCCGCAACAGTGTTGCAATAAAATCATTTACAGATATGGGTTTACTGTATAAGTAGCCTTGCAGGTAATCAACGCCACAACTTTGCAGATATGAGGCCTGAAATTTATCTTCCACACCTTCAGCCACCAACGAGAGGTTCAGGCGCGCAGCAAGATCGATGATGTTATCAACGATATGGCGTGAAGGAGGGTCGGTTTCAATCATACTTACGAAACTCTTGTCGATCTTAAGAAAGTCGATTTTCAATTTCTGCAGGTATCTTAAGTTCGAATTGCCCGTACCGAAATCATCAATCGCAATGATCACTCCCAGGTTATGAAGTTCTGCGAACAGTTTACGGGCAACGTCGTCAGCAACCAGTAACTCTTGCTCAGTCAGTTCCAGTATCAGCGTAATAGGATAGCCGTCGAAAGCGCCAATAAAATCCCGACAATCATCCACCAAAGTGAAATCACTGCAATGTCTGGCACTGATATTAAAAGCAAAATGGAAATCCTTAGGCAGTAGATGCTTCAGTGGTACAAATTGTTCGCGAATTTGCATCATCAGCGCTCGCGTCATAGGTACAAGAAGGTCGCACTTTTCTGCTATCGGTATAAATATATCCGGAGAAATGATGCCATGACGTGGATGCTGCCAGCGCATAAGGATTTCACATCCAGTCCAGCGTTCATCTTGTGCATCTACGACAGGTTGTATAAACGGGATGAACTGCCGCTCTGCGAGCGCGCGCAGTAATTTTTGCCGGGGAAGTGTGGCTTGCTTTGTTTTCTTAAATACCCAGCAACCAAGAACCAGACTAAAAAAAGCCCATGTAATGACATTCGGTAATGAATAACGCCTGATATTTTCCGCATAATCAGTTAAAGACATGCTAGTAATAACCCGAAAGGGGTGTTTGGTTGATGCCTGTTCTATGTTTTTGGATATGTCAAAAAACCGGCTTTCATCAACCGAGGCAGATTTATACTGCCAGTTGTTTGTACCAATAACGACATTTAAAGGTGAATTGATACCCAACTCGTCAAGTTCTGCAACCAAATGATGACCAGAGAGTTTTATCTCAATGACATCGTTACCGAAAACTTCCTGGTAAACAATGTGAGGTTGTTCCTGCTGCGAAGCATCGTCTTTAATCAGATAAAACTGATTTTTTGATTTGCTATCAAAATCAATGTGCTCTTTACCTGGAATAAGAAGCGTGGAGCAATAAATACGATTTCCATGAGCAAGTTCAATACTGCTTATTTCTGATGAAGTTTCGATCAGCATTCTGAGTTTCTTTATGACATTCCTGCACGGCTTCCCCAGACTATCAGTGGCTGTTGAGGCTATCTGGCGTGTGGTGTCGAAGGAGCGATCAATGGATTGTTGAGCATTTTGAACCTCTTTTTTAGAATCCTGGGTGACGTTTTTAAACGTGATCCAAAGCGTAATACCAATCCCAAAAGTGAGAAATAAAAGACTGGCTGCGATTGCACGCGTCAGACAGGTTTTAAGCGGACGAACGTTTAATGCATTTTGCAATATTATCATTTTCGGCGATCAGCACAGTGGTAAATTAATTTCATCTGCAATGCTCTGTTTTAAAAGATATTGCTGGAGGTGTTGCGCTAGTGTTTGAGGAATGACATTGATGCCAGGTGTTGCATTGGGTTGAAAAAAATAAGAACGTCATGATAGAGAGGTTTTATGAACGGCGATATTTATTTTTAATTAAAATTTTTCAAATGATGACATTAAATTCAATATTTGAAAGGTTGTTAACATTTGGTTTGGGTTTGGCAGCTAATATAAAAAACTAGTTATCATTTGTTTGAGTGGTTTTTTATGCTGCTTGATTTGATTATGGTGATTATTAATACCAATTTTGTGTTATTTGCTGATTTTTTGTGTTAATTCATGGTTTGGGTGTGCGTATTGAATAGTGAATTAAATATCTATACTTTAAGTGCTATTGGTAGCTAAAAAAGCAAAATTGGATGGCTGGTAAATATGAGTTCAATGGATTGTAGTTTTAAATATCGTCGTCTTTTGGAGGTCGATTTTCGATCGATAATTGTTTTTATTGCATTTGTTGAAACAGGAAGCTTATACAGTGCATCATTGATTCTGGGCTGCTCTCCATCGTCAGTGAGTATCCATCTGAAGCGAGTCAGGCATTACTTTAATGAACCCTTATTCATTCGGGAGGGGCGAAATCTTGAACCTACTGAATATGCTATTAATTTAAGCCAACAACTGAAAACCCTATTCATCACTTTCGACACATTTGTTACGGAAAGCAAAGATTAATTTTAATTAAATATTGATAAATCCCAAACTATCCATCAAGAAATTATATCATCTTGAGCTTTTTATTTTTTAATTTAGAACCAGTGGATCCGAGGAAATATGCAATCTTTGTTTTTTCCTTTTAATCGTGTGTTAGTTATGGACAGTGTTTATTTAAGTGCTGTAGGAATTTGCGCACTTGTTGATAACTATTCCGGCCAGGCAGTGAGTTTTAGAGTATCCACGTTTTCTGCATTAAAAACACAGCTTAAGGTGAGTGTTGCTGCGGGAGAACAGGTTCTGGTCATTACTGAACTGGTGAGCGGCAGCGAACCTCTGTATGAAGGCTTGCAATTTCTGGACAACATTAAAGAGGGTGTACAGGCAGGCCATTATAAAGTGGTGGTCTGTACGGCATTGTCTGATCCTTTTTTATTATCCGCTGTAATTGAGCGTGAACCCCATGTCATCGTGCATCGCGATGAATCGTTGGATGTGCTAATCCGCCTGATATCTCTAACTAAAAACAAGAAGAATCTCACCATTCTTAGCCCTCTGATATTAGACAAAATCGAAAAGATCAGAGGAATCAGACTCACACAGCGAGAGCTGGAGTGGTTAGTTATCCAGACGGAAAAAATGGGGCTGATAGAAACAGCCCGGCGGATGGGTATTCATTACAAAACCGCTGCGACCTACCGTAAAAAAATATCTAAACGCATGAATATTAATATCCGTGAAATGGATTCGATGCTGGCAAAGCTTTGAATAAATAAGTATCCGTTTTAAATGCTTGGATAATTGAAAATTATGCTGGCATTGATCCTCAACTGAATGAGAACACCCGTACTGGGGCTGGAATAAAACAAAGAAATCGATGAGTTGGCTGAGCAATTAGCAGAAAGCAAACGGTTTTTTATTTATTAGTGAGCTAATGATGAATAAAGTATTTAAAATTGTCTGGAATGCTGGCCTCCAGTGCTGGGTGGTTGTCTCTGAGATTGCAAAATCCCATGGTAAAACGAAAAGCGAACGTCGCCTGGCCAAAAGAGCCGGGAAGGCGGCCATGGGGGTATTGGGGGGCATGGCGTTGCTGAGTGCGGCCAATGCTTCCACATTAATCTGGTCACCGACAGGACAAAGTTCTGGTGGGAGTGGTACCTGGGATACGTCCAGCAGCGCCTGGTATAACGGTACCATTACAATGCCGTGGAACAACGCCGCAGGTGACAGCGCCTGGTTTGGTGCCCCGGGTGGCACCGTCACGCTTGCAGGGCTGATCCGAGTACAGGATTTGAGCTTCACCACCGATGGCTATATCCTCACTGGTGGGACGCTGGATACCTTTTCATCACAGTCTTTAGTGAATGTAAGCAGCGGCGCAACAGCAACGATTGACTCTCTTATTAGCGGCAGCGGAATGCTGGCGTTAACCGGTGGCGGCAAGCTGACCCTGACCGGTGCCAACACCTATGCCGGCGGAACGTCTGTTTCAGGTGGCAGTGTACTGGAAGTTTCCAGCGACAATAACCTCGGCGCGGCTGCCGGGGTTCTGACATTGGGTAACCCGTCAACCATGGGCACGTTGAACATCACGGGCGCCTTTAACGGAACCCGCAATGTGACCCTTAATCTGGGGGGCGGTAACATCAATGTCTCCCCCGGTGTGACCGCGACTTTTAATGGTGTGGTCTCGGGTAGTGGCGCGCTGAATCTGACGGGCACTGGCACAACGGTGCTGAATGGCGCAAACACCTGGACGGGTACGACGACCATTGGCAGCGGTGGCACTCTGCAGGTAGGAACTGGCGGTACCACGGGAACACTGGGTACGGGGGCGACGGTCAACAACGGCGTGTTAGCCTTTAACCGCAGCAATGCCTATACCTACGGTGGCGCGATTTCAGGGACTGGCTCACTGCAAAATATTGGCAGCGGGACCACCACCCTGAGCGGGGCTAATACCTTCACCGGTGGGGTGCTTGTTTCAGCAGGCAAACTGGTGTTGACGAATGCCAACAACAGCGTCAGTGGTTCGACGATTGCCTCTGGCGCCACGTTGGAACTGAATGGTGGGGCGAGTTCAATCTCGGGTAACATCGCAAACAACGGTGCGTTGATCTTTAGTCGGGGTGCTGCCTATACGTTTGCCGGTATCATCTCGGGAACCGGTACTGTCAACCAGAATGCAGGCAACTGGATTACGCTTACCGGAGCAAACACTTACAGTGGCGGTACGTTTATCGGTGGCAACGGTGGGATCATTGTCAATAATGACAACAACCTCGGCGCTGCGTCAGGTAGCATCACGTTCAATAACGGGACGGGTTACTTTCAGGCTCCCTCAGCATTCGCGACGTCGCGCACCATTACCGTCAACAGTGGTGCGACCGGTTTCTTTAGTTCTTCAAGTGGAACCATTACGTTAGCCTCTCCGATTGTTGGTGCTGGCAGCTTTGGTGTAAATGGCGGCACGGTGATCCTCACCGGGACCAACAACACCTATAGCGGCACGACAAACATCAATGGTGGCACCTTACAAATAAACGATGAGAGTAACCTGAGCAGTAACGCGGCGGGTGGAATAACCTATACCGGTGGCGGTTTTTTGCGTGTGATGTCGAGTGGTGCGCTGACACGCAATATAGCTATGAATGCTAATGGTAACTTCGATGCTTACAATGGCTCGGTTATCACTTTAAATGGCACCGTATCTGGTGGCGGCAGGCTCTATTTCTATGGCGGAGGAACGCCTGGCGGTACAGTGCTGCTGACCGGTAATAATACCCATACCGGCGGAATCGGCTTCTGGACCGGAAGTCGGGTCGTTGTCGCGAGCGACAGTAATATGGGGGCGGCAACGGGGCTCCTGCAGTTTAACGGCGGTACGCTTGCCACTACGGCCACCTTTGCCTCAGGGCGCGCGGTCGATCTCAATGGTGCTGGTGCCATTGATGTTGCGTCAGCTACCACGTTGACCATGAATGGTGTGGTTTCAGGCGGCGGAAGATTGACCAAGGCGAATACAGGAACGCTGGTCTTAAGTGGCGCAAACACCTGGACCGGTGGGACCACGATTAGCGGCGGTACATTGCAGATTGGCAACGGCGGGACATCAGGTTCGTTTGGAACCGGGAACGTGACCAACAACGGCACCCTCGCATTTAACCGCAGTGACATTAACTCGTATAACAACGTCATTTCCGGCACAGGTGCGGTAGTACAGTCTGGCAATGGCTCCACAACGCTTTCGGCAAATAACACGTATACCGGTGCAACGACTGTTTCAGCGGGGACACTGTACGTCAACGGCAACCAGTCCTCGGCGACCGGGCTGACGACGGTATCCTCTGGGGCAACGTTGGGCGGGAACGGCACCATCGGCGGCAGCGTCACGGTGGCCGATGGCGGTACCTTAACGCCGGGAGCTTCCGCGGATGCTACCGGCACGCTCACGATCAGAGGCAATCTGGCACTCTCCTCAGGTGCCGTTCTCAATTACAACCTCGGTCAGGCCGGCACGGTGGGCGGGTCGCTTAATGACCTGACCGTGGTGAATGGCAACCTGACGCTGGCGGGAACCCTCAACGTGACCACCTCGACGGGAGGCACCTTTGATGCAGGTGTCTACCGCATTATCAGTTATGCCGGATCGCTGACCAACAACGGGATGGTGCTGGGGTCGCTGCCCGCGGGCGCGAATGCAACGCTGCAGACCTCCGTCGCCGGTCAGGTTAACCTGATCAATAACTATGCCGGTACCATCTTCTGGGACGGCGCGACGGGTCATGACAACAGTATTATTGATGGCGGGTCGGGTATCTGGAATACCGGTGTCGGTGCGAACAGCAACTGGACGGACGGTTCAGGTGTTGCAAATGGCGCGTACAGCACCAATTTTGCGGTATTCCAGGGTTCGCCGGGTACGGTCACTGTCGATAATAGCCAGGGGCAGGTTGCGGTTACCGGTATGCAGTTCATGGCGGATGGCTACCGAATCAGTGGTGATTCAATTGAACTGAACGAAACCACAGCAGGCAGTGGGTTTAGTACGCTCAGGGTCGGCGACGGAACTGCCGTCGGGAGTGGCTACACCGCAACCATCGACGCTATTCTGGGGGGCTTTACCGGGCTTTCCAAAACGGATCTGGGCACGTTGATTCTGACCGGTGCCAATACCTACACGGGCGGCACTAACATTTCCGGCGGTACGCTGCAACTCGGCGACGGCACCACCAATGGTTCCGTCCTGGGGAATATCGCGAATGCCGGCACGCTGGCGCTTAAGCCTGCCAGTGGCACTTCAATGGCCGTATCCGGTGTCGTCTCCGGGTCTGGGTCGCTGAAGATGATCGGCACCGGTACTGCTGTGCTGACCGGGACAAACACTTACACGGGCGGCACCACGATTTCATCCGGTACCCTGCAAATTGGCGACGGCACCACCAATGGTACATTGCCAGGTAATGTGGTGAACAACGCTGCGCTGGTGTTTATGCCGAAAACGGCGACGACCCTCAATTATGGCGGCGTTATCTCCGGCACCGGTACTGTGACGCAAAACGGCCCGGGTACCGCGGTGTTTACGGGTGCCAATACCTATACCGGCGGCACCATAATCTCTTCGGGTGTGCTGCAGCTGGGTGACGGGACGAGCAATAACGATGGCTCGATCGCCGGTAGTGTGACCAACAATGGCACACTGGCCTTCAGGTTTAATGGCAGCAAGACCGTCTCAAACGTGATTTCCGGCAGCGGAAATGTGTCGCAGCTGTCAGGCACCACTACTCTCAGTGGGGTGAATACCTATACTGGTGGCACGACGCTGAATGGAGGCCTTTTATTTGTATCTAATGATAACAATCTCGGGGATATCTCCGGCAGACTGACTTTTAATGGCGGTATTTTACAAACGACCGGCAACATTGCTCGCGATATTGTGATTACCGCTAACGGGGGAAGAGTTTACAACACCAATGGGAGTACCCTCAGCGGCAATATTTCCGGGACAGGGGCACTTGAGTTCCAGAGCGGAACAACCTACATAACGGGGAATAATACCAGCAGTGGTGGGATTATCCTGAGCGAGTATGGAACGGTTGTCATTAACTCTGCCAATGCGGTGGGCACAGGTAAAATAACCGGTCGTTCTCAAGATGCTGTTTATGGTGGTGGTGGGAATCTCCGAACGACGGCAACAATGACCTTGGCTAATGACGTCGATTTTGGCTTTACTTCGTTTTACGGCAGCGGTAGTCAGCAGTCTGTAGGTTTTATCACGGATGCCGGAACGACATTGACCATGACGGGTAACTTCAACTGGGTTGGTGGTTACAGACCGGCGAACGGTATCTCTAAGAGTGGTGCTGGCACAATGGTATTAGCCAATGCCAGTTTTCAGGACGGAGGTTATCCAGTCCGGGTTTACGCGGGAACGTTGATTGTCGGTGACGGAGGAACGCGCGGTACGGTTGGCGCCGCATCTGTGCAAATATCCAGTGGTGCAGCATTAAAGTTCAATCGAAGTAATACCTATGTCTATAGCGGCTCGATGAGTGGAGCAGGATCATTTGAGCAGATAGGCAGCGGTACCTTGGTATTGACGGGTGACAATACACAGACTGGAGGCTCAACCATTACATCCGGTACCGTGCAACTGGGCAACGGCGGTAACTCTGGGTGGATTTCCGGTAATATCACCAACAACGGTACGCTGGCGTTTAACCGCAGCGATAACGTGACATGGTCAAACCTTATCTCCGGCACGGGCTCCCTGAGTAAGTTAGGGACAAATACGCTGACGCTGACTGGGACCCAGGCCTATACCGGTGGCACCACAATCAATGCAGGTATCTTACAACTGGGTGATGGCACGACCGATGGTTCCATTATCGGAAACGTCAACATGGCAGGGGGCGCACTGGCATTTAACGCCAGCAACGGCTCTATGACCGATCAAAACGCCCTCATTTCGGGTGCGGGTGGTGTCACAAAACTGGGTTTAGGCACGACCATTCTGAAAGGGGCGAACACCTATACCGGCGCCACCACGGTGTCGGCGGGCACGCTGTATATTGATGGTAATCAGTCGGCTGCAACCGGGGCGACAACCGTTGCGAACGGCGCAACGCTGGGCGGTACCGGGACTATCGGCGGCAATGTCACTATTGCGAACGGTGCGACTCTGATGCCAGGGAGTGAAAACGGTACCGGCGGCACGCTGACCATCAATGGCAACCTGGCGCTCAATGATCTTTCAATCCTGAATTACCAGTTCGGTAAAGTGAATGGCGTAGCGGAAAATACCCGTACTGACGTCAACGGTAACCTGACGCTGGATGGACGCCTGAATGTCTCTACTCCGGCTGGCGGAACCTTCTCAGCCGGTGTCTATCGCGTCTTTAACTACAACGGTACATTGACCAACAATGGCCTGGTGTTGGGGACGGTTCCTGCGGGGACAACGCTTGCCCTGCAAAGTACTGTACCTGGTCAGGTGAACCTGATTAACAGTACCGGACAACTGCTGGCCTTCTGGGACGGCATGAACTCGGCTAACTATAACCAGGGGAGCGGAGAAGGTGGCACAGGAACCTGGCGTTTGCTGGGGCAGACATCCTGGGCCGACGTTTCTGGGTCAAGTAACTCGGCCTACGGCAATAGATCCTTTGCGGTATTTGGCGGTACGGCGGGTACTGTTACTGTCGATAACGCGTTTGGTCAGGTTGAGACCTCGGGAATGCAGTTTACGACCACTGGCTATGTGCTTAATGGCGGTGTTATCGCTTTAGTGAACTCCCCGGTGGATGGCAGTACGCCTGAGCTGCGTGTGGGTGATGGATCGGATGCCAGCAGAAATATGACTGCGACGATCGCTTCCGTCCTGCAGGGGGCGACTTCTGTCACCAAGACCGATCTGGGGACACTGGTACTGACAGGGAACAACACCTGGACCGGCGGAACGCGAGTCAACGGCGGCGTGCTGCAGGTCTCAAGCGATGCTAACCTGGGGGCAACCTCCGGGGCGCTTAGCTTTGACGGCGGTACGCTGGCAACGACAACCAGTTTCAACACGGCCCGTACAACCACACTCAATACGGGTGGCGGCACCCTGGATACGGCAGCCGGTACGACGCTGACAATGAGCGGTATTATTGGCGGTACGGGTTCTCTCACCAAGACAAATAGCGGAACACTGCTGCTTACCGGAACCAACACCTGGACCGGTGGCACAGCAATTAACGGCGGCATTGTGCAGGTATCAGCCGATGCGAATCTGGGTGCAGCGACAGGACCGCTCAGTTTTGACGGCGGTACGCTGGCGACCACGACCAGTTTCAACACGGGCCGGGCAACCACCCTTAATGCGGGTGGTGGTACCCTTGATACTGCAGCCGGTACGACCTTAACAATGAGCGGCGTGGTGAGTGGCAGCGGCGCGCTGACTAAGACCAATACCGGTACGCTTACGTTGACGAACAGCAATACCTGGAGCGGTGGCACCACCATCTCGGGGGGCTCGCTGCAACTGGGTAATGGCGGCACCGGCGGCTCCCTCACCGGAAATGTGACCAACAATGGCACGCTGGCCTTTAACCGCAGCGACACATCAACCTTGGCCGGGGTGATATCTGGCAGCGGCGTAGTGAACCAGATCGGCACAGGTAAAACGATCCTGAGCGGCATCAACACGTACAGCGGTGGTACCACTATCTCTGCAGGCACCCTGGTGGCGCAGAATGGCGCAGCGCTGGGCACCGGGGCGGTGGCCAACAACGCGGCTCTGCAGCTGGATTTTGCGGCGGATGGCACGCTGGCGAATGTGCTGAGTGGTAACGGAGCGCTGACCAAGACCGGCAGCGGTATCGCCACCCTGACCGCTACGGGTTCGGCTCAGGGGGCGGTGACGGTCAGCGGCGGTACGCTGGCCTTCGGTCAGAGCGGTGCCTTTAACGCCGCCAGCATGAATGTCGCGAGTGGCGGGGCTATCACGGTCAATCCGATCTCAAATATCGTGCTGAGTGGAGCCTATACTCAGTCGGCGGGTGCCACATTCAATGGTGTCGCCGATACACAAGCTAAAACGGCAGTGACTGCGGCGACGGCCAGTCTGAATGGCACACTGAACATCACTGGCTTTGGGATTGCGGCGCCGGTGACGGCCAGCGGGCTCACCGGTACACAATACACCGTTGTCCACACTACCAATGGCATCACCGGCGACTTCAGCAGCGTGAACCTCAACGGTGCGGCGAGCACCGTGGACTACCTGCGTCTGGCAGGCCGCGTCAGCGGCAACGACTATAACGTGGGCTACGGGCTGAGCTGGCTGGAAGGTCAGGCGTACGGCACCGGCAGCTTCACGCTGGCCGGGGCTTCCGATGTCTTTAACGTGGACGTGGCGCTGGGCAACCAGGCGGCGGGCACCTACACCAGCGGCTGGGACGGCAAAACGCTGACCAAGGCCGGGGCGGGTAGCCTGACGCTGTCGTCGGTCAACACCTACACCGGCGACACGCTGGTGAACGGCGGCACGCTGAAAGCCGGGATCGCTAATGCCTTTGCGCAGAGCGCGAAAGTGACAGTGGCATCCGGTGCGACGCTGGATCTGAACAACTTCGACCAGACGGCGCGTAACCTGTCGGGTGCAGGTAACATGACGCTGGGCAGCGCGATGCTGACGGAGAATGCGGTCAGTGATTCGACCTTCAGCGGGACGCTGAGCGGAACGGGCGGGCTGACCAAAACTGGCAGCGGCGTCTTTACGCTGAGCGGCAGCAATACGTACAGCGGCGGTACCACCATCTCTGTCGGTACCCTGGTGGCGCAGAACGGCGCGGCGCTGGGTTCCGGCGCGGTGACCAACAACGCTGCCCTGCAGCTGGATTTTGCGGCGAACGGCACGCTGGCGAATGTGCTGAGCGGCAGCGGAACGCTGACCAAAACCGGCAGCGGCACCACCACCCTGACCGGCGCGGGATCGACGCAGGGCGCGGTAACGGTCAGCGGCGGTACGCTGGCCTTCGGTCAGAGCGGCGCGTTCAATGCGGCGAGCCTGACCACGGCAGCCGGTGCCGGCACCCAGGTGGCGGCAACCAGCAATCTGATGCTGGGCGGGGCGCTGACCCAGGCGGCGGGCTCGACGCTGACGGTGGCAAAAGGTACCCAGCCGGCGGTCACTGCCCGGACGGCGAACCTGGACGGCACGCTGAGCCTGAGCGGTTACGGCACGGCCGCCCCGGCCAGCGCCAGCGGGATAGCCGGTACCCAGTACACAGTCATTCACACCACCAATGGTATCAGCGGTGACTTCAGCAGCGTGAACCTTAACGGTGCGGCGAGCGCGGTGGACTACCTGCGTCTGGCGGGTCGCGTCAGCGGCAACGACTACAACGTGGGCTACGGGCTGAGCTGGCTGGAAGGTCAGGCGTACGGCACCGGCAGCTTCACGCTGGCGAATGCCAGTGATGCTTTCAACGTGGACGTGGCGCTGGGCGACCAGGCGGCAGGTACTTATGCCAGCGGCTGGGACGGCAAAACGCTGACCAAGGCCGGGGCGGGTACCCTGACGCTGTCGTCGGTCAATACCTACACCGGCGACACGCTGGTGAACGGCGGCACGCTGAAAGCCGGGATCGCCAATGCCTTTGCGCAGAGCGCGAACGTGGCGGTGGCATCCGGTGCGACGCTGGAACTGAACAACTTCAACCAGACGGCACATAACCTGTCAGGCGCAGGTAACGTGACGCTGGGCAGCGCGATGCTGACGGAGAATGCGGTCAGCGACACCACTTTCAGCGGTACGCTGAGCGGAACGGGCGGGCTGACCAAAACCGGCAGCGGCGTCTTTACCCTGAGCGGCAACAACACATACAGCGGTGGTACCACTGTTTCCGCCGGCACGCTGGTGGCGAAGAACGGCGCGGCGCTGGGCACCGGCGCGGTGGCCAACAACGCGGCCCTGCAGCTGGACTTTGCGGCGAACGGCACGCTGGCGAATGTGCTGAGCGGCAGCGGTTCGCTGACCAAAACCGGCAGCGGCACCACCACCCTGACCGGCGCGGGTTCGACGCAGGGCGCGGTAACGGTCAGCGGCGGTACGCTGGCCTTCGGTCAGAGCGGCGCGTTCAATGCGGCCAGCCTGACCACGGCAGCCGGTGCCGGTACCCAGGTGGCGGCAACCAGTAATCTGATGCTGAGCGGGGCGCTGACCCAGGCGGCAGGCTCGACGCTGACGGTGGCAAAAGGCACCCAGCCTGCTGTTACCGCTCAGACGGCGAACCTTAATGGCACGCTGAGCCTGAGCGGCTACGGCACGGCCGCCCCGGCCAGCGCCAGCGGAATAGCCGGTACCCAGTACACGGTCATTCACACCACTAATGGCATCAGCGGCGACTTCAGCAGCGTGAACCTCAACGGTGCGGCGAGCACCGTGGACTACCTGCGTCTGGCAGGCCGCGTCAGCGGCAACGACTATAACGTGGGCTACGGGCTGAGCTGGCTGGAAGGTCAGGCGTACGGCACCGGCAGCTTCACGCTGGCCGGGGCTTCCGATGTCTTTAACGTGGACGTGGCGCTGGGCAACCAGGCGGCGGGCACCTACACCAGCGGCTGGGACGGCAAAACGCTGACCAAGGCCGGGGCGGGTAGCCTGACGCTGTCGTCGGTCAACACCTACACCGGCGACACGCTGGTGAACGGCGGCACGCTGAAAGCCGGGATCGCTAATGCCTTTGCGCAGAGCGCGAAAGTGACAGTGGCATCCGGTGCGACGCTGGATCTGAACAACTTCGACCAGACGGCGCGTAACCTGTCGGGTGCAGGTAACATGACGCTGGGCAGCGCGATGCTGACGGAGAATGCGGTCAGTGATTCGACCTTCAGCGGGACGCTGAGCGGAACGGGCGGGCTGACCAAAACTGGCAGCGGCGTCTTTACGCTGAGCGGCAGCAATACGTACAGCGGCGGTACCACCATCTCTGCCGGTACCCTGGTGGCGCAGAACGGCGCGGCGCTGGGTTCCGGCGCGGTGACCAACAACGCTGCCCTGCAGCTGGACTTTGCGGCGAACGGCACGTTGGCTAATGTGCTGAGCGGCAGCGGTTCGCTGACCAAAACCGGCAGCGGCACCACCACCCTGACCGGCGCGGGATCGACTCAGGGCGCGGTAACGGTCAGCGGCGGTACGCTGGCCTTCGGTCAGAGCGGCGCGTTCAATGCGGCGAGCCTGACCACGGCAGCCGGTGCCGGCACCCAGGTGGCGGCAACCAGCAATCTGATGCTGGGCGGGGCGCTGACCCAGGCGGCGGGCTCGACGCTGACGGTGGCAAAAGGTACCCAGCCGGCGGTCACTGCCCGGACGGCGAACCTGGACGGCACGCTGAGCCTGAGCGGTTACGGCACGGCCGCCCCGGCCAGCGCCAGCGGGATAGCCGGTACCCAGTACACAGTCATTCACACCACCAATGGTATCAGCGGTGACTTCAGCAGCGTGAACCTTAACGGTGCGGCGAGCGCGGTGGACTACCTGCGTCTGGCGGGTCGCGTCAGCGGCAACGACTACAACGTGGGCTACGGGCTGAGCTGGCTGGAAGGTCAGGCGTACGGCACCGGCAGCTTCACGCTGGCCGGGGCTTCCGATGTCTTCAACGTGGACGTGGCGCTGGGCGACCAGGCGGCAGGTACTTATGCCAGCGGCTGGGACGGCAAAACGCTGACCAAGGCCGGGGCGGGCACCCTGACGCTGTCGTCGGTCAACACCTACACCGGCGACACGCTGGTGAACGGCGGCACGCTGAAAGCCGGGATCGCCAATGCCTTTGCGCAGAGCGCAAACGTGGCGGTGGCATCCGGCGCGACGCTGGATCTGAATAACTTCAACCAGACGGCACATAATCTGTCAGGGGCAGGAAACGTGACTCTGGGCAGCGCGATGCTGACGGAGAATGCGGTCAGCGACACCACTTTCAGCGGTACGCTGAGCGGGACGGGCGGGCTGACCAAAACCGGCAGCGGCGTCTTTACCCTGAGCGGCAACAACACATACAGCGGCGGTACCACTGTTTCCGCCGGTACGTTGCAACTGGGTGACGGAGGCACGAGTGGCGCCATCACGGGTAACGTGACCAACAATGGCACGCTGGCCTTTAACCGCAGTGATGCGACGACGTTCGCTGGCGTGATTTCAGGCAGCGGCCATGTCACGCAGGTGGGTACTGGTAAAACCATTTTCACTGGCACCCATACCTACAGCGGCGGCACGACGGTTTCAGCCGGTACCCTGCAACTGGGTAATGGCGGGACGACCGGCAGCGTACAGGGGGGGATTGATATTGCTTCCGGTGCGACGCTGGCGGTGGACTGGGGTGCAGATTACACGGTGAACAACACGCTGACCGGCAGTGGTCTGGTGGCGATCAAGGCAGCCGGTAATGACGTTAATTTTGCCTCAGCGGCAACGGGCGCAGGCTTTAACGGTGTCGTTGACCTGCAAAATGCAGCGTTCAGTCTCGGTGGTGTGAACACCGGCGCGCTGGCGGCGGCGACTCTGCGCCTTGGCAGCGGCAGTGTGACCACGGTGGCGGACGGTACGCAGTCCATTGGCGGACTGGCCTTTGACGGGGGTAAAGCGATTTTCAATGCCACGGTACCGGCGCAGATCGATGCCACCAGTCTGGTGCGGGCGAATCTGCTGGATGCGAGCGGTGCTGGCGTTGTGCAGGCGACATTACCGGTACCTTACGTGTTGCCGATGCCTGTGCCATCAACGGAACTGTCGCTGCTTGAGCAGGACGATGTGAATCTGGGCACCCGTCTGGTCGCCGCCAGTACGGCGGTGGGTAGCGCAGGTGCGCTGGAATTGCAGGATCAGAACGGCAATGTTATCAGCGCCTCCCAGCAGATCGATGTCCAGCAGGGCGGGAACCTGGTGGCGCTCGGAACCTACGATTATCGTCTGACGACGGGCACGCTCCAGGACGGGCTGTATGTCTCTTACGGGCTGAAACAGCTGGATCTGCAGGCCGGTCAGACCCTGACGCTGGCACAAAACAGCGGAGCCACTGGCTTGTCAGCAGATATGTCGGCGAAGCTCACTGGCAGCGGTAACCTGCGGGTTGATGCGGGTACGGGCGTACTGTCTTTGTCCAACACAACCAACAACTTTACCGGCGACACAACGGTGGCGACCGGAACGCTGCAGGCCGGTGCCCGCGATGTGATTGCGACTTCCGCGAACGTGACGGTGAACGCTGGCGCAACGCTGGATACCCACGGTTACCACCAGTCACTGACCAACCTGACAGGTGCAGGTACGGTGACCAACGGTACGACAACGGCGACAACGCTGACACTGAAAGACACGGCCACGAGCGTCTTTGCGGGAACCCTCACCGGCGCGCAACTGGTGCTGGTACAGGCAAGCGGTACGCAGATCCTGACGGGAAGCAACACATACGGCGGTGGTACGGCGATCAACCCGGCTGCGACGCTGCAACTGGGTAATGGCGGTACCAGCGGCTCCATCACCGGGAATGTGACCAACAATGGCACGCTGGCCTTTAACCGCAGCGATACGGCGACCTTTAGCGGCGTGATTTCCGGTATCGGGATGGTGAATCAGATGGGCACGGGCAGAACCATACTGACCGGCGCCAACAGCTACAGTGGCGGCACGACGATCTCCGCCGGAACGCTGCAACTGGGTAATGGCGGGACCAGCGGTTCCCTCACCGGAAATGTGACCAACAATGGCACGCTGGCCTTCAACCGTAGCGATACATTAACCCTGGCTGGGGTGATATCAGGCAGCGGTGTGGTGAATCAGATCGGTACAGGTAAAACGATCCTGAACGGCACCAACACGTACAGCGGTGGTACCAGCATCTCTGCCGGTACTCTGGTGGCGCAGAACGGCGCGGCGCTGGGTACCGGAGCGGTGGCGAACAATGCTGCTCTGCAGCTGGACTTTGCGGCGAACGGCACGTTGGCTAATGTGCTGAGCGGCAGCGGTTCGCTGACCAAAACCGGCAGCGGCACCACCACCCTGACCGGCGCGGGATCGACTCAGGGCGCGGTAACGGTCAGCGGCGGTACGCTGGCCTTCGGTCAGAGCGGCGCGTTCAATGCGGCGAGCCTGACCACGGCAGCCGGTGCCGGCACCCAGGTGGCGGCAACCAGCAATCTGATGCTGGGCGGGGCGCTGACCCAGGCGGCGGGCTCGACGCTGACGGTGGCAAAAGGTACCCAGCCGGCGGTCACTGCCCGGACGGCGAACCTGGACGGCACGCTGAGCCTGAGCGGTTACGGCACGGCCGCCCCGGCCAGCGCCAGCGGGATAGCCGGTACCCAGTACACAGTCATTCACACCACCAATGGTATCAGCGGTGACTTCAGCAGCGTGAACCTTAACGGTGCGGCGAGCGCGGTGGACTACCTGCGTCTGGCGGGTCGCGTCAGCGGCAACGACTACAACGTGGGCTACGGGCTGAGCTGGCTGGAAGGTCAGGCGTACGGCACCGGCAGCTTCACGCTGGCCGGGGCTTCCGATGTCTTCAACGTGGACGTGGCGCTGGGCGACCAGGCGGCAGGTACTTATGCCAGCGGCTGGGACGGCAAAACGCTGACCAAGGCCGGGGCGGGCACCCTGACGCTGTCGTCGGTCAACACCTACACCGGCGACACGCTGGTGAACGGCGGCACGCTGAAAGCCGGGATCGCCAATGCCTTTGCGCAGAGCGCAAACGTGGCGGTGGCATCCGGCGCGACGCTGGATCTGAATAACTTCAACCAGACGGCACATAATCTGTCAGGGGCAGGAAACGTGACTCTGGGCAGCGCGATGCTGACGGAGAATGCGGTCAGCGACACCACTTTCAGCGGTACGCTGAGCGGGACGGGCGGGCTGACCAAAACCGGCAGCGGCGTCTTTACCCTGAGCGGCAACAACACATACAGCGGCGGTACCACTGTTTCCGCCGGTACGTTGCAACTGGGTGACGGAGGCACGAGTGGCGCCATCACGGGTAACGTGACCAACAATGGCACGCTGGCCTTTAACCGCAGTGATGCGACGATGTTTGCTGGCGTGATCGCAGGCAGCGGCCGCGTCACGCAGGTGGGAACGGGAACGACACTGTTTACCGGTGCCCATACCTACAGCGGCGGCACGACGGTTTCTGCCGGTACTCTGCAACTGGGGAATGGCGGAACGACCGGCAGCGTACAGGGGGTGATTGATATTGCTTCCGGTGCGACGCTGGCGGTGGACTGGGGTGCGGATTACACGGTGAACAACACGCTGACCGGCAGTGGTCTGGTGGCAATCAAGGCAGCCGGTAATGACGTCAACTTTGCCTCAGCGGCAACGGGCGCAGGCTTTAACGGTGTCGTTGATCTGCAGAACGCCACGTTCACCCTTGGTGGTGTGAACACCGGCGCGCTGGCGGCGGCGACTCTGCGCCTTGGAAGCGGCAGCGTCACCACGGTGGCGGACGGTACGCAGTCTATTGGTAGTCTGGTCTTTAACAGCGGTAAAGCCATTTTCAATGCCACGGTACCGGCGCAGGTTGATGCCACCAGTCTGGTGCAGGCGAATCTGCTGGATACTAGCGGCACGGGTACCGTACAGGTCACATTACCGACGCCTTATGTGTTGCCGACGCCGGCACCTTCGACGGATCTGTCGCTGCTTGAGCAGGACGATGTGAATCTGGGTACCCGTCTGGTCGCGGCCAGTACGGCGATTGGTAGCGCAGGTGCGCTGGAATTGCAGGATCAGAACGGTAATGCCATCACGGCGGCGCAGCAGATTAATATCCAGCAGGGCGGGAACCTGGTGGCGCTCGGAACCTACGATTATCGTTTGAGCACGGGGGCAAATCAGGACGGGCTGTATGTCTCTTACGGGCTGAAACAGCTGGATCTGCAGGCCGGTCAGACCCTGACGCTGGCACAAAACAGCGGAGCCACTGGCGCTTCGGCAGATATGTCGGCGAAGATCACCGGCAGCGGTAGTCTGCAGGTTGATGCCGGTACCGGGATCGTGTCGTTGTCCAACACGACCAATGACTTTACCGGCGACACCACGGTGGCAATCGGGGCGCTGCAGGCAGGCGCACTGGATGTGATTGCGACTTCCGCGAACGTGACGGTGAATGCCGGCGCAACGCTGGACACGAACGGTTATTACCAGTCGCTGACCAACCTGTCTGGCGACGGTACGGTGACCAATGGCACGGCGACCGATACGATCCTGACCCTGAACGACACGGCAACGAGTGTTTTTGCAGGCGATATTACGGGTGCGCAGCTGGCACTGGTACAGGCAAGCGGTACGCAGGTGCTGGCGGGAAGCAACACATACGGCGGCGGCACGACAATCAATACCGGCGCTACGCTGCAACTGGGTAATGGCGGAACCCGCGGTTCTATCGCGGGGAATGTGACCAACGACGGCACGCTGGCCTTTAACCGCAGCGATACGGCGACCTTTAACGGTGTGATTTCCGGGACCGGGAGGGTTGATCAGACGGGTACGGGCAGAACCATACTGACCGGCGTCAACAGCTACAGCGGCGGCAGCACGATCTCTGCCGGTACGCTGCAGTTGAATGACAGCCAGGCGGCGGGGACTGGTGCGATCAGCGTCAATACCACAGCGGGTGATGTGGGCACAGGACTTGATCTGGCCTTCAGTGATGCCAGCGACTTTAGCAATCTGCTTATTGGCGAAGGAACGACCACGGTGAGTGGTGCTCAGGCGACGATAACGGGGGCTAATGCAGGGTATACCGGTAACTGGCGTGTCACCGATACGGGGACACTGGCCGTCGCAACTGACGCGGTGAGCAGTACCGATAATCTTGGTACGGGCGGGGTGGATATTGCTGCTGACGGTATTGTTAATCTCCTGACGCAGGGGGAGTTCAGCTTTAATAATGCCCTCACGGGTGCTGGTACGCTCAATGCCTCTGGTCATGGCCAGGCATTCTCCTTCGGCAGTGGTGTGGGCTCCGCCTTCACGGGGATGGCGGTACTGACAGACAATACGTTTGCGCTTTCCGGGGATAACACGACTGCGCTGACGCACGGCAAGCTGTCTGTGGGAACCGGCAACGTCACCACCGTGGGAGATGGTAACCAGCAGATCGGTGGCTTGATCATCAATGACGGTACGGTTGTGTTTAATGCCACGGCGCCTGATGAGATTCTGGCGACCAGTTTGATCACTGCCGATACCCTTGACATCAGTCATACCGGTACGGTGTACATTAATGCCCCTGCATCATATGTTCCGCATGCCCGTGATACGGACAATTCGTTGAATCTTCTGATGCAGGATGAAGGCAACACTGGTGTACAACTGGTTAAATCCACGTCGGTAACAGGGAGCGGCGGCGCGATTCAGTTGCTCAATAAGGATGGCAGCAAGATCACGGCTGAACGGACGATTGATATTAATCAGAATGGCGATGTCGTCGCGCTGGGAACCTATGACTATCGTCTGACCTCGGGCGCGAATGCTGACGGATTGTATGTGAATTATGGTCTGACCGAGTTGGATCTTCAGGCGGATAAAACGCTGACGCTGGCACAGGACACAGGGGCAATCAATGCTTCTGCGGATATGTCAGCCAAAGTGACCGGCAGCGGTAACCTGGTCATTGAGGCCGGTGCTGGTGTGGTGTCGCTGTCTAACGCGACCAACGATTACACCGGTGAGACAAAAGTCAGTACGGGGACGCTGCGCTCAGATGTGGATAATGCACTGGGTAAAACCAGCCTGCTCTCGCTGGCGAACACAGCAGGTTTTGACCTGAACGGTAAAACCCAGACAGTCGGGAAACTGAACGGTGACGCGGGCTCGCTGTTAAATGTGAACGGTGGCACGTTAGCGCTCAGCAATGGCGGCGTGTCTGCGGGCTCGTTGACCGGCGCCGGTAAGCTCTCTGTTCTGGGGGGAACCTTGGATGTGCGCGGTGCTAACACCGGTCTGAGCGTGGTGAGCCAAATCAGTAAAGGTGCAACGGCCAGCCTGAATAATGTGGCGGGTCTGGGCAGCGGCAATATTATTACTGACGGAACACTGGCGCTGAATGGTGCTGTCGGCACGATGACGAACAACATCAGCGGGACCGGCGAACTGGTTAAACAGGGCGCGGGTGAGGTGGTTCTGACCGGGCAGACTGGCTGGACGGGCAACACGCATATTGACGGCGGTGAGCTGGTTCTGGATGGTTCCCGTGGTGGCGCGCAACTGGTCAGCAATGTGATTGCAAAAGACAATACGTCATTGTCACTGCGTAACGGTGCGTCACTGACCGGGTGGATTGATCCGACAGATGTCAGCATTGATTCTGCCAGCCGCTGGAACATGACCGCAGATTCACTGGTCGATGATGTGAAGCTTGCCGGTACCATTAACTTTGCAGCACCGTCCACGCAGTCGATGACGGCAGGACGTACCCTGACGACCACCAATTGGCAAGGACAGGACGGTACGGTGGTGATGAATACCGCACTGGGAGGAGATACTTCCGTCACGGATAAGATTGTCATCAGCGGCAATACCAGTGGTAACACGTTCGTGAAAGTGAACAATGTGGGTGGCCGTGGTGCTCAGACTATCGAAGGCATCCAGGTGGTGAAAGTCGGTGGTCAGTCCGACGGCACCTTCACCAAATCAGGGCGTATTGTCGCCGGGATTTATGACTACAGTCTGGTGAAGAAGGGCGCTGACTGGTACCTGACCAGCCTGGATACCTCGACGAAGGATAAAAAAGGCACGTCAGGGATTCGTCCGGAATCTGCCAGCTATACTGCCAACCTGGCGGCGGCGAATACGATGTTTGTTCACCGGTTGCACGATCGTGAGGGGGAAACGCAGTATACGGACGTCCTGACCGGCGAGCAGAAAGTGACCAGTATGTGGCTGCGTCAGGTTGGCGGACATAACCGTTGGAGTTCCAGTGTCGGTCAGGTTGACACACAAAGTAACCGTTATGTGACGCAGCTGGGCGGTGAAGTGGCGCAGTGGAGCCCTGATGGTGTACAGCGCCTACACGTTGGGGTGATGGCAGGCTACGGCCGCAACAGCAGTAACTCTCGTTCAAACGCCACTGGCTACCGTTCAGATGGCTCCGTCAACGGGTACAGCACCGGGCTTTATGCTACCTGGTATCAGAATGATGAGACCAAACAGGGAATGTATGTGGACAGCTGGGCTCAGTACGGCTGGTTTGACAATACGGTGAAAGGCGAGAAGGTACAGTCTGAATCGTATAAGTCAAAAGGGATTACCGCGTCACTGGAGCTGGGATATACGCATAAACTGGGTGATTTTACCGGAAGTCAGGGAACAGAGGGTGAGTGGTTTATCCAGCCTCAGGCACAGGCGGTATGGATGGGGGTCACGGCGGATGATCATTATGAAAGTAATGGTACCCGTGTGACGGGCGAAGGCGACGGCAATGTTCAGACGCGTCTTGGCGTTCGTACCTTCCTGAAAAGTCACAACAAACTGGATGAAGGTAAAAACCGTAACTTCAAGCCGTATGTGGAGATCAACTGGATCCACAACACGCAAAGCTTCGGTTCGCACATGGGTGATGCCACATTGTCTCAGGATGGTGCCCGGAATGTGGGTGAGGTGAAGGCCGGTGTTGAAGGTCAGCTTAATTCACGTCTGAGCGTCTGGGGGAATGTGGGTGTTCAGGTCGGGGATAAAGGATACAGTGATACTTCAGCCACGCTGGGTGTGAAATATAATTTCTAGCGGTAACAGGACGTGGAAGTCAGTGTTTAAAATACACTGACCTCCATGAGTGTAAATAATTTCTAAACTGTTTAGATATTTTCAATTATTAACGACATTGGTTTTATTTTTACGAAAATAGATCAGTGACACTGTTTTGTTTTTTTAAGGAGCAGAGTATAACTGTCAACAGTTTCTAATGTTTTTTTTGCTATTGTTATTTCCGTAAACTAAATATCTTGAGAGAGAAAGAAGTATGAAAAACATAAAGTTAAGCAGCCTGAAATATATTTCCGCTGTTTGCGTAATGGTTATTGGTTTAAGCGGTTGTGACCAGTTAGGATTGAACCAATCGAAAGTTGTTTATGTAGATATTGCGAAGGTGCTTAACGAGTCATCCATTGGTAAACAGGAAGCTCAACATAATCAAGATATTAAAGATGTATTACTCAAAGCAGAAAGTGATGCAAAAGAAAAATACGCGGCGATGTCAGAAAAACAACAACAGCAAAGCCGTGCCGCTGATAATTTGACGCTTAATCAGGTATGGGTAGCGGAACAGCAGCATAGTCGTGAGGTCAGCCTCAAGGCGATCACCGAGGAAGCCGAAATCTATCGTGTCAGCCACAAAATGGATTATGTCATGGTCAGCACCTCATTGTTGGCAGCAAAAGAGGGGGCAGATATCACCAGTGACCTGATTAAACAACTGGAGAAGAAAAAAGTTAATTATGGTGACTTGCCGAAAATCAGCGTTGCCGATAGCCAGGATAAGAACGTGAAGTCTGATGATGTCCCTCAGGAGGATAAATCAGCGGTTTCAGGTGCACATTAATTAATACCCGGTGCCTGCATTTTTTATATTTATGTTTTGATATTTATAGGTGAGTTTATGTTTAACAAAATTGCATATGTCAATTTAGTCCGCGTTCTTAATGAGTCTACAGTCGGCCAGTCCGAGTTGGTGCGTCTGCAGGAAGTCAAAGAAATCCTGGTAAACGCTGAACAGGCGGCGCAGGGGGCATACCTGGGTATGTCGGATGAAGAAAAAGAGAGAAATCGCGCGGTGGATATCGCGAATATCAACCAGTCATGGGTGATGGAACAACAGAATGCGCGTGCAGCCAGCATCAGAGCCATTCTTAAAGAGGTAGAAGACTACCGGAATAGCAATGAGTTAGGCATGATACTGAACAGCGAATATGTAATTGCTGCACAACAACAATATGATGTGACGGATGACATGATATTACATGTGAAAGACATCACCGTTGAATATGGTGATTTGCCCAGCTTCACTGTGACCCGGAAAGAAGACAGTAACGAAGAGAATGAAACTGAAGCATAACGCGTAATGGCGGGTGCTTCTGATCATTAATCACGTTTTTAAAGTGAATTTATCACACTGAGGTGCAGAGGCATCTCAGTGTTTCTTGCTTTTTGAAATCATAAAATCTGTCGATAAATCATCTAATTCAGAAACAAAGAATATAAATGCTTGATAGATTGAGAGAAAATTAAAGCGAAGTGTTGATTAAATATTGAAAAAAGAAAGGGAAAAACGAATAGTCAAAATCTGCACCATTTCACGAGGCTGTGAAATGGTGCGTCCGAGTGGACTCGAACCACCGACCCCCACCATGTCAAGGTGGTGCTCTAACCAACTGAGCTACGGACGCAGAATGGTGCGTTCAATTGGACTCGAACCAACGACCCCCACCATGTCAAGGTGGTGCTCTAACCAACTGAGCTATGAACGCAACGTTGTAGGTGACAACGGGGACGAATATTAGCGGCACAGACCGAATGAGGCAAGAGGGAAATGGCTTTTTTCTGCATGTTTTCACGCAATTGCAGAGTAATTAAGCAAGTTGATTATATTTTGTTGATTTTACAGCGTGTTTTTTACTCAGGCTGCGCGCTGGGGGCAGAATGAGGGCATTTTGGTTGGCATCCTACTGTTCAGCATGCTTACCTGATCCGCATTCATTTCGCTAATCCACTTCGAATAAACCTCATAAACCATCTTTGCATTCTCATGCCCCATCTGATTGGCAATGAACGATGGGTTAGCTCCTGATGACAGCAGCCAGCATGTGTATGTATGGCGCGATCGATATCTTCCCAAGCGAGCGCACAGGGCTCACCGTGACGCATATCAGTGTGAATCGCCACAATCCATGTGAGTGCAAACCGGCGGGGCAGAGCATTGATGAAAGCCTGATCTTCATGAAGTAGCAGCGGATCGGGATCCCTTTGAGAGGCATGTTCTTTCGCTCAGACGGGTTTTAACTACCCATTCTTCATTGAAGACGATATCTGGCATGGTCTGTATCTCGTGTTTGTCCGCCGAACGTGTACAAAAGCCCAGCGCGCTGGATATGGTCTTATCCGGCGGAGTTTAATCAGGCTGGTGGCGGTAGGACGGGATAGTAGTGGTTAACTGTTATCTGAGAAAATTGATGTAAAAAAAAGCCTGCACGGGCACGGACTCGAACAGGCACAAAGAAGAGATTTTGAACTTATTATAATGAGGCACAAAAATAAGATAGCTACATCTCACCATCTATTAATTGCGGCCATACCATTGAAAAACTTAAGCGTAACCATATTTTTTTCAAACTTAGTTCTTCCCCTCCAGTCTCACAATCAGCGAACGTAGAAAATCCCTTAATCGCTCTGCTGGAATTGACAGTAGTTGTCCGGCGTTGGTGACCACGCCAACGTCCATGTAGGTGATGCAGTCCTCAATAGTCCGCCGAATGACGCGCTGACCGTTTAGCGACCAGGGACGATAAACCAGATCGGATAAGATGGTAATTCCATTCCCCTGGGCAACCAGACTACGAACCGCTTCAAAGGAGTTACTGCGAAAATGGATGTTGGGCTGATAACCTGCCTGTTGCCAGACATTAGTGATCACCGTGGGATATTGATCGGTTTCGAGCATCAAAAAGGGCAGCTTCTCGATATCGCGCAGGTGGATAACTGACTGACTCAACAAAGCATGTCCTGGGGCGATCCACAACTGGCGCAGCGATCGAATAATGGTTTCCACCTCAAGGTCACTGTCGCGCTTAATGTTCGACGTGAGCAGTAGGCAAAAATCAACCTTCTGCTGGCGCAGAGCGATCAGCAGGTCAGGAGCTGTGGCCTCGAAATAGTCGATTTCCAGTAAGGGAAATCGATTTTCAATGTCACATAGCATCTCCGGTAACAGATATGCCGAGAGCGTCTGGGCTATCCCTATCCGAACTTTTCCGGCCGTCGCTTCCGGCTGGCGATGCAAATCTTCCAGGGCGATGTGGCTGCTGCTGATGATCGTGCGGGCATGCGTCAGAAAGCGTTCTCCAGCCAAGGTGAGCCGGATACCTTTTGGCAGTCGCAGAAAGAGCTGTGCATTAAGTGCTTCTTCCAGATTACGCAATGCAACCGTCATGGAGGACTGTGAAACGTGACAACGGCTGGCGGCTTTAGACACTTGCAATGTTTCTGCTAAAGCGATGTAAAATTCAAGTTGCCGTAGGGTAAATTTCATAGTTTAAAACGATACCATCTGAGCAAAACTTTATATTAGCATCTCCATTTCCTTCGAGGTAATGTTCCGGGAACAAAACTGTATTATTGAGGGTGTGGTTATGCCTTATTTATTGCTTACTCTCGCCGCGTGTTTTTGGGGTGGGAATTATGTTGTAGGACATCTGTTAGTCACTCTTGTAGACCCTATTTTATTATCCTCAGCTCGCTGGATATTCACTGCCGTGTTGCTGGTAGCGCTCTATCACAGGCAGATTCGTGGGCAATGGAACTCTATGCAGCGTTCTTTCCACATAATCACATTCCTGGCTTTGTTTGGGCAGGTATTATTTCCGCTGACTCTTTACATTGGTTTGCAATACACATCTTCGCTTAATGCTGCCATTTATTTATCTACGACTCCGGCATTGGTTTTATTAATCAATAAAACGATTTTCAATGAAAAAATTACAGCCCAGAATATCTTCGGGGTTATTATCAGTTCTTTCGGTGTGGTTTGCCTGGTGATGCAGGGTGATTTATGGCACCTGGATACCCTTAAACATCTCAATCGTGGCGATCTGTGGACGATGGGCTCGGCTGCAAGCTGGGCAGTATATTGCGCGTTTCTGCGTATTAAACCTAGTGAAGTGGGAGGAAATGCGTTTGTGGCCGTTAGCGCGATGATAGGTGCTATAGTGCTTCTTCCAATATTGATTTTTTCTATGGCAAAAAATGGCATTCCTCCGCTTGCCGAATTTAGTCACAGCGGTTTAGTTATTGGTCTGCTGTACCTGATTATTTTTCCGTCGTGGCTCTCGTATTTGTTGTGGAATAAAGGCATTCAGGCGATTGGCGCGACGCGTGGAGAAGTGTTTTCTCATTTCATCCCGCTGAGTGGTGGTTTATTCAGCGTGTTGTTTCTCAGTGAACCATTACATTTATATCATCTGGTCAGCGCGTTACTGATTATCTGCGGTATTGCACTCTGCTCAGGCAAATCAGCAAAAAGAGCAACCAACGCTATTGTGTCATAAACCAAACGCACTTCGATAAAAGTCACTTCCGCTTCAGGCTCAGAGCTGGCAGAACCGTTGATTGTCAGCTCTGTAATGAACGAAGGGCGAAGTTGCGCAGTTGTTTTCACATCTGATGAAGGCATTACTTAAAGGGTGGTGGGGTAGTCAACGGGGAGCAGGTCAGAGAAGAGGACGCCCTGCTTCACAAAAAAATGGTATTGTTCTACAAACAACTCTCCTAACGAGGTTTTATGAAAATCAGAAGGTTCAGTAATGGGGATGAAACTGCGTTATTCAGAGTCTTTTTATCATCTGTACATACCATCGCATCACACTACTACACACATGAACAAATAGAGGCCTGGGCTCCACGAGATATCGACCCGGAACAATGGGCCAATCATATGAAGGAGCTGCGCCCCTTTGTTGTTGAAGTGGATGGTGAAATAGCTGGATATGCAGATGTTCAGCCAAATGGGTACATTGACCATTTCTTTGTCTCGGGAACCTACCCTAGACAGGGAGTTGGGACACTACTGATGAATTACATTCATGAAGAAGCTAGACAACTTGGAATTGGTGAACTTACTTCAAATGTAAGTAAGGCTGCGGAAGAGTTTTTTCTACGACACGGCTTTCATGTAGTGGAACGAGGTTTTCCTGTCCGCCGCGGCGTGACACTACAAAATGCACTAATGCGGAAATATTTGGCGAAACAATAGAAAACTGGCTGAAGGGAAGTATTGAAATGTTGTTTAACTATACTTGGCACAGTGGACTGGTTAGCGTTCTCAAAGCTTGAATTTTAGTTCCCTATGTCACGCGGTTTTGCTTGTTGCCGGATATCAACTCTTGAACAAACATCAGTGCTGTTACCCGTAAATTCAACACAACGCGGCAAACAAATTTGCGAGTCAAGGCGTCGGCTATTAAGAGCCTGGCTAACTATCATCACATAGTGGCTAATTCTGATACGCGAAGGGGTTTACATAACCAGGCTGTTAGCGCGCAGGCTGTGAGAACAAGCCCCAACTGTTGTACCAGACCAGCGACTCCCAGCATCACACCTAGCAGTAAATAGTAGGTCAATCCGAATAATGCTCCAGCAGTTCCTGCCTGCTCCCGATAGTGACGTAGAGCATTGCTCAGTATATTAGGTATCGCAATCCCATAGGCGACGACAACTCCGGTAACAGGCATTAAAATCCATGGCGAACTCTGTAAGCTCCATGCGACAAGACTGGATAACAGGGCCAAACTACAAGCATGACGAACCAATTGCACAGGTTCCAAGCCTGTGGCCAGTAACTTCCGGTTCAGAAGACTTCCAGATAGCGAGGCAACCGCCAGTAGTAATCCCGTCCACCCAAATGCTCTGGCTCCCCAACCCAACTGCTCGAAAAGAAAAGGTGCCAGGCTGTAATAACTGAAGATCATCGCATTGAACAGTGAAACCAGCATTGCATTTCGCCAAAGCGAACTGTCACACGCCATGCGGACAGCCAGACAGCCCATACGAGGTGTGATTGTATTTAACGGCCGTGTTTCCGGCAGCATAAAGGCAGTAAGTACCAGCAGCAATATCGCCAGCAACGACAGTGCAATAAATACCCCAATATGACCGTAAATACTCACAATCCAGCCCCCGCTCACCAAACCAAACACCGGACTGACTGCCAGTGCAGCCCCCATGATAGAAAATACGCGAGCCAGGTTCGTGGATTCATAACTGTCCCGTAACATAGTCTGCACCACGACAGATCCTGCAGCAGCGCCCAGAGCTGACAACATGCGAGCCAATAACAACATATTAAAATCTGTAGCAACTATTGCCATCACGGCTCCTGACCCATAGCAGGTCAGGCCAAACATCATGGCAAGACGTCTACCAATGCGATCACTCAACCAACCCCATAGTGCTACACCAATAGCAAAGGCGACAAAGTAAACTGAAAGTGTCTGAGCGGTACGTTCACTGCTCACGTTGAATGTAAGAGCAATGTTTGGTAACGCCGGGCTGTAGATCGTTTCCACGAGTTGCGGAAACATGATCAGCAGAGTTAGCAACCACAGTGGTGGCCGGTTAATAGTATTCATAGCGATGCTTCAATAATGAGGGAATAGATACCATTATTGCGGAAAGGAAGTGGTCACATTACAATCATAAGGACTAAATATATAAAATATCGGACAAATGGCTAAAATTAATCCGGATCAATTTTTTGACGCAGATAGCTTCGATACCCCAGTAATCGGTATTGCAGCCGATCTGGGGCTGCATGATTCTGGTCGACACAGCCACCGTCGCCATCAATTGCTATTTTCTGCTGCGGGTTGTATCACTATTGAGCTGGAAAAAACCTTATGCCTACTTCCGCCGCGTCGTGCTGCCTGGATCCCCGCAGGCACTGTTCATCGTGCCATGATGCGTGGCGTTATGGCTTACCGCTCGCTGTATTTTTCAACTACGTTGCCATTTCCTGATATGCCATTACAGGTCGTAGCTGTAAATCCTCTCTTTTACGAAGTCATTGAACGGATGGCATTTTGGTCATGGGACATGCCTGCGAGTCAACAGACCAGCCTGATCACCGTATTTAGTGAAGAGCTACACACAGCGCGTAGTGAGAACTGGAGTTTACAGTTTCCCTCAGATCCGCGTCTGTGCTCATGGCTGGACAGCGTGCGCAGGGGCGAATTACCTCCACGACTGAGCCAACTGGCGCATCGAGTTGGTGCATGCGAGCGCACGATTAGTCGAATTTTTATCAGAGATACGGGGATGAATTATCAGAGCTGGCGACAACAATGGCGATTGTTGAAGGCAATGGAATTGGTTGCTGATGGAGCTAATATAAATCAAATTGCGCAGCAACTGGAATTTGTCAGCGACAGTGCATTCATCGCATTTTTCCGTCAGCATACAGGTATAACACCAAAACATTATTCAAATAAGGCGCGAACCGGAGGTAAGTAGAACACGTTCAATATTAAATAATGACTCACTTCTATTTTACATTACGTACTTTCCATCTAAACAAGACCGTTTCGTTAAGAGGTAAGTACTGTCCGATTTAAAAGAAACCTTAGCATGGAATATTTCCGTTTTCCAGGCAGCCCCAAAGGCAACTTCCGCTTCTGGCACATAGCAGTCATAAGAGGGGGGCACTGTTTTTTACGTGAGATTTGATTAGTTGAAGGTCATAAGTACGGATGATCAAATCGGTGATGAGAATGTCATGTGCAAAAGGCAGGCATACAACAACTCGAAGACTGAACAATGTGCGATGGCTCGAAATGGGCTGCGGGAGTATGTACATGGATCTGCGCGGTTATGGCGCGGTTTTACCATACTTGAGGGCGTGATTTTGGGGGCAAATTTGGGGACATTTTTAGGAGCAGGGACATAAAAAGGGACATGCAGCGTGTTTTTTACTCAGGTTGTGCGCTGGGGCATAATGGGGCGCTCTTGTACCCACAATCTTGAGTCAGTGATGCGAGCGTGATACCCAAAGACTCAGGGTAACTCGCTGAACTATTGTGAAGTGGTTAGAATAAAGACATGTTTCTCAGGGATGATGATAATGGCTGAATATTGGTGGAAAGACCTGTTTGTTCGCGATAATTATTGGCAAGGCCTTGAGCTAACGCTCCAGGAAAGCCCGAAAAAAACGCAGGCACTGGAAATGCTCAGTGGGCGTAATGGACGAATGGCACTGCAGGCCGGCGCAGAGACACTATTCTGGGCGTCGATGCTGGAAGACCATTCGGGGGCCTGGGTGGTATTTAATACAGATCATTCGGGTAGTCAGGGATTATTGCCCGCAGTGACATCTGAAAATATCGAACAGATAAAAGGCAAAGGGGAAGAAGTCTGGACCCGCGAATGGTGTCGTTACTTTTTGCGTCAATTGATGCAGGCACCCGTGCCACTGTTGTCACCTCGCCGCTGGCTGCTAAGTCCGATGGTTCTGAGCCCACGTTCATCGCCTCGTCCATTGCACTCGTCTGTGCCTGTAAAAGAGTGGCGCTTTGATTCACCTGAAAGTGTTGGCAACGTAGGCTACCGCTGGACGCTGTATGGTGAAGATTTTCCAGATCTTGTGCATCCGCATAAGGTCAGGTTGGCCGACTGGTGGTGGGGAAATGATCTTCTGCTAGGGCGATATCCGATCAACGCGGATGCCGGAAGATTGAAATGGTGGCGTAAAAAATGTCGCGAAGGGACGTTGCCGCCAATACTGCTCAGATATATCGGCGGATTGGGATCGTTTGTGATTCTGGATGGGCATTACCGTTTACATGCGGCGATAACTGAAGAGATCCCACCCTCATTTTTGGTGATAAGTGAGCTGAATGAACGCGTAATCTCTGGCGATCCTGTGCACCAGGAACGAATCCTTCGGGCGCTGGAAAAGCAACTGCGCAATAACACCGAAGCGGGTATTCATGCCATCAACCAGACACTGATTAATCTCTACGACACACGTTACTTCTACTCCTCAACCCATAGTCGGGCTATTCTGGGGGAGGGGGTGCGTTGGGCTCAGGAATTGGATGGTTTTTTGCAAAAACATCATCTGGAAGAGTATCGAGAAAAAATAGTTAATCGGGTTAACGGTTAATAGCGTCAGGTTGTAAAACGTCTTTGATAACTTGCTCTGCAAGTCCCGAATGTCGCGAGCATCCGGGGCTTTTTGGCATCATGGCGAGTCGTTACAGTCGGTATCTTTATGTCTGGCCCAGTCGACCATGCCCTGGAAGTCGACAATGATCACCGACTCATCCCCGACGACCCAGGCATCATGCCCTGGAGGGATGCGTGACAGATCTCCGGGGCGGCAATCAAATTCACTGCCATCGTCCATTTTTATTCGCAGCACTCCGGCAACGTGATATTGAAAATGCGGGGCTTCACAACTCTTTGTTCCCGCTATCGATTGGATCGATGTTGCCCATCGCCAGCCGGGCTCCAACACTGCACGTCCGACGATCGCACCGCCGATATTGAGCAGTTCTAACCGTCCATTCGCAAACTCGCGAACCTCGTCCGGAATATCGAATGATTTCACATCTGCTTTGTCCATTGCGCACCTCCTTAGCTTGATTTCGCGCATGGCTGCACTTCAATTATATCAGTCTGGTTGTTTTTTGTTCTATTTCGGCTCGGCGAACTTTGTTGTAGAAGGCTCATATTCAATATGGCAACAGGACGTGCGAGCAGACCGGGTTTAAGCTGTGCCCGGATTAGCGTAAAATATTGGCCTTCTGCCG
Source organism: Citrobacter tructae (assembly GCF_004684345.1). Taxonomy (NCBI): domain Bacteria; kingdom Pseudomonadati; phylum Pseudomonadota; class Gammaproteobacteria; order Enterobacterales; family Enterobacteriaceae; genus Citrobacter; species Citrobacter tructae. The sequence continues at coordinate 790,206 of NZ_CP038469.1, forward strand.
TCACGATACTGACTAACTCAACCAAGTGAATTTTTGATGAAAAACAACCATGCGCTCTCCCTGATGTGTTTTCAGATGCTGGAATCTGGTGCAAATCGCCGTACGGTGAAAAGGGCCCTGACATCCCGTCGCGTAAAGGGACGCCAGGCTGTGGTACTGCTCTGCAAGCAAGAGATGGCGCTGCTGAGAAGCGGAAAATTGCGCTTGTCAGAAAACGGGTAAGCCCAGCCCGTGCTTCACTTCCCTTAATGTCTTCTGCGTGACGTCGTGCGCCCGCTCACTCCCTTTTTGCAACAGCGCCATCAACATGCCTTTATCCTGAATGTAGGTTGCACGACGTTCGCGCATGGGCGCAATGAGTTCTTGTAAACAAAGCTCCAGCTCGTTTTTGCAGGTTTTATCCCCTAATCCACCTTGCTGGTAGTTTGCTTTCATCTCTGCGACTTTTGTTTTATTCGTGTGAAATGCGTCCAGATAGGTGAACACCATGTTGCCGGTGATCTGCCCTGGATCGGTTACTTTCAAATGGTGAGGATCGGTGTACATTGCGCTGACTGCGCGATGAATGCTCTCTTCGCTGGCCGAAAGGAGTAACGTATTGCCGAGCGATTTCGACATTTTGGCGTTACCGTCGATACCCGGGAGGCGGCTGGTTTCGCTCAGCATGGCTTTACAATGGTGTAACACAGGCGTGGGCAACAGACTGTTAATTTTATGTACGATTTCATTCGTTTGTTCAATCATCGGCAACTGATCGTCGCCAACGGGAACCACTTTCGCTTTGAAGGCAGTAATATCTGCCGCCTGGCTGATGGGATAAACCAGAAAACCGACCGGCAGCGAACGAGCAAAGCCTTTCTGCACAATTTCATTTTTCACCGTAGGGTTGCGCTCCACGCGCGCCACAGTAACGATGTTCATATAAAGTGCCGTTAGCTCAGCAAGGGCCGGCAGTGCAGACTGTAAACAGATTGTCGTGAGTGACGGATCAATTCCTGCGGCGAGATAATCGGCGAGAACTTCGGGGATGTTGTCGCGTATTTTTTGCGGATTGCTGCCGTTATCGGTGAGACCCTGAAGATCAGCGACCAGCACAAACTGTTGATAATCGTGTTGCAGGGCAACGCGCTGGCGCAGCGAGCCAACAAAGTGGCCGAGATGCAGCGGACCGGTTGGACGATCGCCAGTAAGAATAATGGTTTTGTTGTTCATGTAAGACTCCTTAAGTAGCAAACCGAAAGGGGCCTTTGAAATGCAAATAACCGCCTTTCGGCGGTTATTTAAAATGAGGAAAACACATTCAAGCCGCCTTCAAGAAGGCAGCCACCACAGGTTGTGATTAAAACTGTTTACATTGTGTTTTGTATTCATTTGATGAACATATCATGGTGTGGTGAAGAGGTAAAGCCATGTCAGCCTTGAACGCCTGCTGCTCAGATGTCGTGGCAACCATGCCACGACAACGCGCAACTTCGTATTTTTTATGCTGCTGTGTGCAGTAACATCCGAGACGAACCATCGTGTCAGCGTTTAACTCGCTTCCAGCATACCAAAGCTCACAATACGCGAACGGCCCAACTCTTTTGCGCGATACAGAGCCACGTCTGCGGCACGCAGCAGGTTATCGCTCTGGGCGTGCTGCGGGTAGCTGGCCACACCAATAGACACATCAATATGGCTGATGTCCGATGCCCCAAAGCGCAGCGTGAGCTCGTGTACGCCGTTGTAGATGTCCGTCGCCACGTAGCTAGCTTCTTCTTCACCCATGCCGCTGAGCAGTACCAGAAACTCTTCGCCACCGTAGCGGAAGGCCATACCACTGTCGCGCACGGCGCGCTGAATAATGGCGGCAACGCCCTTGATCACACCGTCGCCCGCTTCGTGACCGAAACGGTCGTTGATATCTTTGAAGTGATCGATATCAATCATCAGGCAACTGATCGGTTCGTGATTATGTATCGCCTGACCCATCTGGGTGCGTAAGGAGTCGTCCAGATGATGACGATTGCGCAGGCCGGTCAGTGGATCGTAGAGCGCTTTTTCCAGTAACGCATCGCGCAGACGCTGGTTGGCTAGTGCCAGGCCGAGCGCTTCTGCCATCAGCTCAAGATACGCACGGGAAGGCGCGGTGTCATCGCTGAGATTCTGAAATGAGAGCAGGCCGATAGCCTCACCCTGAGCAATCAGCGGAACGCACAGCGTGTGATCCAGGCATGATTCCGGCAGATGGTAACAGGCGATATCCGGCTCGCCGTGGACCGGGGGATGACTCTGCCCGCGACGCACGGCCCAGCATTCATCCGGGTGGAATGCGTCCGCTTTTCCCTGCGGTGAAAGCCATTTGGCGACACAGCGCATTTGCCACGGGTCCCGGTCAAGAATGTAAAGCCGTCCAGCGACGCCGGGGGCGATATTCGGCGCGAACAGTTGTGCAACATTGATCACGTCAGCAAAGTTCTCGCAGCCTTGTAAACGCTGAGTCATCCGCGCCAGCAGTTCACGTATCGCCCAGTCGGCATCACGCTCTTTTTCCAGCCGCTGTCGTACCAGGCCGTTCTCGCGGAAAATGCGGATAGCCTGCGCCATATCGCCGATTTCATCAATCTGGTTAAAGTTAGGTGTTTCAACAGCGTAATCCTGCGAGGCGAGTCGGTGAACGACGTCACTCAGGCGTACAACGGGGCGCAGCACGCGGCGTTTTAAAATAAAGCCGAGGACGAACAAAAACAGCAGAGCCGTTAGCCCGACCATAACTTCGGACAGCGTGCGCAGCATGCGGGACGTCTGCGTGGCGTCCTCAATGGCGTTGCGTACGCGACTGTCGAGCATCTGGCGGAAATGGTCTATCTTGTCCTGCGCCCGCTCAAGTTCCTGTTCATACGGTTTGCCGAAGAGCAGGGTGATAGCTTGAGCCTGTTCCCCACGCGAGAGGCTTGCGAGTGCGGTCTCTTGTTCGTTCTGGAGCGCATCAACAATTTGCAATCCTTCGTGCAACAGTGCCAATTCTTCACCCGTTGCACCAGTGTCTTTCAGTTTCGTCAGCCGGTGCTCAACGGCTTTCAGCGAGGCTTCTTTTTGTTGATAGGATTGAAGCGCGTCAGGATCTTTACTGACAACGTACAGGCGTGCCAGATCGGACAGCGACCAGGCATCGATTTCCACTTCTTCGGTTAGTTGATCGAATGTATAGCGCTGCTCTACGGCCTGGCGTTCGGTGTTATCGGCGCTGGACGCCATCAGCATGATCACGCCAGAAGCGATAGTCAGGCATACCGTCGCGCTGTAGGCCCAGTTTGTTATTGTGGCTATTCGCACCTGTTTGTTCCTTTTGCGACGATTAATGAATGTGCATGATTGAAATTATAGGGAATGTATGATTTTGCGCGAAAATAAAAAAGGCGACCTGCAGTCGCCCTTTGTTATCGTCATGCCTTTATAAATCTGGAGGATTTTTTCCCTCTTCCATGAAAGCTTTATCTATCTCTTCCACATTACCGGCATGATCGCGCCCGGAAAACAGGTTCCAGCTGGCAAGAAACAGCGCTGCAATCAACGGTCCAATCACAAACCCATTGATGCCATAAATCTCCATTCCACCGAGGGTGCTAATCAAAATCAGGTAATCCGGCATTTTGGTGTCTTTACCCACCAGCAATGGGCGCAGAATGTTGTCCACCAGACCAACGATAATCACGAAGAATCCGACGATAAACAGTCCCTGCCACACCTGCTGCGTGGCAAAAAGGAAAATCGCTGCCGGCACCCAGACAATAGCCGAACCCACAGCAGGCACCAGCGAGAGAAATGCCATCAGTGCGCCCCATAGCACGCTACCGTCAATATCCACAATGGCAAAAGCAATACCGCCGAGCGTGCCCTGAACCACCGCGACCACCGCTGTACCTTTTACCGTGGCCCGCGTAACACCAACAAATTTGGCAAACAAGTGCTGTTTGGCGAAATCGGTAAGTGGTAAGGAATCCAGAATCTGACGTACCAAGTACGGCCCGTCTTTCAGCAGGAAGAACAACAGATACAGCATGATGCCAAAGCTGATGGCAAAACCGAATGTCCCTTTACCGATCAGGAACGCGCTACCGGCGAGATACTGTCCTCCCTGTAATGCGATGTCGGAAAGTTTTTGCTGGATCTGCGCAACGTTATCCAGATTGTGATCCGTAAGGAACCCTCTGGCCCAGTCAGGAAGGTACGACAGGATCGCGGTGACCACTTCCGGAAACTGCGTGTTGTTCTGTTGCAGCTTGGTGTACACCACGTTCAGTTCAATCGCCAGCGACGACAGGATCACCATCAGAGGGATAAAGACAATCAGGCAGATAATGCCGATGGTAATAAGCGATGCCAGCCCGTTGCGATCGCCCAGCGCGCTGCGCAGTTTGTTTTTCACCGGATTAAAAATGGTGGTTAATATCGCGGCCCACAAAATGGCGGAAAAGTAGGGGGACAGCACATCAAAGAATGCCCAGGTAACAAGGGCGAGGATGAAAATGAAGAAACCTTTGGTCAGTCCGTTAAAGCGCATCAGGGGATCCTGTAAATAAGAAGCAGTCCCGACTATAGAACTGTTGAGGGGATTTACCAACCTGCAACTGTTGTGGTGTCAGGACGCGTTGAGCTAAACGGACGTTGTTTCGCTGTGCGTAGGCCGCAGTGTATTAATGTCCGGTATTGACTCTTTTACCAATATCTTTGAGTTGGGAATACTTTTCCAACAGCTGTGGAGCGTCATCAAGGCTCATGGCAAACATCCACATATACGTCATAACCGAGTATATGTGACCAGCATCAGCACCTCCGCCCAGCGTCATGATGAGGATCGTCATACCAAATAACAGGGCAACCACGATGCCAATGGACAGATAGCCAAGCGCTTCACGGTCGGACAGACAAATACGCAGCCGGGACAATAGACGGTAATGCCTGCCGAGCGGAGAGGGAGACGCGTTGTTCACCATGGCTATCTCTTTTTCAAGCCGATTATTCAGACGCAAGAAAAGCGCTTCGTTCTTTCGCGTATAACCACTCAGGAACAGTGAAAAGAATGCAAGAATGGCAATGCAGGCAATTCCCGTCCAGAACTCAATAGCCAGCAGCATTATTGCGGCCCCCAGAATAGAAGCGATAGATGTGATCAGCGCAGGCAGATGCTTTTCAAAAAAATCGACGAACTCCCGGGAAAGCGCGACTCGTGCAGCAATGGTAGACGTATTCTGATTGTCCCGACGTTGCGCAAGAATAACGGGAACGGCCAGCTCAGCATAGATCCGGGTAAATGTTCGGGTATCAACACTGCGGCGGGCAGCCCCAATGGCCCACATAATAAATACCACAACGGCATAAAAAACAGCGTGTAAGGCATTACCCGCAATAATCGCATTAATAGCAAATCCAGCCATTAGCGGGTACAACAGGTACGTCAGGTTCTCGGCAACCACGAGAAGAAAAGTGACCAGGAGTTTTTTACTGTGACGGCGGGCCAGGGATTTAAGTGTGCCAACCGCACTGTATACGGTCGCAGATTTTTCGTGATTATTCAGGCTTATCATTATTTGTGATTCTGTTAAAATTAATAATTGAGCGGTTGCTCAATTATTGAATGATGAGTGTATTTGAGCAATTGCTCAAAGTCAATGCAGGTTGGGCTGATGAAAAAAAAGACAGAAGAACTGAAAACACGGATTCTGGATGGCGCAGTGGCGCTGTTTATTGAAAAAGGGATAGAAAAGGTGACGACTCGGGAGTTAACTGAACATCTCGGTCTTTCGCGCAGCCACATCTATCACTACTTTAAGGATTGGCAGTCACTGTGTCTCGCCGCGCTGGGGCGATACATGGAGAAAGAGCTGGAAGAGTTAACCGAGTCTTTAACCGGTCGTGAATCCCACGAAAAGTTGAGCGTGATTATCAAATATTATCTTCCTGAAGGTCCGGATGCCGTCTGGCAGCTTTATGATTCCTTGTGGCGCCTCGCGAGTCATGACGTGGCCTATGCCGAGCTTGCAGATCGCAATATGAATTGCTGGATGGAAATGATAGTCGGGATAATTCGTGAAGGCGTAGAGATGAAAGCGTTCCGGGCGGTTGATGCTGAACGTGTCACGCGCCAGTTCGTTGCCATGCTTAACGGCTACTCAGAGAACCTTATTATTCACCCTTCACCGGAAAAATGTCAGTTGGCCAACGACGATTTACACGACTTTATCGGGCATATGTTGTAAACCAGTCCGCATATTCTTAGATTTCAAGCGCAGCAAGAATTGCGCTTTCCATTTTCTCTGGCGTGGTGAACGGTGCAAAACGCTTGAGCGGTTTACCGTCGCGCCCGATTAGAAACTTAGTGAAGTTCCACTTGATTCGCCCACCCAGCACGCCGGGCAATTCGTGTTTCAGGTAACGAAACACTGGGTGCGTAGCTGCGCCATTAACCTCAACTTTCTCGAACATCGGGAAGCTTACTCCGTAGTTGATGTGACAGGTCTGCGCGATTTCCTCTGTGCCGCCGGGTTCCTGATTACCGAACTGGTTGCAGGGGAAGCCAAGTACCACCAGACCCTGTGGGGCGTATTTCTTGTAGAGTGCTTCCAGGCCTGCGTATTGTGGCGTGAAGCCACAATGGCTGGCGGTATTCACCACCAGAACCAGTTTACCAGCGTAGTCGGCCATAGAGATGGGCAGGCCACGCAGACTGGTGGCGGTAAGTTGATGAAAGTGGGTCATATTGGGATCCTCAGAGCAGTATCTGTTTGACGTCGAAGGCACTGATGGCATGAGCCTGGTAGCAGGCCTTCATGGCATCGCGCCTCTGCTGTTTATTCGTACGATTTGACCGTATCTTATTTCCCCATCGACGCAGGGTTGTGGTTTACCAAACAGATACCCTTGTGCGAAATCGCAGCCGAGTGCCTGAAGACTTTCCAGTTGTTCCTGCGTTTCAACACCTTCTGCAACCGCCTTCATGTTAAGGGATTTCGCCATACCGGTGATGAGTTTTATGATATTAAGGGCGTCTTCCTGCGTAGAGATCGAATGCACAAAGGACTTGTCTATTTTGATTTTATCGAAGGCAAGCCTACTCAGTCGTGAAAGGGAAGAGTATCCAGTACCAAAATCATCGATGGAGATTTTTACGCCCTGAGATCTGAGCTTGTTAAGTGTATTCAGCGGCGTAGTGCTCTCAGTAAAGAGAGAGGATTCAGTCACTTCCAGTTCAAGACGGTCAGCCGGAAGTCCTGTCTCTTTCAGAATGGACAGGACTATTCCGGCGAAGGCTTTGCTGCTTAGCTGGACAGGAGAAACATTGACTGAAATCTTAACCGGAACCGCCCAGGAAGCCGCTTCCCTGCAGGCAATTTCGAGCACAGATTTCCCCATTTCGTTAATCATTCCTGTTTTTTCAGCAACAGGAATAAAGGTGTCCGGCGACAAGAGGCCCTTTAGGGGATGTATCCAACGAATAAGGGCTTCATAGCTGTAAATTTCCCGGCTGAAAGAATCGACAATAGGCTGGTAATAAACCACGAATTCTTTATTCACTAACGCCATTGCCATATCATGCTCAAGGGTTCTGCTTTCTTGCAGCTTGTCTAACATTCGTTGCCGGAAGACTTTTATCTTACCAGAGCCTTCACTTTTGGCTTCATAAAGTGCCAGATCGGCAAATTTATAAAGATAGTCGGATCGGCGTTCAGTTTCCGAGATAACAATGCCAACACAGGTGGTTATGTTTATAATCGTGTTATAAATGGTGTAGGGCTGGTTGATAAAATTACATATTTTTTGGGCTCGCGAAACAGCATGACTTTCTGTCAGACCACTCGAGAGAAACGCAAACTCATCGCCACCTAAGCGGTAAAGCGTATCTGAAGCAAGGCTCATCGAAATCAGGCGATGGGATATCTGGCGTAATAACATATCACCGGCATCATGGCCATACGTATCATTTACCTCCTTGAATCGATCTAAATCAAACAACATCACAGTCACAGAGTTGTTATTCTTTTCTGCTATCTCGATTGTTTTATTTAAATTCCCCCAGAAAAACTGGCGGTTATTCATCTCGGTAAGAGAGTCATGGTAGACATCATATTCCAGTTTTGCATTCTGGACTTGCAATTTCTCTTTGGATTTCTGGAGTGCTTCAGCAAGATTCTTAACCTGAAGATGCGCCCGCAGAATATTTCTGTTCTGATAAAAAATCAGAACACCCAGTATTGCACTCAGTATTATCAGCAGTACAGACGTCGCTGAGTAAATATAATACAGAGTTTGAATTTTGATGTTAGCGTTATTAATCGAGTTAACATCTTTGTTTAACGCACCGGATGAAAGACGACCCAGTGGCGAATCCAGCGTATGCATTGTTTTCAGGTATGTCTGGAGTTCTGAACGGTTCATTTTCTCTAAGTGAACATCCAGATAATTAAGGGTCTTTTCAAGTTTTACAGCCAGCTCACGATGCGCTTTATTGCTTTCTATAAAACGCCCTAAATCACCTTCTTTCATTACATCACTCTGGCTGAGCATAATGTCGAGACGCAGGCGTACATCATCGAGCTTCATCGTATCATCGATAGTGTAAAGACCAAGCCATGACTCGAATCGGTAATATTCAGATACCATTTGTGCAGCAGACCATGAATCGGTGTAATGAGTCAGTTTCTGTAACTCTTGTTGCCTTTCATGCACAAGGAAAGAGATATATCCGGTAGATATAAAAAGAAAAAATATAATTCCAGCCAGTATTCTGTTCATGATGTTCCTCTGAACGTCTACTCAATATCCATTCTATTGACCTGCCATGCCGATCGTGAATAATAAATCTGATTATTCAGTTCAGGTATGCTGTCATAGGGATAAACAATAAATAACGGGCCTTTATCACGGATGCGCATATATTTTCCGTTGATTTTTAAAGCAAGGATAACATTGTATTTCTTAAAATCATTGAGTGGGATAACAGTGGTGTAGTCATTGAGTGCGGTGACCTTTACGACAGTACCGTTAGCCCCAACATAATCCATCAGTTTTTGCAATGGAATACCCGTAAAGGTAGTGCGTCCATTGTACCAGGGAGAGGTTGTCTGGAAGGTGACCATGCCCAGTTTTTCAAGGCTGGCGATATCAAAAACGGCTTTCCCGTCTTCATTTGTATTTTCTATATTACCAGAAAGGGTTAAAAGGACTTTACCGGCAGGTTTGGAAACTTCACCCGCCCAGACCTGGGTGGAGACCACAAAGCTTAACAACATGACAATTAAACGCATTCTAACCTCACCAGACTACCGGATGTAAAAGAATTATAATTTAGATATCATGCTATTTATATATGCTGCCTGGTAATTATTGATGTAATAAGTACCTCCATACTTTAATTCATTAAAATCAATGAGTTAGTTTTACCTTGTTTTTTAATTATAATAGAAAAAGGTACGGCTATTATTTGAATTACGCTAAATTTTATTGTGTTTGTACAAAAACAAACCACCTGTTTAACCCGTGTGAATTAACACGCACGAATATAAGGGTTTATTTTTTGCAGGCACAGGGCTGCTGTTACAACCCTGACCATCTTAGACTTCAATCGTGTGCTGTGTAGCAAATCATCGAGACCTGGCTTTGTTACTCAACCTGTCCGTGGTTAATGCGCGTTAACGGCTCGTTGACATCGAAGATTTTGAAATTTACGTTTTCCACGCCCAGCAGCTTCAGACGGGCGGTATGCTTTTTGACATATGCCAGCGCGGTTTCTTTGTTTTGGAACAGATAGATGCCGCCGGCTTCCTGATTTTCTTCGTTTTCTGTCCAGATTTTCCAGATGAAACCGGGCTCCTGGTTAATGGACTCAGCTAGGTCGACAAGCTGACGTGACATCTCTGCACCAAACGGACCCTGAAAATCAAAGTGCAACTGCAATAGTGTGTTCGACATAACTCCTCCATGGAAAACGCTGATGTGGGTAAGCCTCTATCTTATTTTTAATTTATTGCACAATAAACTGCAAAGTCTCGCTAATTCGCCAGTTGGATGAAAATTCGTTATGATCCGCTCCCGCACTCTATCCTGGCAGCCTGATGTCTACCATTATTGATACCTTTATCGCTCCGCCGTGCCATGACGAGATAGAGATCCTCTATCAGGACGATCACCTGCTCCTCATCAACAAGCCCACAGGGCTGCTGAGTCTGTCGGGGAAAAATCCACAAAACCTGGATTCGGTACATCACCGGCTGGTTCAAATTTACCCCGGCTGTACACTGGTTCATCGGCTGGATTTTGGTACGTCCGGGCTGATGGTGATTGCTCGCAACAAGGCGATCAATGCCGCGCTGTGCCAGCAGTTCAGCCAGCGTGCTGTCACCAAGGTGTATAGCGCTTTGCTATGCGGACATCTGGACAATGATGAAGGGATGATAGACGCCGCCATTGCCAAAGATCCGGCGCTGTTCCCGCTGATGTCGATATGCGCCGTCAAGGGTAAGCCCGCACGATCCCGCTATCGGGTCGTCGAGCGCGTGCATCACTCGCTGGAAGACGGGACGTTACTGCCGTTAACGCGGGTACAGCTTTTCCCCGAAACTGGTCGCACCCATCAGTTACGTATTCACTGTCAGTATCTGGGACACGCTATCTGGGGGTGCGATCTGTATGGTGGTCGTTTATTGCCTGGCACTGAACTGACGCCGCGACTGATGTTGCACGCCAGCGAGTTGCATTTTAAACATCCCGTCAGCGAAAAGTGGATTAACGCGCAGAATGCCAGTCCGTTCTGAACACGTTAGAGAGAATAGCCGCCGGACGGCGGCTAATGTGGGGGTTATCGCGCAGCGCGTTGTAAAATGATAGCGGACGGCTGGCGTTGCAGGTAGCGCATACGCAGCATCATAAGGACTGCGGCAGAGGTCAGACCGATAATAAAGCCTATCCAGAAACCAGCGGGTCCCATGCGGTCAACCACCAAGTCGGTCAGCGCAAGAATGTACCCACTCGGCAAACCCAGAACCCAATATGCTGTCAGGGTGATAAAGAAAATGGAGCGCGTATCTTTATACCCACGCAGGATACCGCTGCCAATAACCTGAATCGAGTCTGATATCTGATACACGGCGGCCAGCAACATGAGCTGTGCCGCCAGCGTCACGACTTCAGGATTATTGTTGTAGAGTAGGGCGATTTGCTCACGCAATGTCACGGTAAAGACTGCGGTCATCACCGCCATGCAAACACCGACGCCTAACCCCGTTCTTGCCGCAGTTTGCGCGTCAAGCGTTGAACCTTGGCCCAAACGATAACCGACGCGAATAGTCACGGCGGCTGCCAGCGACATCGGCAGGACGAACATTAACGAGCTAAAGTTCAGCGCGATCTGGTGTCCGGCGACGTCAACGATCCCCAGTGGGGAGACCAGCAATGCCACCACGGCAAATAACGTCACTTCAAAGAATAACGCCAGAGCAATCGGTAAGCCCAGTTGGATTAGGCGCTTCATTACTGCGGTATCTGGCTTCTGGAAGCCAGTTACGTTGCGAATGTCACGCATCGAACGCGCACGTTTGACGTAGGAAAGCATGGCGATAAACATCACCCAGTACACCGCAGCGGTGGCTACGCCGCAGCCTACGCCGCCGAGTTCTGGCATGCCAAAGTGACCATAGATGAAAATGTAGTTAACAGGAATGTTCACCAACAGACCAAGAAAACCCATCACCATCGCCGGTTTGGTTTTGGCCAGACCTTCACACTGGTTACGGGCAACCTGGAAGAATAAATAGCCCGGCGCGCCCCACAACAGCGCGCGCAAATAACCTACGGCTTTATCGGCCAGCGCCGGATCGATGTTATGCATGGAGCGGATAATGTACCCCGCGTTCCACAGTACCACCATGATCAGCACGGAAACGCTGCCCGCCAGCCAGAAACCCTGGCGTATTTGATGGGCAATGCGATCGCGGCGACCAGAGCCATTAAGTTGCGCAATAACCGGCGTCAGAGCCAGCAGGAGACCGTGACCAAAAAGAATGGCCGGGAGCCAGATGGAGGTCCCGATAGCAACGGCGGCCATGTCCGTCGCACTGTATCCGCCCGCCATGACGGTATCGACGAACCCCATTGCGGTTTGGGCGATTTGCGCAAGAATCACCGGAATTGCCAGAGCTAATAACTGACGCGCTTCAATTACATACTTTTGCACGTTTACACCATTATATTGTTGTTATTTGAGAGACTAAAAAAGCCGCCTTATAGGGCAGCAAGAAGAAAATACAGGGGAAATTGCAGTCTATTGTAGCGAGGAATACGTAATTCTCCAGTGAAAAAACAGGTGGGGGCGGTGCATTGCTGGCAACCGCAATTTTCACCTGCTATTGTGCTCAGCAGAGATGTCTTAATTACGTTCAGGAGTTAGAGGTATGTTTACGGGTATTGTGCAGGGCACCGCGAAACTGGTGTCTGTTGATGAAAAACCAAATTTTCGCACGCATGTAGTGGAGTTACCTGAATACATGCTGGATGGGCTGGAGACGGGCGCATCGGTGGCACACAATGGTTGTTGTCTGACGATAACCGAAATTAACGGCAACCAGATAAGCTTTGATCTGATGAAAGAAACGCTGCGTATTACCAATCTGGGCGACCTGAAGGTCGGGGATTTGGTCAACGTTGAGCGTGCGGCTAAATTCAGCGATGAGATTGGCGGACACTTAATGTCGGGTCATATTATGACCACCGCCGAGGTGTCGAAAATTCTGACCTCCGAGAATAATCGGCAGATATGGTTCAAGGTCCAGGATACGTCGCTGATGAAATACATCCTGTATAAAGGATTTATCGGTATTGATGGCATCAGCCTGACGGTCGGTGAAGTGACGCCGACGCGCTTTTGCGTGCATCTGATCCCGGAAACGCTGGAGCGTACGACGCTTGGCAAGAAAAAGCTGGGCGCACGGGTTAATATCGAAATCGACCCGCAAACGCAGGCGGTTGTGGATACCGTTGAGCGCGTGCTGGCCGCGCGAGAAAGCGCGATCAGCAACATCACCGGTGAGGCTGGGGCCTGAGTCATGATGAAAAGCCCCCGTCGCGAACGGGGGCCGAAAGAACTAGCGTGGAACGCGCAGGCCGTGTTCCACACCGCGAGAGAAAACCACCTGCCAAAGCTGAATATCACGTGCGCGAAACGCACCGGCACAGGCGTTGAGGTAATAACTGAACATGCGTTTAAAACGCTCAGTATAATTATCGGCAATCTCCGGCCAGCTCTCCATGAAACGCTCATGCCAGGCCATCAACGTGGTATCGTAATCCGCACCAAAATTGTGCCAGTCCTCCATCACAAAATGTGACTCGCTGGCGTTGGCAATCTGGCGTACCGATGGTAAACAACCGTTAGGGAAAATGTATTTGTTGATCCATGGGTCAACGTTATTGTCAGTTTTCTTTGAACCGATACTGTGCAGCAAAAACAGACCATCTGGCTTTAAATTGCGATCGACCACATCAAAGTAGGTGTTGTAGTTTTTTGGCCCCACATGCTCAAACATACCGACGGAGACAATGCGGTCAAAGCGGTCGTTCAGGTCGCGGTAGTCCTGGAGTAAAATAGTAACGTCCAACCCTTCACAGCGCGCCTGCGCCAGTTTCTGTTGTTCCGCTGAAATCGTCACGCCCACCACACTCACGCCGTATTGTGCCGCCATAAACTGGGACAGGCCTCCCCAGCCGCAACCAATATCGAGCACGCGCATTCCTGGCTTCAACTGCAATTTCTCGCTAATCATCCTGAGCTTCGCCTGCTGGGCAGCTTCCAGAGTGTCGGCATCTTTCCAGTAGGCGCAGGAATACTGCATATAGGGGTCGAGCATGCGGGTAAAGAGATCGTTGCCAAGATCGTAGTGCTCTTTGCCGACAACCCACGCGCGCTTTTTAGTCTGTAGATTAAACAGACGCGCCGTTGCGATACGGAGAGTATCTTTGAAATGGCGGGGGAGTTGGCTTTCCAGATCTGCGCGTAAGACTTTGGTAAAAAACATATCCAGACGATCGCATTCCCACCAACCATCCATATAGCTTTCACCTAAACCCAGCGAACCTTCTTGTAAAACACGTTTGAAAAAAACGGGGTTTTTAACGCGAATATCCGCCGGCGCAGAACCATTAATCGTAATACCCGCACGGCTCAACAACTCATTAGTGATTCGGTACCAGTCATCATCCGGTACGCTGACGTCTTCTATACACGATGAACTCATAGCTTCTCCATCACTGGTCGGTGATCAGAACCTTAAAACAGCGTAGACGCTTTTTTGGTCTTGTGAGAAATTTCACGGAATTAATCTGTGAATCTATTATCCGACGTAGAACAGAGGAAGGGAGGAACCCTTACCGAAAAGACCATCCATGGTTAAACGGGAACGTGCTTGTTCCCGTTAAGACATAAAAATTATCGTTTTTTTAACAACTGAGAATCAGTATAGGCCTCAATTTTGGGCGATTCAATAGAAAACTGTTAGCCAGCTAATTAATAATTTGTGTTATTAATGTGACTCGCCGTGTGCAACCGTAGACACCTCATCTGCCAGAGAGTCACTTTCTTTCTGCGATTGCATTTTGTAACCCAGCGCGGCCAGTAACACTGTTGATAGCATGACGCTGGTAGTGGTGAACAGCGGCGTGCTGATTAACCACGAAACGATCAAGCTCGCCAGGAAGCATAGACCGAGTTGCAGCGTGTTCTGCAGTGCGGCGGCACGTCCTGTTGCCTGAGGAAAGGGACGTAACGCCTGAGCGACGACAATGGGGTAGATCGCACCGTTCGCTATTGCCATCACGCAGAATGGGATCAGGATTTCGGCCAGTGCAACGTGGTGAATAAAGCCGGTCGCCCAGGTGGCGATAACGCTCACGGCATAAAGGATGAGCAGCCAAGGTAGCAACTGGCGGCCTTCCCATTTTTGCAATGCGGCACGACAGCCGTATCCGCCTATCAAAAAGGCAATAGTTTGTGGCACATAGCTCAGGCCAATGACGGCTGGGCTATAGCCCATCTCGCTCAGGATAAACGGCGAGCCGGTCAGCCAGGCGAAAAAGCTCGCGGAGCAGGCGGCATAAATCAGCACATTGCCACGGTATGTTCTGGAGCGCAGCAGGGTGGCAAAGGTGAGTTTATCCTGACTATCGTCACGCGCTTTTGTCGTCGGCTTCAGGCGCAGGGCCGGTAGCATCAGGATCAAGGTGATTGCAAACAGGGTGGCAAAGATAGCCTGCCAGGAAAAATGCATCAGGATCCAACTGCCTAACAATGGCGCAAGCGCAGGCGATAATCCGACCAGAGGCATAATCGTGGCAAAGATACGGTTAACTTTTTGTGAGGGATAATAATCGGCAACCAGCGCTTGCCAGATGACCGACGCCGCACAAACGCCAACGGCCTGGATAAAGCGCAATACCAGCAAGCCGGTCGCGTTTTCGACCCATAACATACCGAGACTGCCCAGCGCGAAGATGGATAAGCCCAGCAGTAAAATGGGCTTACGACCATAATGGTCGGAGAGAGGCCCCCACAGAAGTTGCGCGACGGCAAAACCAGCTAAGAACAAGCTAAGGCTGGCGCTGACGGCAGACGCAGGGGTTTGCAAATCGGACTGAATAGCCGCAAATGCTGGCAAATACATATCCGTTGCCAGAAAACCGAGCACGCTAAGACCTGCCAGCCAGACTAAAAACCCTTTTCCAGGTTGCATCATCATTTCTCTTTTTAGTAGTAAAACAGTGTCGCTGAGTGTAGTGAGTGTAATTCTTGCTGTGAAACGCTAATATTTGCATACTGATTTCAAATTTTTTGCAGGCAGAGTATGTGGTCGGAATATTCCCTTGAAGTGGTTGATGCGGTTGCGCGTAACGGCAGCTTTAGCTCTGCCGCCCAGGAGTTGCACCGTGTGCCTTCGGCGGTAAGCTATACCGTGCGACAGCTGGAGGAGTGGCTGGCTGTGCCACTTTTTGAACGCCGCCATCGGGATGTGGAATTAACGCCCGCCGGGGCGTGGTTTTTAAAAGAAGGGCGGTCTGTTATCAAAAAAATGCAGATCACCCGTCAGCAATGTCAGCAAATTGCTAACGGCTGGCGCGGGCAGTTGGCGATTGCGGTCGATAATATCGTCCGGCCGGAACGGACCCGGCAGATGATTGTGGATTTCTACCGTCATTTTGATGATGTGGAATTACTCGTTTTTCAGGAGGTGTTTAACGGCGTCTGGGATGCACTGTCAGATGGGCGCGTGGAACTGGCTATTGGCGCGACGCAGGCCATTCCGGTGGGGGGACGTTACACGTTTCGCGATATGGGGATGTTGAGCTGGAATTGCGTGGTAGCGAGCCATCATCCGTTGGCGTCGATGCCCGGGCCGCTCAGCGACGACACGTTGCGCAACTGGCCGTCGCTGGTGCGTGAAGATACTTCGCGCACGCTGCCAAAGCGCATCACCTGGCTGCTGGATAACCAAAAGCGGGTGGTAGTGCCCGACTGGGAGTCATCCGCTACCTGTTTATCGGCGGGGCTATGTGTGGGGATGGTGCCGACGCATTTTTCTAAACCGTGGATCGACAGCGGTAAATGGGTCGCGCTACAGCTTGAGAATCCCTTTCCTGATGCCGCTTGTTGCCTGACCTGGCAGCAGAATGATACCTCGCCTGCGCTGGGCTGGCTGCTGGACTATTTAGGGGACAGCGAAACGCTGAATAAAGAGTGGTTGCGGGAGCCAGAATAAGGCCCCCGCGCAACAGATTAACGACGGTAATCGCGGAACGGGCCGTCTGCAACGGAGCGACGTTCTACCAGGCGCGGATGCACCTCAATTGACTGCGACACTTCGCGCTTATTCACGATACGGTCTAACAGCATGTTAAAGGCTGTTTCACCGAGGGAATCCTTCGGCTGGTGAATAGTGGTTAATGCCGGAGTGAAGAACCGGGCATTACGCACGTTGTCATAACCAATCAGCGACACATCCTGCGGGACGCGTAAGCCCATCTCGTCCGCGGCGCAGAGCGCGCCCATCGCCATGATATCGCCACCACAGAAAACGGCGGTCGGGCGATGTGACTGGGAGAGGATCTGCTGCATGGCGCGATACCCGGATTCAGGCTCAAAATCACCCTGAACAATCCAGTTCTCAGGGACTTTAATCAGCGCTTCTTCCATCGCTTTCATAAAACCAGCCAGACGACCGGCTCCGGTGTTGCGCTCCATAGGACCTGGGATCACGCCAATCTCGCGATGACCGCGCTCAACCAGATAACGACCTGCCATATAGCCGCCTTCAAAGGCGTTATCAATGACCGTATCGGTAAAGTCGGCTTTGGCTTCGCCCCAGTCCATTACCACCATCGGAATATGGCGATACTCTTCGAGCATGGAAAGTAGCGACTCAGGATATTCTGAACACATCACCAGCAGGCCATCCACGCGCTTTTGCGCCATCATGGAGAGATAGGCCTGTTGTTTTTCGAGGCTGTTCCACGCGTTTCCCAGAATCAGGGTGTAGCCTTTCTGGAAACAGTTCTTCTCAACAGCTTCGATAATTTCCGCAAAATAGGCAGCTTCGCTGCTGGTCGCCAGCAAGCCGATTGATTTGGTGTGATTCACCTTCAGGCTGCGCGCTACTGCGCTTGGGGAGTAATGTAACTCTTTAATCGCTGCCCAAACGGCATTGCGCGTCTCTTCCGCGACAAAGCGTGTTTTGTTAATTACGTGTGATACGGTTGTAGTGGAAACGTTTGCTCGCTTCGCCACATCTTTAATTGTTGCCATTACATCTCACTCCAGACCATATCCTAAGCTCCTGAGAATACTCCAGGTAAACGTTTGCCTTACACACCCTTCGCGCAACATCAGGGTTGCGGTACGCCAAGGAAAACGACACGGAACGTCAGGAAGGGGTCAATGGCCGGTACGCTAATTAAGTAAGCGTGGAATTTTGTCTGATCTTAACGAAAAGGGGAAGAGTTAAAAGCAGTTATCAATATAAATCGTGAGAGATTTTTGCTTTCAAGTGTGTAAAAATGCGCAATATCACTTTTTGTGTGGGAATAAAAAGGAGAAAACTTGATGAGCACCGATCTGAAATTTTCGTTAGTCACTACCATTATTGTTCTGGGTTTGATCGTCGCGGGTGGCCTGACCGCAGCGCTGCATTGATTTCCCCGAGGGAGTTAGCTCTCCCTCATCTTTTCCGCTTACTCTTCCTTTTCTATTGTTTGCAAATAAGCAAAAGTCTTTTGCAATTTTGTTAACTTTATTAATTTTGCGATCAGTGTCATGCTTTTGACTCTTAATTTATGTCGTGCCACGGCTCGACGTTACGGAGTCGCGGTATGAAAATCAATTATCCTTTACTAGCGTTGGCAATTGGGGCGTTTGGCATTGGCACGACCGAATTTTCGCCAATGGGATTGTTGCCCGTCATTGCTAAAGGTGTCGATGTCTCGATTCCGGCGGCAGGCATGTTAATAAGTGCCTATGCGGTAGGGGTAATGGTCGGCGCACCGCTAATGACCTTGCTGCTTTCTCACCGTGCGCGCCGTAAGGCGCTTATTTTTCTGATGGCGATTTTTACGCTGGGCAACGTGCTGTCGGCAATATCGCCGGATTACACCACCCTGATGTTATCGCGTATTTTGACCAGTCTTAACCATGGTGCTTTTTTTGGCCTCGGCTCGGTAGTGGCTGCAAGCGTGGTGCCAAAGCACAAACAGGCTAGCGCCGTTGCTACCATGTTTATGGGGTTAACCATCGCCAATATTGGCGGCGTTCCAGCGGCCACCTGGCTGGGTGAAACCATCGGCTGGCGCATGTCGTTTATGGCCACTGCGGGTCTTGGCGTCATCGCAATGGTCAGCCTGTTCTTCTCATTACCGAAAGGTGGGGCAGGAAAGCGCCCGGACGTGCGCAAAGAGCTGGCGGTGCTGATGCGTCCACAGGTGCTGTCGGCTCTGCTGACGACCGTTCTGGGGGCCGGCGCGATGTTCACGCTTTATACTTACATTTCACCGGTGCTGCACAGCATTACTCATGCCACGCCGGCCTTTGTTACCGGAATGCTGGTGCTGATTGGCGTCGGGTTTTCAATCGGTAACTATCTGGGCGGCAAACTGGCAGACCGCTCAGTCAACGGCACACTGAAGGGCTTCTTACTGCTACTGATGGTGATTATGCTGGCGATCCCGTTACTGGCGCGTAGTGAACTGGGCGCAGCAATCAGCATGGTGGTATGGGGGGCGGCAACGTTTGCGGTGGTCCCGCCGTTGCAGATGCGTGTGATGCGCGTTGCCAGCGAAGCGCCGGGTTTATCATCATCGGTCAACATTGGCGCGTTTAATCTGGGGAATGCTTTGGGCGCTGCGGCCGGTGGGGCGGTGATATCCGGCGGATTAGGCTACAGTTTCGTCCCGGTGATGGGAGCGATTGTGGCGGGCTTGGCTCTGTTACTGGTCTTTGTTTCAGCAAGAAAACAGCCTGAAGAGGCTATCACTACCGCGAATTAATGCAAAAACGCAGAAGGGGTCTCCTTCTGCGCTATCTTTTTTATGCTGCGAAGTTTTTCGCAACAAACGCCCAGTTCACCAGCGCCCAGAAATGTTCCAGGTAGCCAGGACGCGCATTGCGATAATCGATGTAGTAGGCGTGTTCCCACACATCAACGGTCATCAGCGGCGTCGCATCGGTGGTCAGCGGCGTACCGGCATTTGAGGTGGAAACGATCGCCAGCTTGCCATCGGTACCTTTGACCAGCCAGGTCCAGCCAGCACCGAAGTTTTTGATAGCAGCATCGGTGAATTGCGCTTTGAAGTCAGCGAAGCTGCCAAAGGATGCGGCAATGGCTTCGGCCAGTTCGCCGGTCGGTTCGCCGCCCGCGTTTGGTGCCAGGCAGTTCCAGTAGAAGGTGTGGTTCCAGACCTGGGCTGCGTTATTAAACACACCGCCTTCAGAGCTACGAACGATCTCTTCCAGTGATTTGCCTTCAAACGCCGTGCCTTTGATCAGGTTATTCAGATTAGTAACGTAAGTCTGGTGATGTTTGCCATAGTGGTATTCCAGCGTTTCAGCAGAAATGTGCGGGACCAGAGCATCTTTGGCATACGGTAATGCAGGTAATTCGAACGACATTGCTTCTCTCCTTATTATTTATATTGAGTACACACAATAGCCTCATTGTGAGTAAGGATAGGGTAGCAAATTGAAAGGTTATGCAAAAGAAGAACTTACCCTACAGCACACGCGGTAGGGTAAGTTTTTAGCGAATTGTTTTTGGCGTCATCACTCGACGAGCACCCACATAGTGGCGCTGCCAGTAATCTTCGCTCAGGGAGGTGATTTGGATTTCCTGGCCGCTGCGTGGAGACTGGATAAATTTACCGTTACCGACGTAGACGCCAACGTGATCGGCAGTGCCGCGGCCCTGGGTGCGAAAGAACACCAGATCGCCGTTTTTCAGCTCGTCGCGGTCAATCGGTGCAGCGTCGCGCAGGTGATACATTTCATTGGCGGTACGCGGAATACGGAACTTCACCAGATCCTTATACGCGTAATAGACCAGACCGCTACAATCAAAGCCGGTTCTTGGTGATGAGCCACCCCAGCGGTAGGGTTTACCGATCTGGTTCATCAGGGTAGACATGGCGGTTTTGGTCGCTTTTTGCACTTTAACTTTATGAGTATCGGCAAGGGCTACCGGGGCTGTCGATTTCACTTTTACACAGCGCGGTTTGTGACCTTTGCGCGGGGTGCATTTTTCAGTCCAGGTCACAGCAGCGGTCTGTGCAGTCGCTGTTTTACCGCGACGGTTGACCGTTTTAGTTGATTTTGCTGGAGTCGCTGTGCGTTTTTTGGAAGAAGAAGCGGTTTTAGTGCTGGTTTTACTGGTGGTCTTTTTAGCCGTTTTCTTGGTGGTTTGTGTCACTTTTTTACTGGCTGTCGCGCTTTTCTTTTTATCTACCGTTTTGATGGTATGGGAAACAGTAGGGGTCGTCCTGGTCTGCTTGGAAGCATGGGCCACTGACGTAAAAGGGAGTGTGGTAAAAAGCAAAGCACAGAGCGTGATCGAGATTCGGTTTATCCGCGCCACTGAGCAGTCCTCTGTTAAGGCAGGTCTATCATGCCTGCGTGTGATTTTCAAAGCTTGATGATTCTAATCTATAGAAACGGGAAACTTAATAGCTTTTTTCGTTTAATACTTTGTTTCGCTACTGACCGCAAAAAAAAACAGCAAATAAAGGTAAAACTGGTGAACAGATAATCAAATCTGCATGCTTTAAGGGGGTAAGTGAGATTATGAATGCAACTTTTAACGACTGGCGATAAAATAATAACCGTAATGAAAATGTTATTTTCCGTTACCTGCCTGACCCGCTACAATGTCAGACTACTGCCGTAAAAGAAGTTTAAGGAAGCAAGATAATGAGCACCACTATCGAAAAAATCCAGCGCCAGATCGCTGAAAACCCGATTCTCCTGTATATGAAAGGTTCTCCAAAACTGCCAAGCTGCGGTTTCTCCGCTCAGGCCGTGCAGGCGTTGTCTGCCTGTGGTGAACGCTTCGCTTATGTTGATATTCTGCAAAACCCGGATATTCGCGCCGAGTTGCCGAAATACGCAAACTGGCCAACCTTCCCGCAGTTGTGGGTTGATGGTGAGCTGGTTGGCGGCTGCGACATTTTAATCGAAATGTACCAGCGCGGTGAACTGCAGCAGCTTATCAAAGAAACAGCGGCGAAGTACAAAACCGAAGAGCCGGACGCTGAATAATCAGCAGAGACAAAAAAGCGACCGGCCGGTCGCTTTTTTTATGCCTGTGAACCATCGCTGAGTAGCGACGCGTTACGCTTCTTCAGGCATTGGCAGAGGCCAGCCGCCAAGGCGCTTCCAGCGGTTAACGATTTCGCAAAACAGCACCGCCGTACGTTCGGTGTCGTACAGAGCAGAGTGCGCCTGATTTCCGTCAAATTCCATACCTGCAGCCAGGCACGCTTTAGACAGTACGGTTTGTCCCAGCGACAGACCGCTCAGGGCTGCGGTATCGAAGGTAACAAACGGGTGAAACGGATTACGCTTCAGCGAGGCGCGTTCTGCGGCTGCCATCATGAAGCTGTGGTCGAAGGTGGCATTGTGCGCAACCATGATCGCCCGATTGCAGCCGCTGTCTTTGATGCCTTTGCGCACCATTTTGAAGATGGCGTGCAGGGCGTCGTATTCGCTGACTGCGCCGCGTAGCGGATTACTCGGGTCGATACCGTTAAACGCGAGTGCTTCCGGTTGCAGATTTGCCCCTTCAAACGGTTCAACGTGGAAATGCAACGTCATGTCCGGCATCAGCCAGCCTTGTTCATCCATTTTCAGCGTGATGGCTGCAATCTCAAGCAGCGCATCGGTTTTGGCGTTAAATCCTGCTGTTTCTACGTCAATGACGACAGGATAAAAACCACGAAAACGGTCACACAGACCGGAAAGTTGAGCGTTATCGGACATCTGGGTCTCTTAATACGGGAAAATTGCAGCGCGTATTATGACAAAATGATGAGTATAAAACTACGGGCACAGACGATCTGCGCCCGAGGGGAGATTAGTCACCCAGGCCGCGACCTGCGTCTTTCTCTTCGATCAGTTCGATTTTGTAACCGTCCGGATCTTCTACAAATGCGATAACTGTCGTTCCGCCTTTGACCGGACCCGCTTCGCGTGTCACGTTGCCGCCGTTCTGGCGAATGCGCTCGCAGGCTTCTGCAGCGTTGTCTACACTCAGGGCAATGTGCCCGTACGCAGAACCCAGGTCGTATTTATCGACGCCCCAGTTGTAGGTCAGCTCAATGACGGCTTCGTCGGTTTCAGGACCGTAACCGACAAACGCCAGAGAATACTTGTATTCAGGGTTTTCACTGGTACGCAGCAGCTTCATGCCCAGCACGTTGGTGTAAAACTCGATAGAACGCTGCAGGTCACCTACGCGCAGCATGGTATGAAGTAAACGCATCTTTTTCCCCTTCAAAAATGGCTAACAGATTCAAAATGTTGTTTTAGTATAGCGGCGTTGTTGCGCCGCTATCAATGGTAGAACGGGGTTTGTGACGTTACAGGGTAGGATAATCGGTGTAACCTTCCGCTCCGCCGCCGTAGAAACTCTCCGCGCGCTGCGGGTTCAGTTCCGCTTTGTGCTGCAGACGGGCGACCAGATCTGGGTTAGCAATATAGGCGCGGCCAAAGGCGACGGCGTCGATCAACCCTTTCTCAATCAGCGCTTCTGCTTTTTCTGGCGTGTAGGCCCCGGCACCAATAATCGGACCGTGGAAACGTGCGCGAACTTTCTCGCGGAATGCATCACTGTACGGCTCACCACCGGCCCAGTCAGGCTCGGACATGTGCAGATAAGCGATACCGCGTTTGCCAAGCTGTTCAATCAAGTACAGCGCATCGGCTTCTTCATTCGGACCGTTATCGACGTTCTGGAATGAACCGATAGGGGACACGCGAATACCAATCCGATCTGCGCCCCATTCTTTGATCCCGGCGTCGACGACTTCCAACACCAGACGCGCGCGATTTTCGACGCTGCCGCCATACTGATCGGTACGCTGGTTAGAGGTTGGCGACAGGAACTGATGCAGCAAATAGCCATGCGCTGAGTGCAGCTCGACCATGTCAAATCCAGCCTCGCGTGCGTTGGCGATCGCCTGTCGGAAATCATTGACGATTCCCGGAATTTCTTCGGTTTCCAGGGCGCGCGGCATAGAGGTATCGGCACGTGTGGCCAGGCCATTTTCATCGCGCAGCGAGGTCCGGGTACCGGCGCTGAGGGCGGAAGGAGCAACCGGCGGTTGTCCGTTTGGCTGCAGGCTGACGTGAGAGATACGACCGGTATGCCACAGCTGTACGGCAATATGACCTTGCTCTGTATGGACGGCAGCGGTGATTTTTTTCCAGGCTTCAATTTGCGCTGCGCTGTGGATGCCTGGGGCTCCGGCGTAACCTTTAGCCTGGGCGGAAATTTGCGTGGCCTCGCTGATGATAAGGCCCGCACTGGCGCGTTGACGATAATACTCGGCCATCAGCGGAGTCGGGATGTCGCCAGGTTCGATACTGCGCAGACGCGTCAGCGGGGCCATAAAGACGCGATTTGCCGCTGTGATAGCACCCACTTTGAGCGGGGAAAACAATTTTTCAGATGACATAGTAACTCCAGATATGAATAGACCGGTCGTCTAGCAATTGGGTAAATAAAAACGCCTGTTTAAACGCCAGGCGTTGCAATGATGGTTTTAACGTGCGCCAGCGCATATTCCAGCGGGGTGGCACTGCGAGACATCTTGGCCTGCAGGTTGGCCCCCAGCCACAGCGCATACAGCACCTGCGCCTGCTGCAACGGTTCGCCGGTAAACGACAGACAGCGCGTGTCGCGACCTTTTTCCAGCGCCTGCGCCAAAAGGGTAATAATGTGCCGCGCGCCGGTATCCATCGCCGTACGCATATCTTCTGAGAGATCGCACACTTCGGCAGACAGTTTTACGGTTAAGCAGCCGCTAATCATGCCGTGCTGACTAAACTGATTCAGGGTTTCCTGATAGTAGGCGATAATTCTGTCGCGGTAGTTTCCGGCACCTGACTCAAAATGCGTGGCCAGCCGCAGATGGTAGGCCGCGTAATGGCGCTCAAGCATAGAAACACCGAACGCTTCTTTAGAGCGAAAATAGTGGTAAAACGATCCTTTGGGCACCTCGGCGGTTTTCAGCAGTTCGCTTAAACCCATACCAGTGAAGCCGCGCTGCATGCAAAGCTGCTCGCCGGTCGCCAAAAGATGTTCACGTGTGTCGTGTTCAGTTGCTTTGTTCATGGCATGGAGTGTAATAGACCAGTCGGTCTAATGCAATAGCGCTTGCCAGAAATTCAGTTAACGTCTTCAATAGATATATCAATCTTACTGAAGGAGGGGATGTGGCCGAACAGCTGGAGTTTTTCCCCGTCCAGAGCCCGTGTCGCGGGATCTGCCAGTCCGACGAGCGCGGATTTTGCCGGGGATGTTTTCGTAGCCGGGATGAGCGTTTTAACTGGCAGAAAATGAGCGATGCCGAAAAGCAGGATGTGCTGCGCCTGTGTCGCCAGCGTCTGATGCGTAAATTACGTGCAAACAAACCCAGCCTCCCTGAAGAACCGCAACAACCTTCACTCTTTTAAAAGCGTAATTGCGTATACTCGGTGCACATTCATTTATAAGGAAGCTGCTATGGTTCAGCGTATTACTATTGCGCCGCAAGGCCCGGAATTTTCTCGCTTTGTCATGGGGTACTGGCGTCTGATGGACTGGAATATGTCCGCGCGACAGTTAGTCAGCTTTATTGAGGAACATCTGGATCTGGGCGTCACTACTGTCGATCACGCCGATATTTACGGCGGGTACCAGTGCGAAGCGGCATTTGGCGAGGCGATGAAGCTGGCTCCGCATCTGCGCGAAAAAATGCAGATTGTGACCAAATGCGGTATCGCCACCACTGCGCGCGCGGAAAATACCCTGGGTCACTACATCACCGACAGCGATCATATTATTGCTAGCGCGGAGCAGTCGCTGAAACTGCTGGCGACCGACCATATTGATCTGCTGCTGATCCACCGTCCCGATCCGCTGATGGATGCCGATGAGGTGGCAGAGGCGTTTAAAAAACTGCATCATAGCGGCAAAGTACGCCACTTTGGCGTATCTAACTTTACGCCCGCGCAGTTTTCACTGCTGCAATCGCGTCTGCCGTTTACCCTTGCAACCAATCAGGTCGAGATTTCACCAGTACATCAGCCACTTCTGCTGGATGGTACCCTGGATCAACTACAGCAACTGCGCATCCGGCCGATGGCTTGGTCCTGTCTTGGTGGTGGGCGGTTGTTCAATGATGATGCTTTCCAGCCGCTTCGCAATGAACTTGCCGTGATTGCGCAAGAGCTAAATGCGCAATCTATTGAGCAGGTGGTGTACGCGTGGATCCTCCGTCTGCCATCTCGGCCGTTGCCGATTATTGGATCAGGAAAAATTGAACGTGTTCGCGCCGCCATTGAGGCCGAATCACTGAACATGTCCCGTCAGCAATGGTTCCGTATCCGTAAAGCCGCGCTGGGTTACGACGTACCGTAATCGCGTTTTCGGCGTTCTGTCGCTCAAAATTGCGTCACTGGTTTACACTTACCAGTCAGACACATAGTGACGGAGGTCGTATGAAGCGTTTGAGTATAGCCATAATCACCTTACTGGCCTGCGCGGTCGCGCAGGCTGCCAGTGAGAAAGTGGAGATGAACCTGGTGACGTCGCAAGGCGTTGGTCAGGCGATTGGGTCAGTCACCATTGCTGAAACCGCAAAAGGGCTGGAGTTTACGCCAGATCTGAAGGCACTGCCGCCGGGTGAACATGGTTTTCATGTGCATGCAAATGGTAGCTGTCAGCCTGCTATCAAAGAGGGTAAAGCCTCGGCTGCGGAATCTGCGGGCGGACATTTTGACCCGCATAAAACCGGCAAACATGAAGGCCCGGAAGGTGCCGGACATTTGGGTGATTTGCCTTTTTTGGTTGTTAATGCTGAAGGATATGCCAAGACAGCAGTCATCGCTCCGCGTCTGAAATCACTGGATGAGATTAAAGGTAAGGCGCTGATGATCCACATGGGCGGCGATAATATGTCCGATCAACCGAAACCGCTCGGCGGTGGCGGAGCGCGTTACGCTTGCGGAGTAATTAAATAATCAATGGGTTAACGTTCCCGGTGGGGGGGCTTGCTCAAGCTGAGACAACGAGCAATGTAAACGCCAGATAAGTGCTGCCAGTTCTTGTGCAGCAGGCTGATGGTGATGGGCAAGCGTATCGCAGATGTGTTGTAATTCGCTAAGCGTGGCATTCAACGGACGTTGTTGTACGCCACGCTCGCTCATCACGTCGCGTAGCAGTGAGATGCATACGTCCCTGACGCGGGCCAGTGGATCGGAACGCGCTTCCCAGGCACGCAGTTGCCACACCACATGCGAGCAGTTCAGCAGCACCACTCCCCAACGTAATAACCATCGCCTTGCCAGCGCGTCCTGGCTATTACTGAGTTGGCTAACATGATGATAGGTTAACGACTCGAATTCATGTTCACTGTGCGACGGATGCCGACTGAGCTGGTCAACAAAATCCCGACGCAGGGCGCGAATATGACGTCGACTCTTTCTCGCATCTGAGCCTGGCCGCAAGATAGCAAAGGCCAGCCAAGATAGCGCCACGCCGGTAATTTTCGCCAGATTATCATTTAGAAAATCGGCAAAGTCATACACTGGCGGATTGGTCACGGCAATGAATGATCCCATAAAGACGATCAACTGCCCCCAAAGTCCGGCAAGGGCAGGCATTTGCAGCTTTAACAGCTGCATGGTGGCGAGCAGTGGGAAGAGAAACAGAATGAATTGCCACAGGTCGGTGATTTGCACCATCAGGCCGAATTTCACCACAAAACTGAATAATGACAGCAGTACCAGCGTGCGCATCAGCAGTGAGAGTGATTTGAACGGGGCGGCAACGGCGGAGTACAGCACGCAGCTAATGGCGGCCAGCGTCAGCGCCCCCGCGCCAGACTCCCACTGTGCGCCAATGCTCCACGCGCCGACCAACATCAACGTGCTGAAGGTTCGTAACCCGCTCCAGATGGCTTCCACATTGTCGGTATGGCGAGCCAGACCCGGGGTGCGATTCACGTTGATGCGCTCAGCGGTCACGCCGTTTTCAAGCAAATGCAGATAATGACTGCTTTGCAGGTAGATACGGCAGAAATAGCGTAGCCGTTGCCAGAAGGCGACGTGTCGGTAGTCGTGCTGATTCTGCGGACGCAGGGGGGCAATAATGCGTGCCACGGTATAGCTGTCGGTATCGGATTTCACCAGCGCACTGAGCAGTTGCTCAATAATTTCCCGGGTCTGTGCGGGGGGATTCGGCCAGTTCAGCAACATTCTGCGCAGGCTGGAAATCACGCTGGTGAGGCGCAGTTGCTGATGCAACAGCGAATTGAGCAGGGCATTCTGGCGACGAAAGCGATAGTGACTCCAGAATGCCTGAATACGCAGCAAATTCATGGTCAGAATTTGGCCGATCACCCCTTCATGGGCTGAGCGGATCGCATCGGTGGTTTCGGGTTGCCAGAGTAGGCTGGCATGTTCCAGCAAACGCGCGTGCATGTTTTTCAGCGCGGTCAGCAGCGTTGTGCCATCGGACGTGCTGGGCAGGATCATCATCATCATGGCACCGCAGAGTATTCCGACAATAACTTCGCACACCCGCGCCTGGGCAATATCCCACAGTTGCGTAATCTCAATCGTATTCACCATTGGAAATGCAATGATAGCTGCGGTGTAACCTGCCAGTTGAAACGCGTAAGCCACGTTATTGGTAAAGTGCGCACAGGCCCAGGTGCATAAACCAATCCATGCTGACATGCTGAGCAGAAATAGCCATGGTTCGTTGAGGGTATGACCGGCAATGATCAACGCCGCCGTAGCCCCCAGCAAACTACCTGCCACACGTCCCAAACTTTTGCTGATGACGCCGCCAACGGTGGGAAAACTGACCACCGCAGCGGAGGTCATCGCCCAGTAGGGTTCATCCAGATTCAGGTAATAGGCGAATGTTAACGCCAGACACATCGCGATGGTATTACGCAGCGCGTAACGCCACTGTGCGGCAGTGGCTTTAAACCATGGCAAATTGCCGGGCGTCAGTTGAAGCCGTTTCATTTTTGCGGACCGATGGATACGCTGCAGGTCGTGCCCGAAACCAGGGTGACATCGTGTGGTAGAGCGTCAAACTCGATACGCACGGGCACCCGTTGCGCCAGTCTTACCCACGGTACGTTTGGTTTGATATCAGGTATAAGGCCGGAGTCGCTCTCTACGCTTTGATCGTAAATCGCACGGCCAATGCTGGATACGTGACCCTGTAACTTTACGTTGCCACTGTACAGCGTAATCAGCGCCGGTGCTCCCTCACGAATATGGCGAAGCTTGGTCTCTTCAAAATATCCCATCACATAAAATGAGCGGCTGTCGACCAGGGCAAACAGGGGCTTACCGGTAGTCGCGTAATCTCCACGGCGCGTAGAAAGATTTGTCACCCAACCGGCGACCGGCGCTTTCACTTCCGTTTGAGTCAGTTGCCACTGAGCCTGTCGCAAAGTGGCCTCAGCGGCCCCAACGCTCGCCTGCATCGCTTTTACGTTGAGGTTGGCCGTGTCCAGATCCTCGGCAGAGATATAATTTTGCGACAGATGACGGCGGCGATTGGCTTCGTTGTTAGCCTTTGCCAGATCGGACTGCGCTTTCGCTAACTGCGCCTGAGCATTCAGTTCAGCAATATGAAACGGCGTCTTATCGATAACAAATAGCACGTCGCCAGCGTTAACAAACTGATTATCTTTAATATGGAGGCTGGTGATACTTCCGGATACCTGCGGCGTGATGCTGACCTGCTCCGCACGGACTTTGCCGTCACGTGTCCAGGGGGACTGCATATAATAATTCCACATCCACCAACCCGCGAGAACGGCGGTAACAGCGACTATAATAGTGGAGAAGTATTTAATGGTTTTGAGCGACATAATCACCACGCAATCAGCATAACAAAGCCCAGACACACGCAAAGCGCAAAGAGCGACAAATCCATTAACAAGGGATGCCAGATTTCACCGGAGTACATCCAGTCTCGTAGCAGGCGATGGGCAACCAGCCAGAGGATAAATCCGGGGATAATCGCTTTGAAAAGTGGAGGAAAGTAGACAGATGCACCGATCATTAAATCTTGTAGGGGCAGTCCTGTTGCATTAAACATAAACTTCACGGGCAAAATCCTTGGCGGAAGAGAGCATTGCTATAGGTTTAGCAAAGAAAGGGACAATACGTCTCTTTAACGCAAAATGTCTGAAAAAATGTCATCCGGTAAGCAAATTTGGCAATACATTTGTTTTGGGAATACAAATGCTGCACACTATTCTAAAATCAGCACAATAACTTAGCAAGCTAATTATAAGGAGATGAAATTGGAATCGCCATTAGGTTCTGATCTGGCACGGTTGGTGCGCATTTGGCGTGCTCTGATTGACCATCGCCTAAAACCTCTGGAGTTGACGCAGACGCATTGGGTTACGCTGCACAACATTCATCAGTTGCCGCCGGATCAATCGCAGATTCAGCTGGCTAAAGCGATTGGTATTGAGCAGCCTTCACTGGTGCGTACGCTTGACCAACTGGAAGAAAAGGGACTCATTTCACGACAGACTTGCGCCAGCGATCGTCGGGCAAAGAGAATTAAACTGACGGAGAAAGCCGAACCGCTGATTGCTGATATGGAAGCGGTAATCAATAAAACGCGCAGCGAGATTCTGGAAGGGATTTCAGCTGAGGAAATTAATCTGCTGATTAAGCTGGTTGCCCGACTGGAACACAATATCATTGAGCTACAGTCTCAGGGCTGATGCGAAAATCTACGTGTGGCCAGGTCATGACCACACGTAAATTTGACTAGCGTGGAGAAACGGTAACTTCTCTGCCGTTGCTTGCCATCACTACACGCTGGCCAGAAGCGAATTGGGTTGCGCCTTGTTTCTGCACCACCATGATGGTATTGCCGTCATCCTTACGGATTTCCAGTTCCACACCCTGGGTTTTATTCATCGCACCCTGGACGCTTTGACCTGCAACACCGCCCGCTACCGCACCTGCCGCCGTGGCTAATGAACGACCAGTACCGCCGCCTACGGTGTTACCGAGGAATCCACCGAGTACTGCACCACCGATAGCGCCGATCACGTTAGCGTCATCACCACCCTGAATTTGCACCGGACGAACATGAACGATAGTACCGTAGGTCACGTTCTGAACCTGTTTCGCTTCGGATGCGGTATACACGTCACCTGAAAGACTATCGTTGTTAACGCAACCCGCTAAAGATAATCCCATTAATGAAACAATCAGTGCACGTTTAATCATTTATAACTCTCCTTTACACCACGAAACGCTAATAGAGCACCCTTCATGGTTAAATTATATGGCATTTGTGAGCCTAAGGTCACATGTTCTACTGGAACAATATGAAAATCTTAACCGAAATCGGATCAACCGAGTATAAACGAATCATTCATATAATTGATGTAATTAAGCGACCATTGTCATGATTTGCCATTAAAAATCATCAACGAAGCATGGAATTAATCAGCACTTTATGGTTGAGTGTCAAGGCTAACTTGTTTAAAAGGATGACGTATGAAATCGGGCCGTTTTATCGGTGTTATGTCTGGAACCAGCCTTGATGGTGTTGATGTTGTGCTGGCGGCAATAGATGAAACGATGGTCGCGCAGCAGGCGAGTCTGACCTGGCCCATCCCCATCCATTTGAAGCAGGCCATTCTCGATATCTGTCAGGGGCAGCAGCTCACGCTGTCGCAGTATGGTCAACTGGACACGCAGTTGGGGCGTCTGTTTGCCGAGGCGGTAAATGCGCTGCTGGCGCAGCAAAAATTAAAGCCGCAGGATATCGTCGCGATAGGCTGTCATGGTCAAACCGTCTGGCATGAGCCGACTGGCAGCGCGCCGCATACGCTGCAAATTGGTGACAATAACCAGATTGTGGCGCGTACCGGTATCACCGTAGTCGGAGATTTTCGCCGCCGTGATATGGCGTTGGGCGGGCAGGGTGCGCCGCTGGTTCCCGCTTTCCATCAGGCGCTGTTGGCGCATCCAACGGAGCGTCGGATGGTGTTGAATATTGGCGGTATTGCTAATTTGTCTCTGTTGATTCCCCAGCGCCCTGTGCGGGGATATGACACCGGGCCGGGTAATATGCTGATGGATGCCTGGATCTGGCGGCAATGTGGACAACCCTACGACAAAGACGCGCAGTGGGCCTGTGAAGGAACAGTCATTCTGCCTTTGCTGCAAAGTATGCTGAGTGATCCCTATTTTGCTGCACCGGCACCCAAAAGCACTGGTCGCGAATACTTTAATTACGGCTGGATCGAACGTCATCTGGCGCAGTTCCCGGGGATAGCGCCACGCGATGTGCAGGCGACGCTTGCTGAACTAACGGCAGTGACCATATCCGAGCAGGTTTTGTTAAGCGGTGGCTGCGAACGGTTGATGGTGTGTGGCGGTGGGAGCCGTAATCCGCTGCTGATGATGCGCCTGGCGGCACTGTTGCCGGGCACTGAAGTGACCTCTACCGATGAGGCTGGCATTAGCGGTGATGATATGGAAGCGTTAGCCTTTGCCTGGCTGGCGTGGCGAACGCTGGCGGGATTGCCGGGCAATTTACCCTCAGTAACCGGTGCGGCAGAGTCCAGTGTTTTAGGCGCAATTTTCCCTGCGAATCCGCGAACTCAGAGTTAACTGAAATTATCCTGGCGACAATGCCGGTAAACTAGGGATGTTAGGGAGGGTGTTATTGCCCTCCGGGACCAGGAATGTCTTCAGGATATGGCTATGAAAAAACTGTTATTGGTATGTTTGCCGGTACTGCTTACCGGTTGTAGTGTCTACAACCAATTTGTCGAGCGTATGCAAACGGATACCCTCGAATACCGTTGTGACGAAAAACCGCTGACCGTGAAATTGAATAATACCCAACAAACGGCGAGCTTTGTTTATGATAACCAGTTAGTAAATCTTAAACAGGGTGTATCGGCATCGGGCGCACGGTACACCGATGGCATCTACGTCTTCTGGTCTAAAGGAGACAGCGCGACGGTCTACAAACGTGACAGAGTTGTGTTAAATAACTGTCAGTTACAGAACCCGAAGCGTTGAGATTTTCACCTGGGCGGCGCACAATAGCGTCACCCACTGACAATCCGTAGCCCAAACATCATGTCTGATAACGACGAATTGCAGCAAATTGCGCATCTGCGCCGTGAATACACGAAAGGCGGTCTTCGCCGCCGCGATCTTCCCGCCGAGCCGCTTGCGCTTTTTGAGCGCTGGCTTGGACAAGCCTGTGACGCTAAACTCGCCGATCCTACCGCTATGGTTGTCGCCACCGTTGATGAGAACG
This sequence comes from Citrobacter tructae, assembly GCF_004684345.1. Classification (NCBI taxonomy): domain Bacteria; kingdom Pseudomonadati; phylum Pseudomonadota; class Gammaproteobacteria; order Enterobacterales; family Enterobacteriaceae; genus Citrobacter; species Citrobacter tructae. Next base: position 823,304 of record NZ_CP038469.1, read on the forward strand.
GTCAGCCGTACCAGCGCATCGTGTTGCTCAAACATTATGATGACAAGGGGTTGGTGTTTTATACCAACATGGGCAGCCGTAAGGCCCACCAGATTGAACACAATCCTCGTATTAGCCTGCTGTTCCCCTGGCATACACTGGAACGACAGGTGATGGTTATCGGCAAGGCCGAACGTCTTTCCACGCTCGAAGTGGTGAAGTATTTCCACAGTCGCCCTCGTGACAGCCAAATTGGCGCCTGGGTATCAAAACAGTCCAGTCGTATCTCTGCGCGCGGTATTCTTGAAAGCAAATTTCTTGAGCTAAAGCAGAAGTTTCAGCAAGGGGAAGTCCCGTTGCCGAGTTTCTGGGGCGGTTTTCGCGTGAGTATCGAGCAAATGGAGTTCTGGCAGGGCGGCGAAAACCGCTTACACGATCGTTTTTTATACCAGCGTGAAGACAACGCGTGGAAAATCGATCGCCTGGCACCCTAAAGATGCAAAATTCTTGTTTTAAGCGCTGGTGCTGATGAATCCGGCGCTTTATTCTATGTCTCTTTCGCATCAGGCGAAAAGTCGTGTACCGGCAAAGGTGCAGTCGTTTTATACATGGAGATTTTGATGGCAAGCAGTAACTTGATTAAACAATTGCAAGAGCGGGGGCTGGTGGCCCAGGTGACGGACGAAGAAGCGTTAGCAGAGCGACTGGCGCAAGGCCCGATCGCGCTCTATTGCGGCTTCGATCCTACCGCTGACAGCTTGCATTTGGGGCATCTGGTTCCATTGTTATGCCTGAAACGCTTCCAGCAGGCGGGCCACAAGCCTGTCGCACTGGTAGGTGGTGCAACCGGTCTGATTGGTGACCCGAGCTTTAAAGCCGCCGAGCGTAAACTGAATACCGAAGACACGGTGCAGGAGTGGGTGGATAAAATCCGCAAACAGGTTGCGCCGTTCCTCGATTTCGACTGTGGCGACAACTCTGCAATTGCTGCGAACAACTACGACTGGTTTGGCGGTATGAACGTACTGACTTTCCTGCGTGATATCGGCAAGCATTTCTCTGTGAACCAGATGATCAACAAAGAAGCGGTGAAGCAACGTCTGAACCGTGACGATCAGGGGATCTCATTTACCGAGTTTTCTTACAACCTGCTGCAAGGGTACGATTTCGCCTGCCTGAACAAACTGCACGGCGTGGCGTTGCAAATTGGGGGTTCTGACCAGTGGGGTAACATTACCTCCGGTATCGATTTGACCCGTCGTTTGCACCAGAATCAGGTGTTCGGCTTGACGGTTCCGCTGATCACCAAAGCAGACGGGACCAAATTCGGTAAAACGGAAGGGGGTGCAGTCTGGTTGGATCCGAAGAAAACCAGTCCGTACAAGTTCTATCAGTTCTGGATTAACACCGCAGATGCTGACGTCTATCGCTTCCTTAAATTCTTCACTTTCATGGACATTGAAGAGATCAATGCGCTGGAAGAAGAAGACAAGAACAGCGGTAAAGCACCTCGTGCCCAGTATGTTCTGGCGGAGCAGGTTACGCGTCTGGTTCACGGTGAAGAAGGTCTGGTGGCGGCAAAACGCATTACTGAAAGCCTGTTCAACGGTAACTTAAGCGATCTCAGCGAAGCAGATTTTGAACAGCTGGCGCAGGATGGCGTACCAATGATCGAAATGGACAAAGGTGCCGATCTGATGCAGGCGCTGGTTGATTCCGAGCTGCAGCCATCTCGCGGCCAGGCGCGTAAGACCATCGCGTCGAATGCGGTGACCATCAACGGCGAGAAACAGTCTGACCCGGAATATTTCTTCCAGGACAGTGATATTTTGTTCGGTCGCTATACCTTATTGCGCCGTGGCAAAAAGAACTATTGTCTGATTTGTTGGAAATAATGCGTTAAGTAATGGGAGTGAGAAATCACTCCCTTATTTTTGTTCAGGTAAAAAAATGAAAAATATCCTCGCCATCCAGTCCCACGTTGTTTTTGGTCATGCGGGCAATAGTGCAGCAGAATTTCCGATGCGCCGTCTTGGCGCTAACGTCTGGCCTCTTAATACCGTTCAGTTTTCCAACCACACGCAATATGGCAAATGGACAGGCTGCGTGATGCCGCCCAGCCACCTGACAGACATCGTCCAGGGAATTGCCGATATCGATAAACTTAAGACCTGTGATGCGGTACTGAGTGGATACCTCGGTTCTGCAGAGCAGGGCGAACATATTTTGGGGATTGTCCGCCAGGTGAAGGCTGCCAATCCTCAGGCGAAGTATTTCTGCGATCCTGTAATGGGGCATCCGGAAAAAGGCTGTATCGTGGCGCCGGGTGTCGCCGAGTTCCACGTACGCCATGCGTTACCGGCCAGCGATGTTATCGCACCGAATTTGGTCGAGCTTGAGATCTTATGTGAACATGCGGTGAACAACGTCAATGAGGCGGTGTTAGCGGCGCGTGAACTGATTGCTCAGGGGCCAGAAGTCGTCCTGGTGAAGCACCTTGCCCGTGCGGGTATGAGCCCCGACCGATTCGAGATGCTGCTGGTCACCGCTGAGCAGGCATGGCATATCAGCCGTCCGTTGGTGGATTTTGGCGCGCGTCAGCCAGTCGGTGTCGGTGACGTGACCAGCGGGTTGCTGCTGGTGAAACTGTTACAGGGCGCGACGGTGCAGCAGGCACTTGAGCATGTGACGGCAGCAGTGTACGAGATTATGATCGCCACCAAAGAGATGCATGAGTATGAGCTGCAGGTGGTTGCCGCGCAGGATCGTATCGCTAAACCTGATCACTATTTCAGCGCCACGCTGCTCTGAGTGAATTGCCCGATGGCGCTTTCGCTTATCGGGCCTACATTTTGCTGTAGTTCCGATAAGCGTAGCGCCACCCGACAACAATAATTAATTCAACCCTTCCGCTTTAAGCGCAGCGGCCACCGCCGGACGCTCAGCCATGCGTGCCATATAGGCTTCGATATGGCTTAATCCTTCCATATTCAATTTCACGGCATACGCCCAACGTAGCACAGTGAACAGATAGGCATCTGCAATGGAAAAGCGCTGACCGCAGATCCATGGGTTGTCTTTCAGTGACTCGTTCACATACTGCATTTTTTTCTCCAGCAGCGCGCGTACGGTCGGTTTGTACTCATCCGGAGTATCAGGACGGAACAATGGCGTAAAGCCTTTATGCAGTTCTGTCGCAATAAAGTTAAGCCACTCCAGCGTCTTATAGCGCGAGAGGCTGCTGGTGGGGGCGAGGAGTTGGCGGTCTGGCACCGTGTCGGCCAGATATTGCATGATGGCCACGCCTTCGGTCAGTAGCGTACCGTCGTCCAGCAATAGAGCAGGAACTTGTCCTTTTGGGTTTACCGCGAAAAAATCATCGCCGTTTTCCAGACGTTTCTTCATCAGATCAACACCATCCAGGGTGAAATCTTTACCGCTCTCACGTAGCGTGATGTGGGAAGCGAGAGAACAAGCGCCCGGTTTGTAGAACAGTTTCATCGGTAACTCCTTTTGGCTGAGGTATATCGTATGGTAGTGCTACCTCGGGCAAAAAAAAAGCCGCTAACATCAGTTAGCGGCCTGAAAATAAGTTTCCCTGAGAATTACGCTGTCGCGGCCTTAGAGGCTTTCTCGTTTACGTCGTCATCCTGAGTCATGCGGTTCAGTTTCGGCGCGGTCAGCAGCATCAGAACAGCGATGACTGCAGTTGCAACACCAATCTGCAGGAACACACGGCCGTAGACTTCCAGCGACATCAGCGGGTCGGTCACGTTTTCTGGTACTGCCATCATGTTAGCAACATAACCACCGATGATGTTTGCACCAGCAGTAGTCAGGAACCAGCTACCCATGATGAAGCCCATCAGGCGTTGTGGCACCAACTGTGCAACCATTGCCAGACCCAGGCCGGAGATCATCAGTTCACCGATACTCTGCAGACCGTAGCAGATAATCAGCCAGTTAACGGAAACGATACCCGCGTCGGTAGCGAATTTTGCACCCAGCGGCAGGATCAGGAATGCACCAGAACACAGAACCATACCAATTGCGAACTTGGTTGGCATTGGTAGGGTGTCACCCATCTTGTTGTAGATGGCGGCAAGGATTGGGCTACCGATGATGATCCAGAACGGGTTCAGCGCTTGGTACTGCTCAGGTTCGAACGCGATACCCAGAATAGAGTGTTCAACGTTACGAATCGCAAAGAAGTTCAGTGACGTCGGCATCTGGCTGTACAGCACGAAGAAGATAATCGCTTCCAGCATCAGAATGAAGGCGACGATCATTTTGCGACGCGCGGCACCCTTCATGGCGAAGGCTTCTTTACCGAAGATAAACACGATGCCCAGCGCGATAACGCCCAGAACCATACGTGCAATACCTTGGTTGTGCAGCAGCCATGTCGCGATAGCAATCAATACCACCACGCCAACGATGGTCAGCAGCAGGTTACGGAAATTGATCGGCTCAAAATCAGGTTTAGAACCGTACTGTTTAACCCAACGCTGGCAGAATGCGAAGTTAACAACGGTGATCAGCATACCTACGACGCTCAGGGCGAACGCAGTGCTCCAACCGTAACGTGCAGCCAGCCACGGAGTTGCTAGCATAGAGAAGAATGAACCGATGTTGACGGACATGTAGTACATGGTAAATGCACCATCAAGACGCGGGTCATCTTTTGCATAGCAGGTGGAGAGCAGGGATGATGGGTTTGCTTTAAACAGGCCATTACCGACCGCGATGGCCGCCATACCCATATAAACGATACCCGCGTCGTGACCGGACCATGCAACCAAAGCATAACCGATGGCCAGAACAACGGCACCCAGCATAATGACACGCTTCGTTCCGAGAACTTTATCACCTAACCAGCCGCCGATGGCAACCAGACCATAAACCAGGGCGCTAAAGGAGGAGAAAAGAGTGATGGAATCCGCTTCTGACATACCCAGCTGTTTTACCAGGTAGACGGCCATAATCCCTTGCAGGCCGTAGTAGCCAAAACGTTCCCACAGCTCAATTGAGAAAATGAGATAGAACGCTTTTGGTTGTTTGAAGGCGTTTAAACTTACGCTTTCAGTTGGTTTATTGTTTGCAGTAGACACTATTACCTCTTTTTTTACATCCCATATCTACGGGGGTGTTCTGGTACGTGATGAGCCAAGTTCATCCGTCCGATTGTTATAGTGGGAGGGGAAACGGCAAGTAATGTTCACTATCTTGCCCCTCCAGACAAGAGGTTTGTAATACTCTGTTACATATATCCGAACTGGTGAAATCGTCGGGGCTGAGAAATGTTATCTAGCGTTAAATTTTTTCAATCGAAAAATAGCAGTTTTTTTCACTGTTAAGTGGGGGCGAAATCCGCAGATTGGCGATATGTTCTGCTATTTGACGTTGAATCCAGTGATATAGCCCGTTATCTGAAAAGTAGCCAGTGTAATGTTTTGTATCGAATCGTGTGGCTCAGGTCATCTGATTGTCATTTTAACTATAAAGATAAAAATATTTAACATGAAGTTATCAATGTGATCCTGTTCACGTATGGATAGAAATTTCTACTACTAAAAAAACGATTAACCTGCTCAGGTGTTAATTGGCAAGAATATTACATTAGATATGTGCTTAAGCGTGGCATCATTGTCGGGGATTAAACGATTGGGGAGTGCATAACTAATCGTTATGGTAAGAAAGGGTAACGGGCGTTACCCCTTCTGATCAGATGTCGACTTTCTCTTTAAATTCACAGAGATCTTCAATGATACAGGAGCCGCAGCGCGGCTTCCTGGCAATGCAGGTGTAGCGGCCATGAAGAATTAACCAGTGATGGCAGTCGACTTTAAATTCACCGGGAACGACTTTCAGCAACTTCTCCTCGACCTGTTCGACGTTTTTTCCTGGTGCGAATTGTGTACGATTACAGACCCGAAAAATATGGGTGTCCACGGCGATGGTTGGCCAGCCAAAGGCGGTATTCAGTACCACGTTGGCCGTTTTACGTCCGACTCCTGGCAGCGCTTCCAGTGCCGCTCTGTCTTCTGGAACCTCACCATTGTGTTGTTCGAGCAGAATGCGGCAGGTCTTAATCACGTTTTCAGCTTTGCTGTTGAACAGACCAATCGTTTTGATATACGACTTAACGCCATCAACGCCGAGCTCCAACATTGCTGCAGGGGTGTTGGCGACGGGGTAGAGCTTCGCCGTCGCTTTATTAACGCTGACATCAGTCGCCTGTGCCGAAAGCAGCACGGAAATCAGTAGCTCAAACGGCGACGTAAAATTGAGTTCGGTGGTGGGGTGCGGATTGTTATCGCGCAGGCGCGTTAGTATTTCCAGCCGTTTTGCTTTGTTCATGACACATTCCCTGTCTCACCCGCCGGCGTGTCTGCCACAGCAGCCTCCGCGCGACGTTTCTTCATCTTCTCGTCAATAAGATACTTCACGGCCAGCATTAGCCCCAGCCCGATAAACGCGCCGGGAGGCAGCATGGCTAACAGGAACGGCGTGTCAGTGTGGAAGATCTCAACGCGCAGTGCTTTGGCCCAGCTACCCAGCAGGCCGTCTGCACCATCAAACAACGTGCCGTTACCAATAATCTCGCGTAGTGAACCCAGCACAAACATCGCACCGGTTGCCCCCATACCAATGGAGAAACCGTCCAGCGCGGAAAGCGCAGGGCCTTTTTTCGCAGCAAAGGCCTCAGCACGACCGACAACAATACAGTTGGTAACAATCAGTGGGATGAAGATCCCCAGAGACTGATACAAGCCAAAGGCGTAGGCATTGATAAGCATCTGTACGGCACTGACCACAGAAGCGATGATCATGACGTAGATTGGAATACGAATCTCAGACGGCGTCCAGCGGCGCAGTGCAGAGATGGTCAGGTTGGTTAGCGTTAAAACTAACGTCGTGGCAAGCCCCAGCCCGAGGGCATTGGTGGCGGTAGAGGTGACGGCCAGCAGCGGACACATGCCGAGTAACTGTACCAGCGCGGAGTTGTTTTTCCACAGCCCCTGAACAATAACGTCTTTAATTTCGCTCATGGTTTATTCTCCACAGGCGGGGAGTTGAGGAAGTTGCGCAGGCAGCGTCTGTGCATACAGGCCCGCGCGTTTCACCGCATTGACTACTGCGCGGGGCGTGATGGTTGCACCGGTGAACTGGTCGAAGTTGCCGCCATCTTTTTTCACTGCCCAGTGTGGATCGTTTTCAGCAGAGATCGTTTTACCGCTAAAGTGGGTGATCCAGTCGGACAGACGTAGCTCAATTTTATCACCAAGGCCTGGCGTTTCATGATGCTCTGTGACCCGTGTACCCAGCACGGTACCGTTAAAATCGACACCGACCAGCAGTTGGATCGCTCCTGAGTAGCCATCTGGCGCCGTGGCTTCCAGAACTGCCGCGACCGGACGCGCGTCCTGAAGGGCGATATAAACTCGGTGCGTCCCCTTACCTAATGCCGGGGCAGTAACCAGATAACAGCTGTCTCGCAGGCTGTTATTGTAGTGGCCGTTCGGCAGAACCTGATCAAACAGCGCTTTTTGCTGTAGCGTTGCCTGCTCATCAATCGTGGACTTAGTGAGCTGATTGATTGCCGCCGTTAACCCCGTAGAGCCCGCAGCAAACAGTGCCAGAGTGATACCGTGTTTACGAATCGTTTTCAGCATATGTTGTCCTTAGCGATGTCCGTACACGCGAGGGCGGGTGTAATAATCAATCAGAGGAACCGTGATATTTGCCAGCAATACAGCAAAGGCCACGCCATCCGGATACCCACCAAAACTGCGGATAAGCCACACTAACAGACCAGCAAGCGCGCCAAAAATTAGGCGACCACGGTTAGTTGTCGATGCTGTAACGGGATCGGTAAGAATGAAGAACGCGCCGAGCATGGTTGCGCCAGAGAGCAAATGCAACTGTGGAGAAGCCAGCGTTTCCGGCGAGAAAAACCAGCCTAATGCCGCACAGACGGCGAGCGACAGCAGGAAACTCACCGGAATATGCCAGCGAATAACGTTTTTCCACAACAGGATCACTCCACCCACCAACCAGGCCAGATTTACCCACTGCCAACCTGCGCCTGCGAGCATCCCGCTGTAAATGGGGTACTGCATAACCTGTTCAACCGTGCGTCCTGCATGTAACGATGTCTTGAACGTATCGAGCGGAGTCGCCTGGCTGATTCCGTCAATACCCATCCGCAACGTGTTCATATCACCACCGCTTGCCGTATGCCCTGAAAAGATGACGTTCAGGGCATCAACAAAGCCGGGTACCGTGGCCGCAATTTCATGCGGGGGCAGCCAGCTCGTCATTTGCACCGGGAAGGAGATAAGCAGGACTACATAGCCAATCATCGCCGGGTTAAACGGGTTCTGTCCGAGACCGCCGTACAGTTGTTTAGCAATGATAACGGCAAATACGGTGCCCAATACCACCATCCACCACGGTGCCAGAGGCGGAATACTGACGGCAAGCAGTAACCCGGTGAGAAGTGCGGAGTTGTCTTTTAAAATAGCCACAACCGGCTGCTTACGCAGTTTAAGCACACCTGCTTCAGCGGCAATTGCGCTGATGGAGGCGAGGATAATCTGCACCAATGTTCCCCAGCCAAAGAACCAGAGCTGAGCGGCAATCCCCGGTAACGCAGCAATTAACACCAGCAGCATAATACGCGATGTCTGGCGCTGGTTATGGGTATAGGGAGAGCTTGCGATTCTGAATACCATTTATTCCTCGTTAACAACCTGCTGCTGGGCGGCTTTTTTAGCCTGAGCGCGTGCAATAGCGGCCGCAACGGCGGCTTTGCGTGGGTCAACCGGCTCGGCGGTCTCGGTGACGGCCTGCTGCTGCTCAAGTTTGCGTGCTTTGGCGCGGGCAATAGCGGCTTCTACCGCGGCTTTGCGCGGGTCGACCGGTTCGGCGGTATCGGCGACGGCCTGCTGCTGCTCAAGCTTACGTGCTTTGGCGCGGGCAATCGCGGCTTCTACCGCGGCTTTGCGTGGGTCAACCGGCTCGGCGGTCTCGGTGACGGCCTGCTGCTGCTCAAGCTTGCGTGCTTTGGCGCGGGCAATAGCGGCTTCGACGGCGGCTTTGCGCGGGTCAGCCTCTGTGCCGCTCGTTTCAGTCTGCGAATTTTCTGCTTGTTTCGCTCGCGCCTGTGCTTTACGCGCCTCCCGGGCGGCAATGACAGCGCTATTATCCGGTTTCTCACCCGCCTTAATGACAACCGGCTGCAAAGCCTGCGCCTGTTTTTCTTTCACGCGGGCCAGCGCGGCAGCTATGGCATCGTTGTCTTTCGCCGCAGGCTGGACCGCAGCGCTTTTATGGCGCTCAAGACGAGCGGCTTTTTCGCGCTCGAGTCGCGCCTGTCTGGCTTCAAATCGCGCTTTTGCTTCTGCGGCGCGTTTTTCTTCCTGGCTTATGGCGTAGATCTCGGCTTTTTCCTGACGGAAATACTGCACTAGCGGAATATTGCTGGGGCATACCCAGGCGCAGGCGCCGCATTCAATGCAGTCAGCGATATTATGGCTGGTTGCTTTGTCGTGCTGTTGACCTTTACTGAACCAGTAAAGCTGCTGAGGCAGAAGATCTGCTGGACAGGCATCGGCGCAGGCGCTACAGCGAATACAGCCTTTTTCTTCCTGCGGTTCGCCCATTTCACTGGCAGACGGCGCCAGAAGGCAGTTGGTGATCTTCACGACCGGAACATCAAGCCAGGGAAGGGTGAAGCCCATCAGCGGGCCGCCCATGATCACCATTTGCTCAGAGGATGGGCAAAAACCCGCGTCATCAAGCAGGTGGCGAACAGGCGTGCCTAATCGAGCCCAGACATTGCCCGGACGGCTGACGGCTTCGCCGGTCAGCGTCACGACGCGTTCGGTGATCGGCTCCCCGTCAATCACGGCGCGTTTGACAGCATAGGCCGTACCGACGTTTTGCATCAGGACGCCAATATCCGAGGAACGCCCGCCATGCGGGACCTGTTTCCCGGTCAGAATCTGGGTCAGTTGCTTCGCCCCTCCGGAAGGGTATTTGGTCGGGATAACGCGCAGGCTGATGTCGTGTGAGTCCGCCAGCACCGCGCGCAGCATTGAAATGGCCTGCGGTTTGTTATCTTCAATTCCCAGCAGTATTTCGCGCGGTTGCAGAATGTGAGCCAGGATGCGAATGCCTTCCACCACCTGGGCGGCACAATCCTGCATCAGGCGGTCGTCAGCGGTAATATAGGGCTCGCATTCAGCGGCGTTGATAATCAGCGTTTCAATTTTATCTCCGCCGCCCTGTAGTTTGACGCCGGTAGGAAAACCTGCGCCACCCAGCCCGGCAACGCCGTACCGATGAATACGGGCAATTAGCTCTTCCCTGCTGCGGGAACGAAAGTCAGACCAGCCGTCACGCTCAATCCAGCGATCTTCGCCATCTGCATCAATAATGACGCTGATCTCAGCTAAGGCTGAAGGATGCGCAGTGGAGTGTGGAGCAATGGCCACAACGGTGCCGGAGGTGGGGGCATGTACCGGCAGCATTTTACCGCGCCCACGCGTCAGCGCCTGACCACGCAGGACGTGGTCGCCGACGTTTACGCACAGTTCGCCCTCAGCACCAATATGCTGCTTCAGCGGAATTACCAGGCGCGGCGGCAAGGGAACCTGTCGCAGCGGCGTACCGTTTGACTGGGTCTTCATCTCGGGTGGGTGAATACCGCCTTCGAAGTCCCAAATTTTGTTTTTTCTGAATGCAGAGAATAGCTTAAACATGTTGTTCCACGGGAATGATGCGCACGGGGATGGTGTTCAAATCCCACTTCCAGCTATCAGGCGTTTCGGCAACCGGGCGTAATTCAATACACTGGGTCGGGCAGGGATCAACGCACAGGTTACACCCGGTGCAGAGATCGCTCATGACTGTGTGCATAGCACGCGTCGCACCGACGATGGCGTCAACCGGGCAGGCCTGAATACACTTTGTGCAGCCAATACAATTGTTTTCATCAATGACCGCTAGCATACGCACTGGCGTGACGTCTTGTTCATCGCCATCAATGGGCTGCGGATCGACGTTCAGCAGCGTCGCAATTTTTAACATCACCGCTTCACCGCCAGGGGCGCAGCGGTTGATTTTTTCCCCCTGACAGCCTATCGCTTCTGCATACGGGTGACAGCCAGGGTAACCGCACTGGCCACACTGGCTTTGTGGGAGAATTTCATCGATTTTTTCTACAACCGGATCGTCCTCAACGGCAAAACGCCGGGAGGCATAACCTAAAATAGCGCCGAACGCCAGACCCAGCAGACTCACTGCGGCAACGGCAATCCAGATAGCATTCATTACAGCTTCACCAAACCACTAAAGCCCATAAAGGCCAATGACATTAAACCGGCGGTAATCAGCGCAATCGCATTACCGCGAAAAGGAGCCGGAACATCTGCCACGGCAAGACGCTCGCGAATGGCGGCGAACAATACCATCACCAGTGAGAAGCCAACGGCGGCGGAAAAACCGTACAGCGCCGACTGTAAAAAGTTATGGCCGAGATTGATATTTAGCAACGCGACGCCCAATACTGCACAGTTAGTGGTGATCAACGGTAAGAAGATCCCCAGCAGGCGATACAGTGCAGGACTCGTTTTACGCACCACCATCTCGGTAAATTGTACGACCACGGCGATGACTAAAATAAAGGCCAGCGTGCGCAGATAGATGAGATCGAGCGGGATGAGGATCCAGGTGTCAATCAGCCATGCGCAAATCGATGCCAGCGTCATTACAAAGGTCGTGGCGAGGCCCATCCCCATCGCGGTTTCCAGTTTTTTGGAAACGCCCATAAAGGGGCAAAGGCCCAGAAACTTGACCAGTACAAAGTTATTGACCAGTACAGTTCCGACAAACAGCAGCAGGTAATCAGTCATTTTTCGGCCTGAAATAAAAAAGCCGCCTATTATCTGTCAATCTACAGCAGGCGACAACAGGTTAACTGTAGGGTTATTACGGGTTCACAAACGTCGTTTTCACGCGTTGCGAACGCTTGAAATAGGGCACCAGTAGCGCGGCAGCTAATAACGGGAACAAGAGCTGGCGTACGGCAAAGGCATCCGGTACAGGTGAGAACGCAAACGCTTTAATCGCCAGTAACACAGAGATCAGCAGCCATAGAATATAGTGCTTAGGCACACAGGTCCTGCGTTTGAAAAACGCGATTGTCAGCCACAGCGTGTAGTACCACATGGCGATAGCGGTAATAAAGGAAACGCCCCATAAAAGCAAATTAGCGGTGCTTTGTTCGCCGAGCGTTTTGAACGTCTGCGGTGTGGCTAGCGCAGTCACATACAGCAGCATCGCCAGTGAAGCGCTCAACAACGCCACTAACAGCCAGGCCAGTGGCCCAAGTAGCCAGCCTCCGATACGTTGTGCCGGTGTCGTCATTTCTTCTCCAGGGTTACGCGCGCGAACAATCATGCCATTCATTTTGGGGCGATTATTATAAAGCTTTTAACGATGAGCGCTACTTTCTTATTTATTGCACATAATGCCAAACAGATTTAGGCACCTCACCGATATCGAACAGGCGTCCACCGGAGATAAGCTCCGCACGGCGGTGATCCGCAGCACGATACATATTGATAATGTCGCGATCGTCGGTGAGCGTGTAGTTAAGGTGATCGAACAGTTTTTCCAGACTTTCGAGTGAGCTGATTTTACGGAATTTTAATAAGTAATCCTGAACAGTCATATACGGAGATCCATGTTAAGAAAATAACACCAACGGAGTAGTGAATATTAAAAAATAAACAAGGTTGCACAGGTAAAAGCGTATTGGTGTGCAAAGATAAAAATAAGAGTATTCGTACTGATAGACACGCAGGCACGATGAGTATCTGTTAAAAGGGTAACGCGCTCCGCAATCGCAGGCAATAAGTGCCTGAGTGGGGTACTGCATAATTCGCTTTTTTTGACAGAAATGACGCTTTTACAGCCTAACCCAGCATGACTGCTGGGTTAAAAAAGAAGGCCGTTGGTTATTTCTTCTGCACCGCAGCCGTCGGTTCCGGTGGCTGGTAGTTGTCAATATGAGTGGCAATACCTAAAAGGATGACGGAGACCGCGAGAACAATCCAACCTGTTAACTCAATAAGACGATTCATTACTGACGACATTTGCTTTGATTTATCCTTAAACACAGGGGGCAAATGTTACTTATCAATAAGTAAGACGGCAAGAGCATCGGGAACGATTTCGAAGACTTTTTCGCAGCAAGTTAACGCTAAGTGGCATATGTTTGACTTAAGTTAAGTAACGACCTTTATCGCGTAAAGGTTATTAAACTGTTGTGACGTTGCAATGTATGGTGTGAAATAGGTCAGTCCTGAATAGAGAGGCAATAACATGAGTGACAACATCCGCGTTGGGTTGATTGGCTATGGCTATGCCAGCAAAACTTTCCATGCCCCTCTGATAGTGGGCACCCCTGGGCTGGAACTGGCTGCGGTATCCAGCAGTGATGAAGCAAAAGTGAAGGCGGACTGGCCTTCTGTTGCGGTGGTGAGTGAGCCTAAGCATCTGTTTAACGATCCCAGTATCGATTTGATTGTGATCCCCACGCCGAATGACACGCATTTCCCACTCGCGAAAGCGGCGCTGGAAGCGGGTAAACACGTGGTTGTTGATAAGCCTTTCACCGTGACACTGTCACAAGCTCGTGAGCTGGATGCACTGGCGCGTAGCCTGGGGCGCTTGCTCTCTGTTTTCCATAACCGGCGCTGGGACAGTGATTTCCTGACGCTAAAAGCCCTTCTGGCAGACGGTGTGTTGGGTGAAGTTGCCTACTTTGAATCCCACTTCGATCGTTTTCGTCCGCAGGTTCGTGACCGCTGGCGTGAACAGGGCGGACCGGGAAGCGGCGTCTGGTACGATTTGGCACCGCATCTGTTGGATCAGGCCATAAACCTGTTTGGTTTGCCCGTCAGCCTGACGGTCGACCTGGCGCAGCTGCGTCCTGGCGCGCAATCGACAGATTATTTCCACGCTATTTTGGCCTACCCGCAGCGTCGAGTGGTTCTGCACGGTACAATGCTTGCTGCCGCTGAGTCTGCGCGCTATATCGTGCATGGATCGCGCGGGAGCTATGTGAAGTACGGTCTTGATCCGCAGGAGGAACGTCTAAAAAATGGCGAACGTTTGCCGCAGGAAGACTGGGGTTACGACATGCGCGATGGCGTGCTGACGCGGGTCGAAGGCGAAGAACGCGTGGAAGAAACCTGGTTGACTGTGCCGGGCAACTATCCGGCTTATTATGCGGGCATCCGCGATGCGCTGAACGGCAATGGCGAAAACCCGGTTCCGGCACGGCAGGCCATTCAAATTATGGAACTTATCGAGTTAGGTCTTGAATCAGCAAAACACCGCTCTACGCTGAGCCTTGCCTGATAATGTAAATGCCGGATGGTGATGCAAGAGCATCTTATCCGGCCTACATCTGAAAACGGTAAGCCGGATAACATGATTACGCTGCAGCCACTTTCTCACGTAGTGCACGTTTCTCTTCTGTACTCAAAAACGCCATTTCCAGACCATTGATTTGCGCCTGGCGGATCTGCTCGCGACTCAACCCCGCCGCTGGAGCGGCAATGGTATATTCGTGAATAATGTCCACGCCCTGAACCGCCGGATCGTCGGTATTCAGACTAGCCAGAACGCCATGTTCGAGGAACGTTTTAAGCGGATGTGTTGCCAGCGAAGCGACGGTGCTGGTCTGGATGTTGGACGTCAGGCAGGATTCGATACCAATACGCTGCTCGGCAAGAAAATCCATTAACGCGCGATCTTCGACGGCTTTGACGCCATGACCAATACGTTCAGCCCCCAGTTCTCTGATGGCCTGCCAGATACTTTCAGGGCCTGCTGCTTCACCTGCGTGTACGGTAATGTGCCAACCCGCGTCACGTGCCCGGTTAAAATGTGACAGGAACAGGCTGCCCGGAAAGCCCAGCTCGTCGCCCGCCAGATCCAACGCGGTAATGTGATCGCGATGAGCTAACAGCGCGTCCAGCTCCTGCAGGCAAGCGGCTTCGCCAAAGGTTCGGCTCATGATACCGATTAAGCGGGCTTCGACGCCAAAAGCCTTGCAGCCTTCACGCACGCCAGCAATCACCGCTTCAACCACGCCCGCGACGGGGAGTTGATGAGCCATCGCCATATAGCCCGGTGAAAAGCGCAGTTCAACATAGTGCAGGCCGTTACGGGCAGCATCTTCAATATTCTCAAAGGCCACGCGTCGGCAGGCTTCCAGCGAAGCCAGTACTTTCACGCCCCAGTCGAGCTTTGATAAAAAGCTGACTAAATCCGGCTCTGTCGAGGTGACCTGTACATGGGGTATCAGCGTGTCCAGCGTTTGAGCAGGGAGGGTTAAATTGAACTGACGACCAAGATCGAGAATCGTTTGTGCGCGGATGTTACCATCAAGGTGGCGATGGACGTCTGTTAAGGGAAGGGAAATATCAATCATGATCGCACTCTTTTTGGTAGGTAAAGTGCGCAGTATTATAAGAATAAATCAGGATAAAAATCTATGTTGCGCAATGAATAATTTCATTGCGCAACATACGTTATCGCACTGAACGGATTGCGTTAATCAATCTCTGTACGCCTTTTTCCAGTTTTGCACGCGGGCACCCGGCATTCAGACGGACAAAACCGAGGCCTTCTTCACCATAGGTGTACCCCGGCATGATGGCGACTTTTTGCTGGTGGATGAGTGCATCCTGCAACGCGTGGTCATCAATATTGAGTGCGCGTAAATCAATCCATGCCAGATAAGTAGCCTGCGGGACCTGCCAGTTTAGCTCAGGGAACGCCGTATTGAGCTCATGCGCGATATAATGCAGGTTATCGGTCAAATAGTCGCGTAACTCATCCAGCCACTGTGCGCCCTGCTGATAAGCAGCAATATGTGCGCTAAGTGCCAGTACCGCAGGTGAGGAAAGCCCATCGCGGCCTTTTAACGCACTGAGATAGTCGTTACGACTATGGGCATCTTCAATGATCCCGTAAGCCCCGGTTAATGCCGGAATATTAAAACTTTTGGAACCGGATGTGAGCAGCGCCCAGCTGTCGCGTGCGACGTTACTCCACGGAATGTGCGGCTGTTCTCCCCATACCATATCCATATGAATTTCGTCGGAAATAACCTTCACGCCGTGGCGTTGGCACAGCTCGGCCATTGTTTCCAGCTCACCGCGAGTCCAGACTTTGCCGGTTGGATTCTGTGGGCTGCAGAGCAGAAAAATTTTGCTCTCAGGACGTGAAAGGATCGCTTCCAGCTTCGCCATGTCGCAGTACCACCCGTCCGCACGTTTCTCCAGTTCAACAGGAAGTACTGTTCGTTGGTTGCCCTCGATGGCTTTGTAAAACGCATCATAAGCCGGGGTATGGATAACGACGGCATCACCCGTTGATGACCACTGGCGGATCAACTCCGACACCATATAGATGACTGAGGGGCCGTAAACCACCGATTGCGGATCAATTTGGGTGTTATGGCGGGTCAGGAACCAGTGGCTAATCGCCGCCAAAAACTCATCATTTTTCCAGCGACTGTAGCCTAATACACCGTGTGACAGGCGCTGCGTCAGCGCCTCCAGAATACAAGGTGCAGTGGCAAAATCCATATCTGAGATGGTGAACGGCAGCAGGTCGGCCGAACCAAACCGGTCGGCGACGTAGTCCCACTGGGTGCACCACGTACCGTGTCTGTCCACTTCCGTTGAAAAATCAAACATATCGTTGTCCTTATGCCTGCACGGTATTCATCAGAACCGCCATTTCATCTTTCACCGACTGGACCTGAGGACCAATCACCACCTGCAGATTATGCTGGTTGAGTTGAACGACGCCAATCGCACGATTGTCCTTCAGCGCCTGCACGTTCACAAGCGACATATCCTTCACTGACAGACGCAGACGGGTGATGCAGTTATCCAGACTGACGATGTTCTCTGCACCGCCCAGCGCCGCCAGAATGGCAGGTACGTTATAGCCTGATTTGCCCGGCGTTCCGGCCATGACTTTTTCGATGTTGCTGGCAATTTCGACATCACGACCCGGCGTTTTCAGGTTAAAGCGCGTGATGGCGAAGCGGAAGATGACGTAGTACACCGCGAACCAGATAGCCGCGACGACCGGCACCAGATACCACTTGGTAGACAACCCGTGCAGGATGCCAAACACCACGAAGTCAATCAGGTTGCCATCAGTGTTGCCGATAGTGACGCCAAGCACCGCCATTACGGTGAAGCCAAGCCCGGTCAACAGCGCGTGGATAACATACAGCACCGGCGCCACGAACAGGAACAAGAACTCCAGGGGTTCGGTGGTACCGCCGATCACGCAGGCAATCAGACCAGAGATTAATAACCCTTTAATTTTATGACGATTTTCAGGGCGGGCGCAGTGATACATGGCTAACGCCGCGCCCGGTAAACCGCCGAGGAATGCTGGCATTTTGCCCTGGGACAGGAAACGCGTGGCGCTTTCAGAGAAGCCTTGCGTTGTCGGACAGCTCAGTTGAGCCTGGAAAATAGTCAGCGCGCCGCTCACGCTATGGCCGCAGACTTCCTGCGTGCCGCCAGCTTCAGTAAAACGAATTAATGCCACCAGAATATGGTGCAAACCAAATGGCAGCAGCAGACGCTCGCCGGTACCAAACAGCATCGGGCCAAATTCACCGGCGCTGTTGATGATGCTGCCAAGCCCGGTAATGCCCATGGCAAAGAACGGCCAAATCAGCGGAATGACCAGCCCGACCAGTCCCATCACTACCGACGAGATGATCGGAACAAAGCGGGTACCACCGAAGAACGCCAGCGCATCCGGGAGGCGAATGTTGTGGAAGCGCTCATGTAGCATCCAGACAATGATCCCGGCAATGACCGCACCCAGGATCCCGGTGTCGATCGACTGGATCCCCAGAATATTTTGCACGTTGTTGGCTTTGAGGATCGCCGCATCCGTGGTGGGTAAAATACCTTTGGCCGTTAACCAAAAGTTGACAGCAAGGTTCATGACCGCGTAGCCAACAAACCCGGCAAAGGCCGCAACACCCTTGTTCTCGCGCGCCAGACCAAGGGGTATTGCGATACAAAACATCACCGGCAGAAAGCTAAATGCGAAAGAACCGACTTTACTCATCCAGGTAAAAAGCGCCTGCAGCATCGGATTCCCCAGCGCCGGGATCAACGTAATGACATCATGGCTGCTTAACGAGCTGCCGATCCCCAGCATGATCCCGCAAAACGAGAGCAGGGCCACGGGCAGCATGAAAGTTTTGCCCAATTGCTGGAAAAATTCCCATAACGTTACTTTTGGTGTGGTTCTCGCCGTCATCTAACGACTCCTTGTAAAAATCGACCAACTAATGATGGCGAGAAGATAAAACGTTTTACCTAATTTTAGTGCGTTACAAATCACATTATCGAACGATAATAGTGCGTATAAATATAAACTATTGATAAAACGTTTTATCTGTCACGTTATCAGGGAGCTTTCTGGTTTTATGGCTATAGCCAAAAAAATAACCATCCATGATGTTGCGTTGGCTGCTGGCGTATCGGTCAGTACAGTCTCATTGGTTCTCAGCGGTAAAGGGCGTATCTCTTCCGCCACCGGAGAACGGGTCAATGCTGCCATCGAACAACTGGGATTTGTACGTAACCGCCAGGCGTCGGTGCTGCGTGGCGGGCAGAGTGGGGTCATTGGCTTAATTGTTCGCGACCTCTCAACGCCATTTTATGCTGAACTGACGGCAGGGTTGACGGAAGCCTTAGAAGCTCAGGGGCGGATGGTGTTTTTACTGCATGGCGGTAAGGATGGGGAGCAGTTGGCCCAGCGTTTCTCGATGTTACTCAACCAGGGTGTAGACGGCGTGGTGATCGCCGGAGCGGCGGGCAGCAGCGACGCGTTACGGCAACTGGCCGGTGAAAAAGGGATCCCGGTTGTGTTTGCTTCACGCGCCAGCTATCTGGATGATGCCGACACCGTCAGGCCTGACAATATGCAGGCAGCACAGTTACTGGTCGAGCATCTCGTCGGGCATGGTCATCAGCGAATCGCCTGGCTGGGTGGGCAGAGTTCCTCTCTGACCCGTGCCGAACGCGTGGGTGGATATTGCGCCACGCTGCTCAAATTTGGACTGCCTTTTCATAGCGATTGGGTACTGGAGTGTGCCTCCAGCCAGAAGCAAGCCGCAGAAGCGGTTACGGCACTGTTACGCCATAACCCGACCATCAGCGCGGTAGTGTGCTACAACGAAACCATCGCCGTTGGGGCATGGTTTGGCCTGATGAAAGCAGGGCGTCAGAGCGGTGAAATTGGCGTTGACCGCTATTTTGAACAGCAGATATCACTGGCCGCCTTTGCCGATGTGGCTGAGAGCGCGCTGGATGATTTACCGATAATTTGGGCCAGCACTCCCGCGCGTGAACTAGGGTATACGCTTGCTGAACGTGTACTGCAGCGAATCAGCAATGATGAGGGGCACTCGCGCAATCTGACGCTATCCGCCCGGCTGGTGACTCAGAAGTAATATGCCAGATGTAAAAAAGCCCGATAAATCGCGTTATCGGGCCGTGACTGGCATTATGCAGTAGAGAATTACTGCTGCGGGATGGCCGGGGCATCCGGTTCGGAAAGCGTTGGCATACCAAACATGCCGACAAATTCATCCAGCGGCATTTTTTGGCCGTTGAGCGTCACCTGACCATTAGCATACTGCAGGCTGGAGCCGATGGTGTTGTCCTGTACCGTCGTGATGCGGAACATTTGCCCCATTGCAGCGAGGCCATTGACCTGCTGCTTCGCCATAGCAGCCGCTTCTTCCTGCTGATAGCCTTCCAGTTTGGCAATCTGGGTCATGAACTCAATCGCCATATCCATCGGGATTGCCAGTTTGGCATCCAGCGATTTCACTGCGCGATCCACTTCCTGGACCAGCGTTTTTGGCTCTTCCTGGTTAGCGTTCGGATCTTTCAGGAACAGAGACAGGTTAAAGGTTGTCTCGCCTTTGGCATTCTTCCAGCTCAGCGGTGCTACGGTGATAACCGGCTCACCCTTCATCAGAATTGGCAGGGCGCTGAAGAACGCTTCGGTCACTTTCTGCTGATAGAGCTCAGGGTTTTGCACCACGTCAATCTGCGACATCAGCGCTTTGGTTTGGGCGCTATACTGCTGGCTGAACTGATGTAATGCTTCACCATCAATCTGGCCTACTTTCAGCGTCAGCTTACCGCTACCCAAATCCTGACCCTGCAATTTTAGGCTGTTGAGCGTGTAATCAAGCTGGCTGTTGACGGTTTTCCCATCGTTAACCAGATCGGATTTACCATCGATTCCCATGCCTTCCAGAACGGCTAACTCTTTGCCTTCGACAGAAATAGACAGCTTATCGAGTGACAGTTTCTGATCGCCAATACGTTCACCAAAGCTGGCTATCGAGCTTGAGCCGTCCGTTTTCAGGTTATTAAAGGTAACTTGTACCTTCTGGTCGTACTCGTTAACGGCATTCACCACGCCGCTTTGCGCTTCACCGGTCAGGGAAACCACGTTACCGTCTTTATCGGCGCTGAGCTGGAATTCACCGCCGCTAAAGGCCACTTTCTCATCGCCTTTTTCGTAATTCAGCGGCTTGAGAGAAACATCAGAACGGGTATCTCCGCTATAACCAACGCGGGAATTGATGGTGAAAGGGGATTCTCCCTTGGCAATGTCAAACAGCGGCTTTGTGACGTCATTGTTCACCAGCGTGGTTTTCACGGCGGCCATCGCTGGAATAAGGTTCAATGATTTAAGCTGGGCCAGCGGGAAGGGACCGTGATCGACGGATTCATCCAGAACGATGCTTTGCCCCGATTTCAGCCACGCATTTTCCTGACCAGCGATAGGTTTCACCACCAGTTGCAGTTGGCTGCTGAACACGCCGCGCTGGTAGTTCTGATAACTCAGCTCAATGCCCGACTCAGGCGAAAGGCGTTTGAGCTGTTCGTTTGTTTGCGTCACCACCTCAGCGAGATGGGTTTCCAGTTTCTTCCCCGTGAACCAGGCGCCGCCCGTCCATACGATTCCCAGTGCAACAACCACACCCGCAGCTACCAGCGTTTTTTTCATTTCGATATCCATAAAATAAAACCAGGCGTTTGAAGACGCCTGGAGGAGTGACATGTCTTTAACCTACTACTAGCTTAGCAAGAGTTGTTAAAAATATCAGTATCTTGCTACAGCTTGTTATAAACCCGCGCTAAACGGCCAGTACCACTGACGTTCACTGGCGATTCATTGGCGCTGATAAATGCCGATTCACCCGCTTTCAGTACCAGACGTTGTTCACCCTTGCTCAGCACGGCTTCGCCCTCTACGCAGAACAAAATAGCGGCGCTATGCTGGCTGATGGCGGCTTCACTGGCAGACAGTTCATGCAGGGAGAATGCGAAGTCGTCAACCGGGATTGGGAAATCCAGTTCCCCACCTGTTTTAATAGGGGTCGTCAGCAGTTGATTTGCCGGTTTAGCAACAAACTGTACGTTGGCGACCAGTTCAGGGATATCGATATATTTTGGCGTCAACCCGGCGCGCAGTACGTTATCGGAGTTGGCCATCACCTCGAGTGCCACACCTTGCAGGTAGGCGTGCGGGGTTTCGGCAAACAGGAACATCGCCTCACCTGGATTGAGCTTGACCACATTGAGCAGCAGCGGAGAGAACAAACCGCTATCGTCCGGGTAGACATCCGCTATCAGGCGGATGGTTTGCCACGGCTCGCCCTGCTGACTGTTAAGGGCGGACTTCAGCACTGCCAGCGCGCGGGATTTTTCCTCGCCCTGCATATTCAGCAAGCTGGCGAAGAGGTGGCTCAAACGCTCAGCGTTGGGTTCCTGCAGGAAGTGAGCAATGGCAGGATGTGCGCCAGAAACCGGCTGTAGCAACGCCACAATCTCGGAGAACTCGCGGAACGCATTCATGGCCAGGAAAGGCGTCAGGGCAAACACCAGTTCGGGCTTGTGGTTAGGATCCTTGTAATTACGCTCGGCGGCATCCATCGGGATCCCAGCCGCGTTTTCTTTGGCAAATCCAACCTCAGAATTGTGTTTGTTCGGGTGGACCTGAATCGAAAGGGGCTGCGCGGCGCAGAGCACTTTAAACAGGAAAGGCAGTTCACCAAAGCGTTTTGCCACGGCATCGCCTAACAGTGCGGACTTATCGCGCTCGATAACGTCGCGCAGAGAAACCGTCTGGCCGTCGGCGTTCTGAACCTGAGAACTGCTTTTCGGATGTGCGCCCATCCACAGCTCCGCCATCGGTTGTTGGGTCGGATTTTCAATGCCATAAAGTTCCGTTAACGCAGTTTTACTTCCCCAGGCGTAGTTCTGCACTGAGTTGATGAGTTTTTGCATTATCAAGCCCTGTTTCAATGTGGAATTATCTCTGGCTATTAAACCAAGAAACCCACGGGGAAGTAACCTGCACATGTAAAAAGTCGTACTTGTCTCAGTTTTTGTTAAAAAATTGTGTAGGATATGGTGACTCGCTTTTAATACCCTGAGCAATTCTGGTTGCGCAAAGCTCGTTGCTGCCGCAACCCGACCCGCGACAGGGAAGCAGGGCAATGGAACATCTGCCCAGAGAATAACCAGACAGAGCAGTAAGTGAGAGCACAATGTCAAACAAACCCTTTCATTATCAGCATCCTTTCCCCCTCAAAAAGGATGATACCGAATACTATCTGCTGACCAGCGATCATGTTTCCGTTGCCGAATTTGAAGGGCAGGAAATCATTAAAGTTGATCCACAAGCGTTAACCCTCCTTGCACGTCAGGCCTTCCATGATGCTTCGTTTATGTTGCGTCCAGCGCATCAGCAGCAGGTTGCGGATATTCTTCGTGACCCGGATGCCAGCGAAAACGACAAATATGTGGCCCTGCAATTCCTGCGTAACTCCGACATCGCGGCGAAAGGTGTTTTACCGACCTGTCAGGACACCGGTACGGCCATTATCGTCGGTAAAAAAGGGCAACGAGTCTGGACCGGTGGCGGCGATGAAGCGGCCCTGGCGCGTGGGGTGTATAACACCTATATCGAAGACAACCTGCGCTATTCGCAAAACGCCGCGCTGGATATGTATAACGAGGTGAATACCGGAACTAACCTGCCGGCACAGATAGACCTGTATACCGTGGACGGCGACGAGTACAAATTCCTCTGTATCGCCAAAGGCGGTGGATCGGCGAACAAAACCTATCTGTATCAGGAAACCAAAGCGCTGCTCACGCCGGGCAAATTGAAAAATTATCTGGTCGAGAAAATGCGTACGCTGGGAACCGCGGCCTGTCCGCCGTATCACATTGCTTTTGTGATTGGTGGAACCTCGGCAGAAGCCACGCTGAAAACCGTTAAACTGGCGTCGGCAAAATATTACGATGAATTGCCGACCGAAGGTAACGAGCATGGTCAGGCGTTCCGCGATGTCGAGCTGGAAAAAGAGCTGTTAATTGAAGCACAAAACCTTGGTCTGGGCGCGCAGTTTGGTGGGAAATACTTCGCCCACGATATCCGCGTGATCCGTCTGCCGCGCCACGGCGCATCGTGCCCGGTAGGCATGGGCGTATCCTGTTCTGCGGACCGTAATATCAAAGCCAAGATCAACCGTGATGGAATCTGGATCGAGAGGCTGGAAAATAATCCGGGCAAGTACATCCCGGAAGAATTACGTCAGGCCGGTGAAGGTGAAGCGGTGCGCGTTGATCTCAACCGCCCGATGAAAGAGATTCTGGCTCAGCTGTCGCAGTACCCTGTTTCCACGCGTCTGTCACTGAATGGCACGATCATCGTCGGACGTGATATTGCGCATGCAAAACTGAAAGAGCGTCTGGATAACGGCGAAAGTTTGCCGCAGTATGTCAAAGATCACCCTATCTATTACGCTGGCCCGGCAAAAACTCCGGAAGGTTATGCCTCGGGTTCGCTTGGTCCAACCACCGCCGGACGAATGGATTCGTACGTTGATCAACTGCAGTCTGCGGGCGGGAGTATGATCATGCTGGCAAAAGGCAACCGTAGTCAGCAGGTAACCGACGCCTGTCATAAACATGGCGGTTTCTATCTTGGCAGTATTGGTGGCCCTGCGGCAGTACTGGCTCAGGGCAGTATCAAGAGCCTGGAATGCGTGGAATACCCGGAACTTGGGATGGAAGCCATCTGGAAAATTGAAGTGGAAGATTTCCCGGCATTTATCCTGGTGGATGACAAAGGTAACGATTTCTTCCAGCAGATTCAGACGTCGCAGTGCGCACGCTGCGTTAAGTAACGTCAGCCGCCCTTCGGGGCGGTTTTTTTTTACCGCACGAACCACCAAACGAGGGTTTTATCCTCGTCAATACTCATAAGACCAATGGCAAGTGGGCAATGTCGAAACATAACCTAATCAACTGTTAATAAAAGGAGCAGGTAATGGTAACGGTACGCCGCGAAAATGATTCTATGGGGGCGATTGATGTTCCGGCTGACAAACTCTGGGGCGCACAAACCCAACGATCGCTGGAGCATTTTCGTATCTCGACGGAGAAAATGCCGGTCTCGCTGATCCATGCACTGGCGCTGACAAAACGTGCCGCCGCGAAGGTTAACCAAGACCTGGGACTGCTGGTGGCAGAAAAAGCGAACGCCATCATGCAGGCGGCAGATGAAGTTCTTGCAGATAAACACGCTGATGAGTTTCCGTTGGCTATCTGGCAGACGGGTTCTGGCACGCAAAGCAATATGAACATGAACGAGGTCCTGGCAAACCGGGCTAGCGAGTTACTGGGCGGCGTCCGGGGTATGGATCGAAAAATACATCCGAACGATGATGTCAACAAAAGCCAAAGTTCAAACGATGTTTTCCCCACGGCGATGCACGTTGCCGCGCTGCTGGCGCTACGCAAGTCACTTGTTCCACAACTGACGGTTTTGATAAAAACCCTGAGTGATAAATCCCACGCGTTTGCGGATATCGTCAAAATTGGTCGCACGCATCTGCAGGATGCTACACCGTTGACGTTGGGCCAGGAGATCTCAGGCTGGGTTGCGATGCTGGAACATAACCTGAAGCACATTGAAAACAGCTTGCCGCACGTTGCCGAACTGGCTTTGGGAGGCACTGCCGTCGGTACCGGGCTGAATACACATCCCGAATATGCTCGCCGGGTAGCGGATGAACTAAGGGTGATCACCTGTGCGCCTTTTGTCACCGCCCCCAACAAATTTGAAGCGCTAGCCACCTGCGATGCGCTGGTACACGCCCACGGTGCGCTGAAAGGACTGGCAGCCTCGTTAATGAAAATCGCCAACGATGTGCGCTGGCTGGCGTCTGGTCCACGCTGTGGTATTGGCGAGATAGCGATTCCTGAAAACGAGCCCGGCAGTTCCATCATGCCCGGTAAGGTCAACCCCACGCAATGTGAAGCCTTGACCATGCTGTGCTGTCAGGTGATGGGCAATGATGTCGCCATCAACATTGGCGGGGCGTCAGGGAATTTTGAGCTCAACGTCTACCGACCGATGGTTATCCATAACTTTCTGCAATCGGTCCGCCTGCTGGCCGATGGTATGGAAAGCTTCAATGAGCACTGTGCGACCGGGATTGAGCCGAATCGCGATCGCATCGATCAGTTGCTCAACGAGTCACTGATGCTGGTGACCGCGCTGAATACCCATATCGGGTACGATAAAGCCGCTGAGATCGCCAAAAAGGCCCATAAAGAAGGGTTGACCTTAAAAGCCTCCGCGCTGGCGCTGGGCTATCTTAGTGAAGCTGAATTCGACAGTTGGGTGCGCCCGGAACTGATGGTTGGCAGCATGCGACCAGGAGGTTAATCCGCAACATACAGGTGCAGCCGGGGGATAATCAGTCTTAACGGCTGCGCCTGAGGTTTAAAGCGATGTTGCACGTTGTCGGCATCGTAATTTAATAACTCGCCGATGTCCGGCACGCTCATACCGTTATCGTTATTAATCAGCGCAATCAACGGCGTCGGGCAGGCATATTGCACCTGTTTTTGCTGCCCTTTGTACCAGACACGGGCGATAGGTTGTACTTTCACCGGTCTTTTGATTTTCAGTTTAGCTTGTTGCGGCAGGGCGGCGATGTCCTGATATTCGCGCTCAAGTTTCGCCTGCCACTCTTCACGCGTCCACGGATGCACGCTGCGCGGTGAGGCCAGGCTTTTTTCCAACTGCTCCAGCACCTCATCGCGCTTGAAATTTTTAATAATGTGCTTATTGGCCCAACCGAATCGCAGGGTGGCGGGTTCTTTAACGACCGTTAGTGTGCGGTAGGCGTTGAGAGTGATAAGCCCCGGTAAATGACGATGCACCCATTCGAAACGCGCGGCTGGCGGTAGCCCTGAATCCACTGTCACAATGTGCTCAAAAGTTGTTTTCAGCTGGTTGATACGTTGGATTTGCGCTTCAAGCGTAGCCTGCAAAGCACTATCGACCTGATAGCACAGCACGCCGGGCAGGCGAACGGCGGCTTTGCTGCTGCGGTTCTCGGACTGCTGTTGAATAAACAGGTGGCGGTAGTGGCGCAGCGCCAGACTTTCAGCTTCTTTGCCTAAATGTTGTTTAACGTCGATGGTGTCCAACGGGGCGTGTTCCGACTCTTTTGCGACTTCTGGCAGGGAGAACACGCGGGCAATCAGCAGCGTATGCTGCTGCAGATTTTTCGTAAATTGCGCCAGTTCCTGTTCCATCAGGCGAAAAGTACTGTTCAGACGTTCAACAAGATCGTAACGAGCCATAGGGTTACCATTTTAGTTACAACATACTTTTTTATAGCACAACCAGCACCACCTGACCACCGAGCCGTAGGGGTCAAGCAGCAGAAAATTCGGGAATGTTATGCCAGACAGGCCAGCTAAAGGTGAAGCGCGCGCCGCCCAGTTCGCTTTCGTCACAAACCACCGTGCCGCCCATGGCCAGTGCAATCGAGTGGACGATGGCCAGCCCAAGTCCGCAGCCGCCGGTGGCCCGGTCGCGGCTGGGATCGAGGCGAACAAAGGGTTCGAAAACCTGCGCACGGGCGTCAGGTGCTATGCCGGGGCCATCGTCTTCGACGATCAGCATTGCCTGAGGGCCCTGCATCAGCAGGCTGGCGTGTACGGTAGACTGGCAATAGCGCAGGGCGTTGTTAAGTAAATTATCCAGTACACGCTCCATCAGGCGCATATCCAACGCACCGTAATCACCGGTGGCAAGATGGCGCAGGCACACCGAGCGTTCCGGATTAATACTTTGCACATCTTCCAGGTGGGTGGTAAGCCACGCGGGTAGGTTCGGCACCGTGAGGTTTAACTCATTTTGCGGTCGGTCGAGTCGCGCGTAGGTGAGCAATTCTTCAATAAGCGCTTCCAGTTGACCAATATCGCGATTCAGCGCCTGGGACTCCTGCTCGGTGAGGTTATCGCTCATCTCCAGCCGGTAGCGTAAACGCACCAGCGGTGTGCGCAATTCATGGGCGATACCATCAATAAGCTGTTTTTTGCTGGCGATCAGCGCATTGATATTATCCGCCATCTGGTTAAACGCCACGCCGAGCCGCTCGAAGCTGGAACCGCTGTCAAAATGCAGACGTTCGCTCAGGTGTCCTTCACCAAAACGTTGTGCTGCTGCTTCCAGTCTTAGCATCTCCTGCCAGTGCGGACGCATCCAGATAAGCACCGGGAAGGCCAACGAAATGGCAATAAACGCCATCAGCGCGACGTCCAGTAAGCGCATTTGATGCAGAAAATAGAGATAGGGAACCGGGCCAACGGCAAGGACGTAATGGCTGCGCGGAATACGCTGAATAAAGGTGTACTGATCGTCGAGCGCAACGATATCCCCCTCGCGCAGGCGTTGCTGGGTGGGGGCATCAAGTCGGTATTTATTCAGCGGCTCCACGCGAAGATCAAACGAGAGGTTTAAATCCATCTCTTTCAGCGTCTTACCCCAATCACGTGGTGGGATCTCGCGAAGTTCGCTACGCATCAAATATAAAGAGCTTTTCATTAAGTCATCGAGCGACTGCCTGCCTGCGCGTTCTGCGGTAAATTTGTATACAAGGCCGACCAGCAGGGTCATTACCAGAAAGCAGACGAACAGCAACAAGTAAAACTGCACAAACAGCTTCTTCATAAAAATCACCGGATGGTCAAGGGGTTAGCTAATGCGCTTTTGCAGTTAAGGGAGGATGTCACCCACTGAAGTCGGGGCAGAGGCATTCCTTTCGGATTCCATCAGGCGCACTTAACTCGGTAGAGTACACGGTATATCTTCTTTCTGCATGCTCATGACCCCTTTGGTCGGTTTGCTTGCATGAATAGGGCGTACAGAAAGCGCGACTGCTGAACTATAATATGGTGGGAAGTTGAACAGGCTATGCAAGTGGCGATAACTCTAAAATCTCTCATTACTTCATCGTATTAAATACCTTTTCCCCCATGGACTCTTAATTTTTCACACACAGTGTATGTTGATGATTCCCATTGCCATACGACCACTAATGGTATGATTAAAATGAACAAATTATTTGGTCTTATTGCTTCACTTACCCTTCTGTCTGCTCCTGTTTTTGCCGCGTCGGCACCAGACTGCGTGAAGGTCGATAACGCTCAAATTGAAGCGCTATTTGATAAGTGGAACGCATCGTTGCAAACGGGCAACGCGAAGACGGTTTCGGATAACTATCTTAGCGATGCGGTGTTACTGCCCACGGTATCCAATAAAGCTCGTTTAACAGATGCTGAACGCGTTGATTATTTTGAGCATTTTCTGGCGAAGAAACCCACCGGGAAAATTGATACTCGAACCATTCGTCTTGGTTGCAACAAGGCGATAGATACCGGTACCTACACATTTACCTTCGCGGATAAATCCACCGTTTCAGCTCGATATACTTTCACTTACGCATGGGATGGTAAAGAGTGGAAAATTTCTACTCACCATTCTTCGGCGATGCCTGAGGGGTAAAACAGTGCAGGGGGCGAGAATTCACCGCTCCCTGTTTTTATCAACGATGTGATTTTATTTTATTCTGCATTTTACGAGCTAGTTATCAAAAAATCAGGATAAACGATCTGTTTTCTAACCCCACGTTTGACAATTTCTCGAGGGTTGTATTTTCTAAACCAGCATAAAACTCTGTACAGAGGGAGTATGGCTCTGACCCGTCATCGCTATAATGCTGCACAAATTTCGCTAAACGTTCCCACCGGCGATGCACTCAGGCTGAAGATGGTGGGCAATACTTTGGAAAGCACATGCTCAGTACCTGGCTCAGCCGATGGGGACTCATCCCTGATGGTGTTCCGATTGTTACCCACACGTCACAACTGTTACCCGTGACGACAATTAACGGTGGTAAGAAAGCGCTCCTTAAACTCACGAACGATGATAGTGAGCGAACCGGATGTCAGCTGATGGTCTGGTGGGACGGGAAGGGGGCGGCGAGGGTGTTGGCCCATGAGGATGGGGCGTTACTTTTAGAACGGGCCACCGGGGTGCAATCACTGACTGACATGTCACGGGCGGACCTGGATGTGCAGGCCTGCCGCATCATTTGCCGTACTGCCCGTCAGCTCCATGTTTCGCCAAATGCTTCTGCACCTGCGCTAACGTCGCTTGAGCACTGGTTTTGCGATCTTGCACCGGCAGCGCATATTCATGGCGGCATCCTGTTACGTTGCGCCCGCGCAGCCAAGATGTTGCTCTCCAGCCCGCAAGATGTTGTGGTTCTACATGGTGATTTACATCATGGCAATGTGCTTGATTTTGGTGAGTCGGGATGGCTTGCCATCGATCCTAAAGGGCTCATCGGGGAACGTGGGTTTGATTACGCGAATATCTTTACCAATCCCGATCTTGCTGACCCTGATATTGCCATCGCCATTGATCTACAGAAATTTACCCAGCGCGTCGACATCGTCTCAGAGGCTGCTGGGCTTGAACGCGAACGTCTTTTGCTGTGGATAGCGGCCTGGTGTGGGCTCTCGTCAGCATGGTTTTTGCAAGAAGGAGACAATGCGGCGATAACTCTGCGCGTGGCAGAACTCGCGCTTGCCGAACTGGACTCAGGATCTCTGCAACTTTGATCTACAACACTGGGTTGGTAATTCTAAAACGTTATCATTAGGCAGATAAATATTTGATTCACCAATCAGTAAACGGCAGGTTACGTTGTGTCTTTTATTAAAAAGTTAATGGTTCGAAAACAATGAGTCCGTTGTTTTCAGTATTTAAAAAGCGCCCGGATATTATGCTGCTGGTGGCATTTTTGGTCGGTGCTAATATTGTGGCCTGGTTGTGGGCTTTCACAGCCTTTAGTCAGCATACATCGCTTCTGGCGTTGTGCCTTGTCGCCTGGTGTTACGGTTTTCGCCACGCCGTGGATGCCGATCATATCGCTGCCATCGACAGCGCAACCCGTAAACTGATGCAGCAGAAAAAACGCGCATTGACCACAGGGGCGTGGTTTTCGCTGGGGCATTCCACGATTGTGGTGCTGGCAAGTATTGGCATTGCCCTTACCACCAGCGTGTTTAAACATCATATGGCATGGTTTCAGAATGTCGGGGGCGTGATTGGTACGTCAATTTCTGCCGCGTTCTTGCTTATTCTGGCGACCATCAATCTGATCATCTTCTTTCAGGTATGGAAGGCATTCCGCCAACTGAAGCGCACGGGCACCTACGACGAAACCACGGAAGCAGTCACGGTTTCAGGTCCTTTGAGCTGGTTATTCCGCTCGGCCTTCAGGCTGGTGGGAAAAGACTGGCATATGTATTTTGTCGGTTTTTTGTTTGGACTGGGTTTTGATACCGCCACGGAAATTTCGCTGTTAGGTATTTCTGCTTCAGGAGCATCCAGTGGAATGTCCATCTGGTCCATTCTGGTGTTCCCGACGTTGTTTACCTGCGGTATGGCGCTGATTGATTGCCTCGACAGTATCCTGATGGTCGAGGCCTACGGCTGGGCCTTTAATAAGCCGCAGCGTAAGCTGTATTACAATATGACAATCACTGGAACCTCGGTGATTGTTGCGGTATTTATTGGTGGATTGGAAGCGTTGGGATTACTGTCAGATGCGTTTTCACTTCAGGGGGGAATGTGGGATACGGTGAGCAATTTGAGTGATCACATGGGCAATGTCGGTTTTATGATTATTGCTGTATTTCTCTCCTGCTGGATCCTCTCCGCGTTGAATTACCGCTGGAAAAAGTATGACGGATTGACTTCCAACTAATATTAAAAAGCCTTCCTCAAAGCAGGAAGGCTTTTATCTGACATCGCTTTCAGTGGTTATTCAGCTTCTCTTACTCGCGGTGATTGTTGTTGCCCGGCGGTTTCTTTATGCAAAATTCGGTTAGCCAGCACGCCCGACATCATCGACCCATTCACGTTTAATGCGGTCCTCGCCATATCGACAATCGGCTCAATGGCAATAAAAATCCCCACCAGAGCGACCGGGAAGTTCAGTGTCGAAAGCACGATCAGTGCGGCAAATGTCCCGCCGCCACCGACGCCCGCCACCCCAATCGACCCCAGCGCAATCGCTGGTAGCATCGCCAGCAAAAAGTGTACTGACAGTGGATCAATGCCCATTGTCGGCGCAATCATTGCCACCATAATGGCAGGGTAAATCCCAGCACAGCCATTCTGACCCATACTGGAACCAAATGAGGCCGCGATATTGGCAATGGTATTTTGTACGCCAAATTTTTCCTGCGCGGTAATAGCCAGCGGAATAGATGCCGCACTGCTGCGTGAAACAAACGCAAAGGTTAAAACCGGCCACACGGTTTTAAAATAGCGAACGGGATTGTTTCCGCTCAACAGCAGAATCAGCGCATGCACGATAAACATCATCAGCACGGCAATGTAGCAGGCGGCAATAAAGCCTAACAGGCTGGCAAATTGTTCAAACCGATACGCGGAAAATACGCCAGCCATTAATGCCATCACGCCATAAGGGGTGAGTGCGATAACGATCCTCACCATTTTCATCACCCAAATCTGGATGGCGTTAATGCCCGCGCTTAATTTTTCACCTTCCTGCGGCGCATCTTGTTTCACTTTTAATAATGCCACTCCGGCAAGCAGAGTGAAGATCACAATACCAATAACAGAAACGCTTCTGGCCCCGGTAAGGTCGAGGAAGATATTTGTGGGGATCAACGAGGTGACCAGTTTTGGCAGTGAAACAGCCGCTGTTTTACTCACATCATCAGCCGTCAGCGTTGATTGCATATGGCCAAAGGCGCTGGCGTCGAGACCTAAAATATGGGCAGTCAGCAGGCCAACAAATCCTGCAATCATCACCAGACAGAGCATACATCCCACGATGGTGAGCGACATTTTCCCAATACCGGCGCTGTTTTCGAGCTTATTAATCGCTGAGAGAATAGAGATAAAGATCAGCGGAACCGCTACCAGCTTGAGTAAATTCACATAGCCGTTACCGATGATGTTATACCAGTCGATAACCGTTTTGCTGTTGTCGGCAGCAATAAAATGAAGGGATAAGCCAATAACGGCACCGATAAAAATAGCAATAAAGACGCTTTTGGAAAGGGAGTGACTTTTTTGATCGATTCTGAATACTGCCCATGAACAAACCAAAAATAACGCGATATACGCGGTAGTAACGAACATATTGTAGCCTCTTGCCTCATTCAGCACCTGAAATGCCGGAAAGAGATTTAATTTTGAAATAAACCTATGAGCCATAAGGGCTCAGGACCGGGACGGATTATAGGGAGAGGGGGTGTTGGCAGCCACACAAAAAGTGTGGATCAGACCTGAGTAAGGTCTTTATGCTTATCCTGTAGACGATTTTCGTGACAGTGTAACGTTTATTGCTTGTTTGGCTGGTCAAGTAACCAGCCTGGCGGAGTTATTTGCGCGGTTCGTCATCCCAGGCGTGAGGGGCAAACAGATAGCCTTTATTACGGATGGTCTTGATGCGATACGGTTCCGTGGCGTTATCCAGCAATTTTTTACGCAGGCGGGAAATCGCCACATCAACGCTGCGGTCCAGTCCGTCATAGCTCACGCCGCGCAGATTTTTCAGTAACGCATCGCGATCCATAATGTGTCCCGCATGAGTTGCCAGTTCCCACAGCAGTTCAAAATCAGCGGTAGACAGAGAGACAGGTTCACCTGCAAGCAGTACGGAACGATTGGTCGGGTCGATAGTCAGCGTACCAAAGCGCAGTGTGGTATGTGGTGTCAGGGTTGCCGCCTGAATACCTTTAGACTGAGTCGAGTATTCATTCTGGCGTAAATGCAGGCGCAGGCGGGCCAGCAGAACCGCTGGAGGCGTGGTTTTGAGAATGTAATCACAGGCGCCCATTTCGAGCGCCAGAATATGATTCATATCGCTGTCGAGAGACGTCAGCAGAACAATCGGACCCTGCCAGCGTCCGCGCAAATCGCGGCAGATGGTCATACCGTCTTTGCCCGGCAGCATAATGTCTAACAACACCAGATCGGGTTGAACGTGCAGGATCTTCTCTTCAGCCAAATCGCCACGCGGTTCAAGGATAACCTCGATATCGTGCCGGGCAAGGTAGGCGGCAATCAGCGAGCCGACTTCAGGATCATCTTCAACAAATACGATGGTGTTCATATCATTCATTTTGAATATAAAGCGCCAACATACACCGACCCCGTTTTTCCTTCCATTAATCTTTTCTAAACAACAACGCTTCCGTTATGCTAGGGGCTGATGTTATCGATGTGTTAAGGCAGGATGATGGGGCTCGTTATAAAAGCGGCGCTGGGTGCGCTGGTGGTGGTATTGATTGGTGTGCTGGCTAAAACAAAGAATTACTATATTGCCGGGTTAATTCCGTTGTTCCCGACATTTGCGCTGATCGCTCACTATATCGTGGCCAGCGAGCGTGGGATCGACGCATTACGCACCACGATAGTCTTTAGTATGTGGTCGATTATTCCCTATTTTGTCTACCTCGTTTCACTGTGGTACTTCACCGGGTTTATGCGCTTGCCCGTCGCGCTCGGCGGATCAGTGGTGTGCTGGGGCCTGAGCGCGTGGCTGCTGATTATCTGTTGGGTAAAACTGCACTAACGCAGGTGGCGGCCACCGTCCACGGCAAAACTGCGTCCGGTGACAAAACAGCTGGTCAACAGATAATCTATTAAATCAATGACCTCTTTCTCGCCAGGGGCGGTTTTCATCAGCGATTTATTCAGTGCCTGTTGGCGATATTCGGCGTCATCACTTTCGTTAAACAGGATCAGCGACGGGGCGATAGCGTTGACTTTGACTTCCGGCGCTAGTTTACGCGCGAATGAACGGGTCATGTTGTCCAGTGCCGCTTTACTGGCCGCGTAAGCAATATGTTTGTCGCTGCCGCGCTCGACGACGTAGTCGGTAAAATGGATGATGTCGCTGGCGGCGTGGCCGTGACCGCGAAGCAGGTCTTCCAGCGCGTGGTTGAGCAGGTAGGGCGTGTTGACATGGATCTGCATCATGCTCGACAGCACGTCAGACAGCGACGTGCCGGGCTTTTCAGCGACCCAGGCGCTGGCATTATGCACGATAGCGCGTAATCCATCCGTGTGGTTTTTTACTTCGTCGGCAAAAGCCAGCACGCCGACATCGGTCGAAAAATCGGCCTGGATGCACACTGCCCCCGCGTCTTGCAGGCCATCGATCGACGGGTAATGCGTCCGATAGCTGACAATCACCGGCTGTTTTTGGTTCAGAAAATGCCATGCGATCGCGAGGCCGATGCGACGGCCTGCGCCGGTGATCAGTATTGGCAAAGGGGGCTTATTACCCATCGTAATCTCCTTGAATTGCTAACGATGGGAATGACATTTACCCCATCAACATCCAGGTCGCCGGAACCGACGCTACAAGTAGCAGGCCGATCAAAGCCATCTCCTGGCGGTTTAATACGTTTTGGTGCGTGTGTGTTTTACGGGCATAAAGAAAAACCAGCAACCCAGGCGCATACAGCACAACGGACAGCAACAAGTGCATCGGGCCTGAAGCATACAATAACCATAAGCCATAAATACACGCACCGATACCAACTGCCTGATGAATCGGGCGGGTAGCGATTTTCAGCAGGAATGCGCCGACCAGGAAATAGGGCACCAGAATCATCTCTGAAGCAATGGTCAGGAGTGTATTGTAGTCGGAGCCTGTGAGCCAGATCAGCACCAGGCAAACCTGAACGCTAATATTGGTCAGCCACAGGGACGCCGACGGTGCCCCCTGTGCATTCTGTCGTGCGAAAATACGTGGAAACGCTTTGTACGTCGATGCCATAAACGGCACTTCGGCTGCCATTATCGTCCAGCTTAAATAGGCGCCACAAACGGAGACAATCAGGCCTGCCGCAATAATAATTTCACCCCATGGCCCCATCATTTTGACCATCAATCCGGCCATTGACGGGTTACGGATCTCTGCCAGTTCCGGGCGGGCAACCACGCCAAGAGAAAGCAGGGTAACCAGCAGGTAAAAGCCCAGGGCGGCAAGAACCGCCAGCAGCGTGGCGCGACCGACATCGCGTTTATTGCGTGCGCGCGCTGAAACCACGACCGCGCCTTCCACCCCGATGAACACCCACAGCGTGATGAGCATGGTGTTTTTAACCTGCTCCCAGACCGGAACGCCCAGCGCAATGCCGGTAAAATCCAGGGTAAAGGTATCGAGCTTGAACAGCATAAAGGCCAGCACGACAAACAGGCCCAGCGGCAATAATTTCGCCAGCGTCGCCACCAGATTAATGCTGGCCGCTGTCTGTACACCGCGCAAAACCAGAAAGTGGACTACCCACAGCAGCACTGAGGCCCCGACGATAGACTGCCAGGTATTTCCATCGCCAAATAACCGCAATTCAGGTGTATCGGTAAAGAAGCTGAGCGCAGAAAAAACGATAACCAGATAAGAAACGTTAGCGATAACGGCGCATAGCCAGTAACCCCACGCTGAGCAGAAGCCAATTAGTTCGCCAAATCCTTCACGCGCGTAGGTAAAAATACCGCCGTCCAGTTCAGGGCGAATACGCGTCAGGATGAGCATGGCAAAGGCGAGCAGGAGAATTCCCGCACCGGTAATCGCCCACCCAATCAGTAATGCGGCCGGGCTGGCTACCGCCGCCATATTTTGTGGCAGGCTGAAAACACCAGCACCGAGCATTGAGCTTAAAACCAGCGCGGTCAGTGCGCTCAGACCCAATTTCTTTTCCATTTGTATCCAGTGACAAAAACGAGAGTGAGAGAATAATTATTTTGGCAAACCGCATAAAAATGGTGAAAGCCACTAAGGCGCGGGATTTTACGGAGAGAAGAGAGCGCATGCAACGATTGCGGAAAGATTTGTGACTTAAAAAGCGAAAGGCGGCAAAAAGCCGCCTTATTTTACTACAAATGTCGCTTACTTATACAGATCGGCACTGATGGTCATGTTGTTACCGCGTTCCTGCCACTGGCGGGTGATGTGGTAGTACTTCGCGCCTTTTTTCGCGGCACGTTTAGCAACCTGATAAGAGACTTCAGTCATGTTGCCGTAGTTACCGGTGAACTTGATGCTGTCGAACGGCACCATCATGGCCGCTGTCGCTTTGTTCAGTTCTTCTACTTTCGTACCGTCAGGCAGCGTGACAGTGTAACGCCCACCTTTGGTTGACTGGGTTTCGAAGAAACGACCAACTTCAGCACTCGGAGACGCGGTAGTGGCGACGCCCGGGATCTCAACTTTCTTAGCGGCTTCGCCACCGGCTGCTAATGCTGCGCGTCCGGCATCGGAATCTGCCGGGATCGCGTCAGGGCTTTGTACAACGCGTTTTTTCGCATCTTCTTTATAGATAAACGCGGTAATACGCTGGTTGCCACCCTGGTTGGCATCAACCTGGCGAACGATGTAGAAAGAGTAAGCCCCTTTCTCTCTCGCCGCTTTGGTGATGGCATCATTGACTTCAGGCTGGCTGCGGTAGAAACCCTGTACCGTAACGGTATCGAATGGTTCTATCAGAACGGCCTGATCTTTAGGTAATTCTACAACGCCGTTGATGACGCGATTCTTGTTGGCTTCCGCCTTTTCAGCGTCGGCTTTATAGACGTCGGCGACGACACGCCAGTTACCGCCGCTGCCAAAATCTGAGGTATCAACAACATAAAAGGAGGCTGCGCCGTCTTTATCTGCACGGCGGGATACGGCGGCAACCGCATCACCGATAGCATTAAAACGACCGGTCACCACAATGCGGTCGTAGGGTTTCAGGGCAGCAGCTTGCTCCGGCGTCAATTCTGTCGCTGCATTTACAGAAAAAGCAGTCGCAGAAAGAAGTGCGGACGCCAGGAGAGTGTTCTTAAGCTTCATAAAAATAATCCTTCGCCTTGCGCAAACCAGGTACTGGTATTGTTATTGACTAGAAACGTGGCTGATTATTGCATTTAAATTGTGTCAGTGTCTGCGTCATTTTTCACTCATCGTGCCAGCCGTCGTAGCAACATCGATAACATTTAGTGATATGTCTAAAAATTCGGCATTTCAGCGCAAAAACTGATAAACCGATTGAATTTCATAAGTTAATTTAATGTTAATCAATTGTTTTGTGGTGGCGCTTAATCACGTTTTGCCGCTTCGCTTGAGCGAATTATCGGCCTTTGCGGGCTATTTCAAGGGCATTATCCCTGTTTGCGGGTAAATTCATCCCAGTTTTGCGAATTTCATAATAAATACTGTTTTTTGGCGCTAGATCACAGGCGCTAATTTCAGTAGGTTATACAGAGTTTGTTACTGTTTAATTTTGTTGGGGTAATACTGACCTCTTACGTGAGCGTGCGCAGGCCGCTTACGAACATTGATAAACCATCATCAAAAATACAGATGGAAGGGAACATTATGCGAATTGGCATACCAAGAGAACGGTTAACCAATGAAACCCGTGTTGCAGCCACGCCGAAGACGGTTGAGCAGTTGCTGAAGCTGGGTTTTAGCGTCGCGGTTGAAAGCGGCGCGGGTCAACTGGCGAGTTTTGACGACAAGGCGTTTGTGCAAGCGGGCGCGGAAATTGTTGGCGGAGAAGCTGTCTGGCAGTCAGAGATTATCCTGAAGGTCAATGCGCCGGAAGAATTTGAAATTCCGTTGCTGAATCCTGGGACCACGCTGGTCAGTTTTCTCTGGCCGGCGCAAAACCCCGAGTTATTGAAAAAACTCGCCGAGCGCAATGTCACCGTGATGGCAATGGACTCCGTGCCGCGTATTTCGCGTGCGCAGTCGCTGGATGCCCTCAGTTCGATGGCCAACATCGCCGGGTATCGCGCCATTGTTGAAGCCGCGCATGAATTTGGCCGCTTCTTTACCGGGCAAATCACCGCAGCGGGTAAGGTTCCTCCTGCTAAAGTGATGGTGATCGGTGCCGGCGTTGCTGGCCTGGCAGCCATTGGCGCGGCAAATAGTCTGGGGGCGATTGTTCGTGCCTTTGATACGCGCCCGGAAGTGAAAGAACAAGTGCAGAGTATGGGTGCTGAGTTCCTCGAACTGGATTTCAAAGAGGAAGCAGGCAGTGGCGATGGCTACGCCAAGGTGATGTCCGAAGCGTTCATCAAAGCCGAGATGGAACTGTTTGCCGCGCAGGCAAAAGACGTCGATATTATTGTGACTACTGCGTTGATTCCAGGCAAACCCGCGCCGAAGCTGATCACCCGCGAGATGGTCGAATCCATGAAATCGGGCAGCGTGATTGTCGATTTAGCGGCGCAAAATGGCGGTAACTGTGAGTACACCGTTGCCAACCAGGTCACCACGACTGAGAATGGCGTTAAGGTTATTGGCTATACCGATCTTCCGGGGCGTTTACCGACGCAGTCCTCTCAGTTGTACGGAACTAACCTCGTTAACCTGCTCAAACTGCTGTGTAAAGAGAAAGACGGCAATATCACCGTGGATTTCGACGATGTCGTGGTGCGTGGTGTGACGGTGGTTCGCGACGGTGAAATCACTTGGCCTGCGCCGCCGATCCAGGTTTCTGCACAACCGCAGGCAGCGCCAAAAGCCGCACCAGCCCCCGTAGAAGAGAAAAAGCCGGTCTCACCGTGGCGTAAATACGCCCTGATGGCGCTGGTAGTGATTCTGTTTGGCTGGCTGGCTGATGTCGCGCCAAAAGAGTTCCTTGGTCACTTTACGGTGTTCGCGCTTTCCTGCGTGGTGGGTTACTACGTGGTATGGAACGTGTCGCATGCGCTGCATACGCCGCTGATGTCCGTGACCAATGCCATCTCCGGGATCATCGTTGTGGGGGCATTATTGCAGATTGGCCAGGGTGGCTGGGTGAGTTTCCTGAGCTTTATCGCGGTACTTATTGCCAGCATTAATATTTTCGGTGGCTTCACCGTGACTCAGCGCATGCTGAAAATGTTCCGGAAAAACTAAGGGGTAGCACATGTCTGGAGGATTAGTTACAGCTGCATACATTGTTGCCGCGATCCTGTTTATTTTCAGTCTGGCGGGGCTTTCAAAACATGAAACGTCTCAGCAGGGTAATAACTTCGGTATCGCCGGGATGGCGATTGCGCTGATTGCAACGATCTTTGGTCCGGAAACCGGCAACGTGGCGTGGATTCTGGTGGCCATGATCATCGGCGGCGCGATTGGTATTCGTCTGGCGAAGAAAGTTGAGATGACCGAGATGCCGGAGCTGGTGGCGATTCTGCACAGCTTCGTCGGCCTGGCTGCGGTGCTGGTTGGTTTTAACAGTTACCTGTATCACGAAGCGGGACTGGAACCGATTCTGGTGAATATTCACCTGACTGAGGTGTTCCTGGGTATCTTCATCGGCGCGGTGACCTTCACGGGTTCTATCGTGGCGTTTGGTAAACTGCGCGGCAAGATCTCCTCTAAACCGCTGATGCTGCCGAACCGTCACAAACTGAACCTTGCGGCGCTGGTGGTTTCGTTCCTGCTACTGGTTCTTTTCGTGCGTACTGAAAGCGTGGGTCTGCAGGTTCTGGCGCTGCTGGTGATGACCATCATCGCGCTGGCGTTTGGCTGGCATCTGGTGGCGTCCATTGGTGGGGCAGATATGCCGGTTGTGGTATCGATGCTGAACTCCTACTCAGGATGGGCGGCAGCGGCAGCGGGCTTTATGCTGAGCAACGACCTGCTGATTGTCACCGGTGCGCTGGTCGGTTCCTCGGGTGCGATCCTGTCTTACATCATGTGTAAGGCGATGAACCGCTCTTTCATCAGCGTCATTGCCGGTGGTTTTGGTACCGACGGTTCCTCTACTGGAGACGATCAGGAAGCGGGCGAGCATCGCGAGATTACGGCGGAAGACACCGCAGAAATGCTGAAAGAATCGCACTCAGTGATCATCACCCCGGGCTACGGTATGGCGGTGGCGCAGGCACAGTATCCGGTGGCTGAAATCACCGAGAAACTGCGCGCACGCGGCATCAAGGTACGTTTCGGTATTCACCCGGTTGCCGGACGTCTGCCGGGGCATATGAACGTGCTGCTGGCGGAAGCGAAGGTACCTTACGATATCGTGCTGGAAATGGATGAAATCAACGATGATTTCTCCGATACCGACACCGTGCTGGTTATTGGCGCGAACGATACCGTCAACCCGGCGGCCCTGGACGATCCGAAAAGTCCAATCGCCGGAATGCCGGTACTGGAAGTGTGGAAGGCGCACAATGTCATTGTGTTTAAGCGTTCGATGAATACCGGTTACGCGGGGGTGCAGAACCCACTGTTCTTTAAAGATAACACCCACATGTTGTTTGGCGATGCTAAAGCCAGCGTGGATGCGATTCTGAAAGCGTTGTAATCGTCAGCTAAAAACAAAACGGCCTCTGCGGAGGCCGTTTTGCATTTCACGCCTTGTTGAGATCGCTCAGCAGAATGGCAATGCTTTGGCCGCCTTCGGTTTGCTCAAGCGCAATTTTAACGATGATGGTGAGCGGCACGGAAAGCAGCATGCCTACCGGTCCCAGTAGCCAGCCCCAGAAGATCAACGACAGAAACACCACCAGCGTAGACAATCCTAATCCGCGCCCCATGATGCGCGGTTCGAGAATATTACCGAATACCAGGTTAATCGCCAGATAGCCCGCCAGCACCACAAGGGCGTCGTAAAATCCGCTAAACACCAGTACCTGAGCAATAGGGGGGATCGCCGCCAGCACGGAGCCGATGTTAGGGATATAGTTCAGAGCGAAGGCCAGCAGGCCCCAGACAAAAGCGAACCGGACATCGAGTGCCGCCAGCATGCCCCAGGCAACTAGACCAGTGACGATGCTGATGGCCGTTTTGAGCACAAGGTAGTGTGACACGCTGTCGATTGCACGTTGAATTGCCGCCATTCCCTCGACGGGTCGGCTCATCATCTGTTTCAGTTTATTGGGTAACTGCGGGACCTCCAGCAGCATAAACACCACCGTTAACAGCAGTAAAAAAATCGATGACATGGCATTGGACAATTGCGTCAGTAAATTTGTCACCAGCGTCATCGCTGCATTAGGGTCGATATATTTAACAAGTTCGTCGACAGAAACACCAATACCCGCGCGCTGCAGCCAGGGTTCGATGTTTTTCAGTGGGATAACCAGCGAGGAACGGTATTGCGGCAGCGTTCTGGCTAATTCATTTAAGGATGTACCTAAATACGCTAAAAGCAGCACCATTAGCATCACAATAATAACAACCAGCAATGACACTGCTAATACTCGTGGAATGCGAAGTTTGACCATGCGGCGGACCACGGGGTTAAGCACCACGGCAATAAACAACGCCAGAATAAAGGGTACGACAATGTCGGCAGCGAAGCGTATGCCGGTTAAAATTATCACCAGCATACCCAACATAATGACTAACTTTAGACCGCTAAGCGTGATGATCGGTTTCGCCATGTTTATTCCTGAATAATTATCCTGAATCTGGATAATAGTGTGATTTGCGTCGAACGGTTATAACAAAAATCAAACGCAGCGAGTAAAGAAGTGAAAATATTTTGAGTTCGTATTGGACCTATGGTACAAATCGTGTGTAGTTTAACTACCGAGGACAATTATCATCCGCGATGACGAGAAGCAACACTGCGGATAATTGTAATATTATGGACAATACGTTCAGGATGTTTTTGCGTTTACCTACACTTCTTCGTACCTCTTCCACTTTCCTGCTTGCGGGTGAGCAACACTGGCGCAACGCGCTTTAGTCCCTTCTTCTGCCTGAGCTGGCGTTATGCGCTGAGCTATCTGATTTTATTTTTTGGTTTGCTGCATGCAGTAGGCCCAAAGAACTATATTCTCAAGCAGGAGAAGCATCATGTTTTACTGGATTTTATTAGGTCTGGCCATTGCGGCTGAAATTACAGGCACGCTGTCGATGAAATGGGCAAGTGTAGGCAATGGCAATACGGGCTTTATTTTAATGCTGGTAATGATCGCCTTATCGTATATTTTTCTTAGTTTTGCCGTTAAAAAAATTGCCCTCGGCGTGGCCTACGCGTTATGGGAAGGCATCGGTATTTTATTTATTACGCTGTTTAGCGTGCTGTTATTTGACGAAACCTTGTCCGCGATGAAGGTGGCTGGATTGGTCTCGCTGGTGTTCGGTATTGTGCTGATTAAATCTGGCACACGAAAGCCTGCAAAATCGAGTAGGAAGGTGACCCATGCAGCAGTTTGAGTGGGTTCACGGCGCCTGGTTGGGTTTGGCCATTGTGTTGGAAATTGTCGCTAACGTCTTTTTGAAATTTTCCGATGGTTTTCGCCGTAAAGCCTATGGTGTGCTGTCATTGGCCGCTGTGCTGGCTGCCTTCAGTGCGCTGTCCCAGGCGGTAAAAGGCATTGACCTTTCCGTTGCTTATGCCTTGTGGGGGGGATTCGGGATTGCCGCCACGTTGGCCGCAGGCTGGGTGCTTTTTGGTCAGCGCCTGAATAATAAAGGCTGGATAGGCGTCGCATTGCTGCTGGCCGGCATGATCATGATTAAACTCGCCTGATAAAATGCTGCCTGCGTCCGCAGGCAGCATGTTGTTATCCCTTTGCTAAGGTTTCCAGTTTATCGCGAAAACCGGTGACTGAAATAGCGCGGTTATCCGCCCGCCAGCGATCTTTAGCTGCCGGTGCAGAGCTTTGAACACCGATCAATTGCCAGCCCGAATCTGTCTTCAGCATCAATGGGGAGCCGCTGTCGCCAGGGAGTGTGTCGCACTGATGGGACATGACGGTGTTTTGCGCCCAACCGGTCACCACACAATCCTGATGTGTGTACAGATCGTCAAGATGGTCTTCCGGGTAACCTGACTGGGTTACTTTGCGATCTGCGGCTTTCAG
The DNA here is from genome assembly GCF_004684345.1 of Citrobacter tructae. Taxonomy (NCBI): domain Bacteria; kingdom Pseudomonadati; phylum Pseudomonadota; class Gammaproteobacteria; order Enterobacterales; family Enterobacteriaceae; genus Citrobacter; species Citrobacter tructae. The sequence continues at coordinate 866,678 of NZ_CP038469.1, forward strand.
CGCTGCGGTTAACGCGGCTTTATCGCCTTGATATAAGGGAAGCGGTGTAATTCCTGACGGTGGATAACGCAATACCACCAGACCAAAATCCCACGGTGCCGCTGAGGGGGGCACGATCCAGCCATCGCCATCCGCTTTTAAACGCTTGCCCAGTGAAGAATCAACCCGTCCCTCAATGCCGTGGATTTCATAGCGCCAGACGCCTTTTTTTGACACAAAGCGCAGTGCAACAGCTTTATCCGGCTTGCCATTAGGGGGCGTTAGTAGACAGTGTCCGGCGGTCAGGGCCAGGCGCGGAGAAATGAGCGTAGCCGTACACAGGTTACCGCTGGCGGTTTCCAGTTGTCCGATTGCGTCCCAGGGTGACTGTGTCGGGTCAGTAATCTGTACGCGATCGTCATGCCCAAAAAATAGCGTTTTTATATCGTCAGCATCTGTGCTGGTCGTTGTGGGCTGATCCGCATGCGCAACGACAGGAGAAAGACAAATAGAACCCAGTAATACCGCAATGGTTTTATGCATATCACACTCTGGTGGGGAATTATGATTATTAAAAGCAAACCCTCAATGAATACTATAGACGGGACGGTGGGAAAGTGGGAGTAAAATCAGGTAACTACACTCAGGAAAGATAAAAGTGCGCGGCAATAAGGCCGCAAATTATCAGTGTAATAAGAATGAACTCAAAGCGGTAATGTGACACCATTTTACCCTCCGAAAGGCGGCGCTAAATCAGGAAGACTTAGCGCCGTATGCGATGGCGTGGGGGACGCCATTGTTATTACTGATGTCTTATGCGGCCGGTTGAGCAGCAGGTTTAGCGGCTTCGTGTTTTACTGCTTTTTTGCTGTGTTTTTTCGCAGCCTGAGCTTTCTGCTCTGGTGCTTTTTGTTCTGCAGCAGGTTTAGTTGCCGCTTTTTTGGTATGTTTTTTCGCAGCCTGAGCTTTCTGCTCTGGTGCTTTTTGTTCTACAGCAGGTTTGGTTGCAGATTTTTTAGCGTGTTTTTTAGCGGCCTGAGCTTTCTGCTCAGCGGCTTTATGCTGTTTTTTATGATGCGTTGTTTTTGCCGGGGCTGCTTTTGTGGTCGCAGTAGCAGCCGGAGCGGTGGTAGCAGTTGTTTCAGCAGCAAAAGCAGCAGAAGACAGACCCATAGCAGCGGCAACAACCAGAGCTAATACTTTTTTCATTCTCATACCCTCGATTTGGTTTTTCATTCAACCCCACTGCGGGGCCGTTGAAATAACTATATCGCTGTAATATCAGGGCTTCCGTGAGTCATTGGTTTCGGCGTGTAACCGTTTGTACAATGACTCACGGCAGGAGATTACAGATAGCGGGCTTCGAGATGTGCGCGGAAATAGCGGCTACTGAGCGGTTCACCGGTCGCCTGAGTAATCAGCTGTTCGGTGGTGAAACGGCTACCGTGCTGCCAGATGTTCTGGCGTAACCAGTCAAACAGTGGGCTGAAGTCGCCCTGAGCGATGGACGCCTCTAACCCCGGTAACGCACGGTTCGCTGCACTAAACAACTGTGCTGCATACATGGCACCAAGGGTATAAGAAGGGAAGTAGCCAAAACCGCCGTCGGTCCAGTGGATATCCTGCATACAGCCGTTGCGATAGTTGCCGATGGTTGACAGCCCCAGCCAGGCCTGCATTTTTTCATTCCACAACGCCGGAATATCATCGACTTCAATGTCGCCGTTAATCAGCGCACGCTCAATTTCGTAGCGCAGGATCACATGGGCGGGGTAGCTTACCTCATCGGCATCAACGCGGATAAAGCCCGGCTTCACCTGCTGGTTCCAGGCGATAAAGTTACTTTCTTCAAAGGCGGCCTGATCGCCAAAATGCCGCTTCACCGCCGGAATTAACCGCGTCAGGAAGGCGGTGCTTCGACCCAACTGCATTTCAAAGAACAGGCTTTGAGATTCATGGATGGCGGTTGAGCGCGCCAGTGCGATAGGTTGCCCTGACCAGTTGCGCGGCAGATTTTGCTCATAGCGCGCATGGCCGGTCTCATGGATCACACCGAACAGTGCGCTGAGCAATTCGTTTTCATCATACCGTGTGGTGATGCGGACATCTTCCGGCACGCCGCCGCAGAACGGGTGGGCGCTAATGTCCAGTCGTCCGCCAGCAAAATCGAATCCCAGTTGCGCCATTGTCTCGAGACCTAATTCGCGCTGTACCTCAGTTGGGAAGGGGCCAATCGGCGCAATAAGCGACTGTTGGGATTGTTTGGCGACGACTTTGTTTAACAGGTCCGGAAGCCAGCTTTTGAGATCGGCGAATAGCACGTCCAGGCGGGCGCTGGTCATGTCTGGTTCAAACACATCCAGCAGCGCATCGTACGGTGAACAACCTTTGGCCTCGGCACGTAGCCTCGCCTCTTCGCGGCTGTACTTCACCACGTCTTTCAGGTTTTCAGCAAAGCCTTCCCAGTCATTGGCTGGGCGCTGGCTGCGCCAGGCGTGTTCGCAGCGACTGCCCGCCAGGGATTTGGCTTCGACCAGGGATTCCGGCAACAATGATGCTTGATGATGCAGGCGCGTCATTTCTCGCAGATTGGCCTGCTCAACATCGTTCAACTGTTCCTGTTTCGCGCCGGCAATCCATGTGGCGACCTTAGGGTCGGTTAACAACTGATGTTCCAGGACGTTCAGTTCCGCCAGCGCTTCGCCACGGGCTTGACTGCCGCCGGGAGGCATCATAGTAAACATGTCCCAACTGGCTATTGCCGAGAGGTGGGAGAAGCGAGAGAGCCGCTGGAAGGTGCGGGTGAGTTGCTGGTAATTTGTACTGTTACTCATTATTTTCGTTCTCGTTCTGTTGGACCAGACTGGAGAGTCTAACGTGATTTAACGCATTTACCCATTCATCGTCTGGTCGGGTGAAATTTTGGTAGCTTGTAAACGATAATGATACTTTTTATCATAAAGAAAATTTGATGTGGTAAATCATGAAGTGATCTTTTACCAAGGAGAAGGTGTGCAACAGGAAGTCGGTAGCGAGTATATCGCCAGAAGCAGGGCAGTATCCGGTTGTGTTTCGATGTTTTTACTGATGTTTGGCCTCACGTTTGTCCCTCTTTTCTTTGCCAAAAGCGTGGTATTACAGGCACAGGGGTTGCTGTTTCCGCTGCTGTTCGCTGCGGAGTTTGTTGTGCTGGTGCCATTGTATTATTTCTTCTTTAGCAAAAGAGCAGGTTTAGGAAAAGGTAGGTTTAACGCAACGTGGTTTGGCATTTTATTTGCCACACTTTTGCTGGTGCAATTTGTTGGCCCCTGGCTGCTGGGAATAAGACAGAATGAAGAATGGGTGACAACCCAGGTATCATTACGCAGTTATGCGCTATGGCTGTCGAGTTTGTCACTGATATTTATTGCCCCGGTTTATGAAGAAATGATTTTCCGTGGTTGCCTGTTTAATGCTTTCCAGTACTGGTTCAAGGATAAAACCTGGCTGACGTCGACGGTGGTGTCCGCCATTTTTGCGCTGATGCATACGCAATATGTGGATTTTAGAACCTTGCTGCTGCTGTTTATTGTGTCGCTGGTTCTGATCTATGCCCGAATTAAAAGCAACGGTATATTGATGCCGATTATGCTGCACATCCTGATGAACGGCACGGTAGTAGCCCTACAAATCGCGGCTTAGGCATTAGCGACGTCGTAACGCTGATGGGTGCCCGGGGATGTTTTGTTATCTCCGGGCATCACTATCAGTCGTGCAAACGGTGGTGTAAACGGCCCCCCACCAGCAGCGCGAGGATCAGCATCAACGCAATAAACCCACCGACGCCGTTCCAGCCGTAGTTATGCCAGAATATGCCACCCAGCGTACCTGCGATACTCGATCCCAGGTAATAACAGAATAGATACAAAGACGAGGCCTGGCCTTTGGCGCGTTTAGCGCGCGGACCAATCCAACTGCTGGCCACCGAATGTGCGGCGAAGAAACCGGCAGAAAACAGCAGCATCCCAGCAAAAATCAACCACAGTGACGTGAACAGCGTCATCAGCAACCCTACCAGCATCACACCCGTCGAGAACAACATCACCGGGCCCCGGCCATAGCGGGTGGTCATCGACCCTGCCTTCGGTGAACTCCAGGTACCGGTGAGGTAAGCCACGGACAGCAGGCCAACCACTGCCTGGCTGAGTTCCCAGGGTGACAGCATCAGGCGGTAGCCGATGTAATTAAACAGCGTTACAAATGAACCCATCAATAAGAAACCGACCATAAATAGCAGCGGTAATCCTGGGTCACGCCAGTGTAAACGGAAGTTAATAAACAATGATTTAGGCCGCAGCGACGTTGGTCTGAAGTGGCGGGATTCCGGTAAGATTTTCCAGAACATTAGTGCGGAGGCGAGGGCAAAACAGCCGATAGCTGCCAGCGCAATACGCCAGTTAAAAAAGTCGGTAAATACACCGCTGATCAAACGGCCGCTCATGCCGCCAATCGAGTTACCACTGATATACAGACCCATCGAAAAGGCAACAAAGCTGGGATGGATCTCCTCGCTGAGATAGGTCATGCCCACTGCGGCCACGCCGCTTAATGACAGACCAATCAACGCACGCATAATGAGAATACCGTGCCAACTGGTCATCATTGTCGAAAGCAGCGTGCAGCAGGAGGCCAGCAGCAGCGCGGTGACCATTACCGGCTTGCGGCCAATGGCGTCGGAAAGTGGCCCGGTAAACAGTAGACCTATCGCCAGCATTGCGGTTGAGATAGACAGTGAAATACTGCTGTTGGCGGGGGATACGCCAAATTCATGTGATAGCACAGGTAGGATCGGCTGTACGCAATATAGCAGGGCAAATGTCGCTAACCCGGCGGAAAACAGCGCCAGCGTGACGCGCATAAACGAGGATGTGCCGCGTTTTATAAACGCATCCGGCGGGGAGATACTCTGTTCATCAACATCGCTTGTCGGTGCAGTATCGACAGTAGTTGTACGGCTCACTTGAAATCCATCTGTTATTAACAACCAGCCTTAAGAGTATGAAAATCACAATATTCTGTCTAATATATTAATAATCTCAAATAATATTTTAAAAATATGAATATTGAACTGCGTCACCTGCGCTACTTTGTGGCGGTTGCGGAAGAACTGCATTTTGGCCGCGCGGCAGCCCGGCTGAATATTTCCCAACCCCCTTTGAGCCAACAGATCCAAATCCTCGAGCAGCAGGTAGGCGCCCGGCTGCTGGCGCGCACCAATCGCAGCGTAGCGCTGACTGCTGCAGGCAGACAGTTTCTGGCCGACAGTCGGCAGATCCTCGGGCTGGTGAACGAAGCCGCCGCAAGGGCCGAACGTCTGCATTTGGGAGAAGCGGGGGAGCTGCGTATCGGCTTTACCTCTTCTGCACCGTTTATCAAGGCGGTTTCAGATACGCTGTCCTTTTTCCGCCAGTGTTACCCCGACGTACATATGCAAACCCGTGAAATGAATACCCGCGAGCAAATTGCCCCGCTGAGCGAAGGGACGCTGGATATGGGACTCCTGCGCAATACACAACTCCCGGACACGCTGCACCGGGAGGTCATCCTGCACGAGCCGCTGATGGCGATGATCCCACGTGTACATCCGTTGGCGAAAAAGCCAGTTGTCACGCTGGCGGAACTTGCCCGCGAGCCGTTTGTTTTTTTTGATCCGCATGTGGGTACCGGATTGTATGACGATATTCTTGGCTTGATGCGTCGCTACGACCTGAAGCCTACCATCACTCAGGAGGTCGGCGAGGCGATGACCATTATCGGTCTGGTGGCTGCGGGACTGGGGGTGTCAATTCTGCCCGCCTCCTTTAAGCGGGTGCAGTTGTATGAAATGTGCTGGGTACCTATCGCAGAAGAAGATGCCGTTTCTGAAATGTGGCTGGTGTGGCCTAAACATCGCGAGCAAAGCCATGCCGCGCAACGCTTTCGCCAGCAGCTCTTGGCGGCGGTACAGCATGCTTAAATTAGTTTAAAAACGGGCAAAAATGTGCAGTAAATCACACGGCTAAGTAAAAAGTTGACGGAAACCATTGAAGTGCTTCACCATAGTCTACAGATTATTTCGGAGCGCGAAAATAAAGGGAGTAAGTGGTGGTTGCTGATAGTCAGCCTGGGCATATCGATCAAATTAAGCAGACCAATGCGGGTGCAGTTTATCGCCTGATTGATCAGCTCGGACCGGTATCGCGTATTGATCTCTCTCGCCTGGCACAATTGGCGCCTGCCAGTATTACCAAAATTGTCCGCGAAATGCTCGAAGCACATTTGGTGCAAGAGCTGGAAATAAAAGAAGCCGGGAGTCGTGGTCGTCCGGCCGTTGGCCTGGTTGTCGAAACGGAAGCCTGGCACTATTTATCTATTCGTATCAGCCGCGGCGAGATTTTTCTCGCGTTACGCGATCTCAGCAGCAAACTGGTGGTTGAAGACTGCCTCGAAATGCCGCTGGTCTCCGAAATTCCGCTGCTCGATCGCGTTATCGCGCAGGTCGATCAGTTTTTCATCCGCCATCAGCAAAAGCTCGAACGATTAACCTCCATCGCCATCACCTTACCCGGGATTATTGATACCGAGAATGGCATCGTGCATCGCATGCCATTTTACGATGACGTGAAGGAGATGCCACTGGGCGATGCGCTGGAGAAACATACCGGTGTCCCGGTGTACATTCAGCATGATATTAGTGCCTGGACTATGGCCGAAGCGCTTTTTGGTGCTTCGCGCGGTGCTCGCGATGTGATTCAGGTGGTGATTGACCACAACGTGGGCGCTGGCGTGATTACCGACGGTCATTTGCTGCATGCGGGTAGCAGCAGTCTGGTCGAGATTGGTCATACGCAAGTGGACCCTTATGGCAAGCGTTGCTACTGCGGCAATCATGGATGTCTGGAAACGATTGCCAGCGTGGACAGCGTTCTCGAACTCGCGCAGGTGCGCCTGAAGCAGTCGATGAGTTCCTCGTTGCATGGACAACCGTTGACGGTGGATTCGATATGCCTGGCTGCCATGCAGGGTGACTTACTGGCGAAAGATATTATCAACGGCGTTGGGACACATGTGGGGCGCATCCTCGCCATCATGGTGAATTTGTTCAATCCGCAAAAGATTTTGATTGGATCTCCACTCAGCAAGGCCGCAGATATTCTGTTTCCGACCATTGCTGACAGCATTCGTCAACAAGCGCTACCTGCCTACAGTCGACACATTGTTGTTGAGAGTACGCAGTTTACCAACCAGGGAACGATGGCAGGGGCTGCACTCGTGAAGGACGCGATGTATAACGGTTCTTTGTTGATTCGTCTATTACAGGGTTAACAATTTTTAACTGTTGTACAAAAAATTGCGCTATCTCAAGCTGATTCAGGTTCTCTTACCTTAGACTTTCTCCACTGTATTATTTTCCTGACTTATATTTTCAAAGCATAACGGTGGAGTTAGTGATGCTGAAGCGTTTCTTTATTACAGGTACAGACACTTCTGTTGGGAAGACAGTGGTTTCCCGCGCATTACTACAAGCGTTAGCGTCAGGGGGTAAACGTGTTGCGGGTTACAAACCCGTGGCCAAAGGCAGCAAAGAGACGCCGGAAGGCTTACGCAACAAAGATGCGCTGGTGCTGCAAAGCGTTTCTTCCCTGGAACTGCCTTACGAGGCCGTCAACCCGATCGCACTCAGCGAGGACGAAAGCAGCGTCGCACATAGCGGCCCGGTCAACTACACCCTGTTATCCAACGGACTCGCCAGCCTGAGCGAAAAAGTTGATCACGTGGTGGTAGAAGGTACCGGCGGCTGGCGCAGCCTGATGAACGATCTGCGTCCGTTATCGGAGTGGGTGGTTCAGGAACAGTTACCCGTGCTGATGGTGGTGGGTATCCAGGAAGGTTGTATTAATCATGCCATCCTTACTGCGCAGGCGATTGCCAGCGACGGACTACCGCTGATTGGTTGGGTGGCTAACCGCATCAACCCTGGGCTGGCACATTATGCTGAAATCATCGACGTACTCGGCAAAAAATTACCGGCCCCGCTGATTGGCGAACTGCCTTATCTGCCACGCGCAGAACAACGTGAGTTGTCTCAATATATTCGCCTGTCAATGCTCGGCAGCGTGCTGTCGGTAGATAGAGTCCTGGCGTAACGTCCGTGACAGCACGGAAGCCACCACACAGGCGATTAGTAATCCGGGGAGCAGGCGATACTCCCCGGTCATTTCACAAACCATCAGCGTAGACATAATTGGCGCATGCGTTGTTGCCGCCAGCAGCGTCGCCATCCCGGTTAATCCCAGCAGAATAGTAATCTCATCCGTACCGGGAAGCCAGAATCCCCATATGCGACCAAACAGCATACCAATCGACAGACCGACAAACAGGGTTGGCGTGAATACACCGCCCGGCGCGCCGGAGCCGCTGCTGGCAAGTACCGCCAGTAATTTGCAGATAAATATCCCACTGATAACCGACAGCAGAGGTGGTGAGAGTAAAAACGATTGCACCACGCTGTAACCATTTCCCCAAACGGTTGGTGTGAGTAATGACAGTATGCCGACGATCAGTCCTCCCAGCGTCAATTGCCACGGGGGGGAGAGTTTCAGGCGTAAAAAACCGTTGTGGCTGGTAGTCATCAGCCACATAAAAAGGGGACCGCAGACGCCAGCCACCACGCCGGTGCTGACGATCATCAGGTATTCCGGCGCATGCAGGTCTCGCGTCAGATGCACGGTATAGAGCAGCGCGTTGCTGTCACTGAGTAAATGGGTAGTCAGCAGGGCGACAACGGCGGAAACGACAACCGGTCCCAACGATGCCAGAATTAATGTGCCAAACAGGACTTCGGCAATAAACAGGCTGCCCGCCAGTGGCGCATGGTACGCACTTGCCATACCCGCAGCAGCTCCGCAGGCAATCCATAACTTCCATTCTGTGCGTGGGGTAAAGCGCTGGGCAAAACAGGATGCAGCCAGCGCCGCCAGTAAGATCATGGCACCTTCACGCCCGATGGCGCTCCCGCTGGCGACTACCAACAATGACGCCAGCGACTTCACCAGGCTGGCGCTAACATCAAACTGCCCGTCAGTTTGCAGCGCTTCCATATAATCCGTGGGAGCCTGCGGGCGCTGCCGGTTAAACTTCTGCCAGCCCCACAGTAGTAATCCTGCCGCAAGCCCGCCCAGAGCAGGGGTTAGCATGCGTCGTAGCGGAGGCAGGCTGGAAGCCGCATTGACCAGACTGCCGGTGTCGTTACTCAGGAAAAACCACTCCAGGATCAGCATGGCGTGGCGAAACCCGGCCACCGCCAGCGCCGCCAGGATGCCGATCAGCGCGGCGAACAGCAGGCGGCGAAGCATAGCGCGCAGGTCGGGATACGCGTGCAAATGATGCATTAACGAAATAATGGTTTAACGGCGACGGGGATCAGTAACTGCGACTGCCAGTGCGCCAGCGTCATACGGGCCAGTTCCCCCAGAGCCTGGTAAAATGGATGATCGGCTTTCTCGATAAATACCTCGAGGAAACGGCCCGACCAGGGTAACAGATGCCAGGCCAACAGCTGCTTGCACGCGTCGTGACGCCCGTTTTCGGCAAGCCAGGCGGCTAATAACAGCAGAGATCCAAAGTGATCTTCGGGTTCATTTTGCTGCACGTCGAACTGGATACCGTTGTCGCGCATCCACTGACGCAATGCCAGCGTTGACTCACCAAACAAGACGTTTTCACGGTCCAGCCAGACCGAACCCCATGGCGGAGACGGCAGTGCGTAAGGGCCGATAAATAAACGCTGCCAGGCTTCTGAAAGCGATTCATCGGCTTCAGCCTGAAACTGGCTAATCAATCCGGACAGGGCATCTTCAGACAGTGGCCACTGTGCCTGCCAGCCATCGACCGTGAGTGCGCCGACTAGCGGAGCCGCTTCTACGCTGTCTGGTGCATAGTAAAACAGTGCGCCCAGCACGCGCGCGGCGGTGGAAAAGTTGTCACGTTGAGAAAAAGAGGTCATGCAAACAATCCTGAAAAGTGCGGGTTTCCCCGCACTCGTAAGTTAACCTGCAACAGCCATACCGACTGTCATATGCAGACCGTAAAATAATCCGCGGCCAATGATTTCACCGGCAAGCACGAAAATTAAGCCGATCGCCAGACCAACAACACGTGGTTCTTTGCGGCGGATCAGCGGGCAAATCCAGCAACCCAGACCGGCGGTCAGCAACAGGATGCGCCAAACCTGCAAACGGCCATAATCGGGTACCAGCGCAGTAGCCTGTTGCACCGAACTGTGGATTTCACCGAGCGACACGCCCTGCAGGGCAATAACCCCAGCGCAAACCAATAGGGCCAGAACGCTAATGCTGGCGTTGGTCGCGGCGTTAAATGAGACGCGAACGGTACGCAGCAGTAGGGCGGCAAACAGCGTGCCACTCAGTAACACCGTCATAAAAAAGTTTATAGTGGTGTAACCATTATGCCAGGTTGGCACGGTATCTATCTGGTAAACTTGGGTCATTGCCCAGACGAATACGACCCCGAGGATCATGCTCACCAGCAGCCAGATTTTACCCAGGGCAGCGGGCATTTTACCGAGAAAAGCCACCAGCCACCAGACGCCACCGACGGCGAAAAACAGCGACCCACTGGCAATTTCGTTACTCAGCGCCGATGCGCCTACTCTGTTAAGAGAGTTAAGCGCCCGTAGAGGTGATCCCAAATGCATCACCGAGGCGAGAAAACCCGCACCCATCACCACCCACAGAAAAAACATACTGCGAACGATACGTTGCCTTGCCGCAGCGTCTTTGGCGGAAAACCAAGCCAGCCCGCTCACGATCAGCGCACCGACGACGCATTGTCCCAGTACCGTAAACAGCACCAGCGGCCATTCATGCCATCCATTGCCCATTTTACACCTCCCTCGGGTTTGCCAGATAACCGGTGGTATCCCCGGTTGGACGGGTGTTGGCGTTAGGTTTAATCACAATATTCGGTTTGGTGAAGTGCGCGCCCGGTAGTGGGGCCACCGCCGCCAACGTGCCGTGCTTTTTACGCAGCTCATCAATCGGGCCAAAATCCAGTGCGCGTAACGGGCAGGACTCAACGCAGATGGGCTTTTTACCATCGGCAACGCGGTCATGGCAGCCGTCACATTTGGTCATATGCCCTTTGGACGAGTTGTACTGTGGTGCGCCATAAGGGCAGGCCATATGGCAATAGCGACAGCCGATGCACACGTCCTCATCAACGACGACAAAGCCATCTTCACGTTTATGCATGGCACCGCTCGGACATACCTTGGTGCAGGCCGGATCTTCGCAGTGGTTGCAAGAGATCGAGAGATAATAGGCGAAAACGTTTTGCTGCCAGACGCCATTATCTTCCAGCCAGTCGCCACCAGCGTATTCATAAATGCGACGAAAGCTAACGTCCGGGGTTAAATCTTTATAGTCTTTACAGGCCAGTTCGCAGGTTTTGCAACCGGTACAACGTGCGGAGTCGATAAAAAATCCGTATTGAGCATTCATGAGTTAATCCTTAAACCTTCTCAATCTCGACCAGGTTAGTGTGCTGCGGGTTACCTTTGGCTAACGGCGACGGACGCTGGGTGGTCAGCGTGTTTACACATGCACCATGGTCAATTTTGTCGCCAGACATATCGGCATCGTGCCAGGCTCCTTGGCCCATTGCGCTGACGCCAGGGAGAATACGAGGGGTCACTTTTGCGGGAATACGCACTTCGCCGCGATCGTTAAAAACCCGTACCATATCGCCATTGGCAATACCGCGTTTTTGCGCATCCAGCGGATTGATCCAGACCTCCTGGCGACAGGACATCTGGAGAACGTCAATGTTGCCGTAGCTTGAGTGGGTTCGGGATTTGTAGTGGAATCCAAAAAGCTGCAACGGGAAGCTACTGCGTTTGGGGTCGTCCCAACCTTCAAATGTCGAGGCATAGACAGGCAGTGGGCTAATGACATCGTCTTTTTGCAGCTCCCAGGTACTGGCAATTTTAGCCAGTCGACTGGAATAGATTTCAATCTTGCCTGACGGCGTTTTCAGTGGATTGGCATCGGGGTCTTCACGGAATTTTTTGTAGGCGACGTAGTGCCCGTTAGGATCTTTGCGTTTATAAATCCCCATTTTTTTTAGTTCGTCATAAGAAGGGAGCATAGGGTCTTTGGCCAGCATTTTGGCATACAGATACTGTAGCCATTGCTCCTGCGTACGTCCTTCGGTAAAGCGTTGATAGATGTCATTACCAAGACGTTTTGCAACTTCGCTCATTATCCAGTAGATGGGTTTGCGTTCGAATTTTGCAGAGGTTGCGGGTTGAATAAAGATCAGGTATCCCATGTTCCCGGCGTAATCGTTTGGGATAATGTCTTCTTGTTCAACAGTCATCAGATCGGGCAGCAGAATATCGGCATATTTGGCTGAGGAAGTCATGAAATTCTCAATGACCACAATCATTTCGCATTTCGACTCATCCTGCAGGATCTCGTGCGTTTTATTGATATCGGAATGCTGGTTGGTAATGGTATTGCCCGCATAGTTCCAGATAAATTTAATCGGTACGTCGAGTTTATCCTTACCACGCACACCGTCCCGGATGGCGGTCATCTCGGTCCCGCGCGCGATAGCGTCGGTCCAGCTAAAACAGGATATTTGCGTCTTGATTGGGTTATCGGGCAACGGCATGCGCTCAATCGTAATGGTATAGGTGGATTCACGTGCGCCGCTGTTACCACCGTTGATGCCCACATTACCGGTCAGGATGGGTAACATGGCAATGGCCCGGGAAGTCAATTCACCGTTTGCCTGGCGCTGTGGTCCCCACCCCTGGCAGATGTACGCCGGTTTGGTACTGCCGATCTCTCTGCCTAATTTTATAATGCGCTCGGCCGGGATCCCGGTGATGTGGGATGCCCATTCTGGTGTCTTCGCAATACCATCATCGCCGTCACCCAAAATATAGGCTTTGTAATGTCCGTTTGCGGGGGCGTCGATGGGAAGGGTGTTTTCGTCATAACCTATGCAGTACTTGTCGAGGAACGGTTGGTCGACAAGTTTCTCGTTAATCAGCACCCAGGCAATTCCTGCCACAAGTGCGGCGTCTGTGCCCGGACGAATTGGGATCCATTCATCTTCACGACCCGCTGCGGTATCTGTATAACGAGGGTCGATAACGATCATTCGGGCATTTGAACGTTCCCGGGCTTGTTCCAGGAAGTAGGTAATACCGCCGCCGCTCATGCGTGTTTCGGCTGGGTTATTGCCGAACATGACGACCAGTTTGGTGTTTTCGATGTCTGAAGTGCTATTGCCGTCATTTGAGCCGTAGGTATAAGGCATTGCGGCTGCAATTTGGGCCGTACTGTACGTCCCATAATGGCTGAGGAATCCGCCATAGCAGTTCATCAAGCGCGCCACCAGCGAGGCGTAAGGGGAAGAGCGTGTAATGTTGCCGCCAACAATGCCGGAGGTATAGTTGATGTAGACCGCTTCGTTTCCATATTTTTGGACGGTATCTTTTAGGCTGGTACTGATGGTGTCCAGTGCTTCCTGCCAGCTTATGCGCTCGAATTTACCCTCGCCGCGTTTCCCCACACGCTTCATAGGATAATTAAGGCGATCGGGATGATTAATACGTCGACGAATAGAACGACCGCGAAGGCAGGCGCGAACCTGGTGCTGACCATAGATGTCGTCGCCAGTGTTGTCGGTTTCTACCCACACAACCTCGTCATCCTTAACGTGGAGCTGTAGCGCGCAGCGACTGCCGCAGTTGACTGAGCACGCGCCCCAAACCACTTTATCTTCTCTCGGTTGTATTGCCTGTTGTACCGCCGCCGCCGCACGCGCGCCAAAAGGCAATGAAAAGCCTCCTGCGGCAAGTGCCAGCGTACCGATTGCCGAAGACTTAACTAACGTCCTACGGCTAATACCTCCATATTGTTCAACTTTAGACATAACCCACTCCATTATAGTTATCGCTATATATTATTTTTCGCAACGAAATTAATAGCATGCTAATGATGGAGTGAGTTTACCTATTTAGGGGTGAGGTATTATTAATGCATATCAAACTTGGCATAACCCTCCGCGAACGGAGGGCAAGTTTATTGTGGTTCGGCGGAGTGACCGTCCTGAGAAGGCGTGCTATTGGCGGGGGCGTTACCGCTGCTAGTGCGAGCATAAAGGATTTTATGCGTATCGTTGGCACAATGTCCCACGACCAGAGAATCCGGCTGATCGGCCTGATCGTTAGGTACGATACTTAAGGTGAAGCTGGATTCCGCCACCCCATTATTAATAATACGCTGTTCAATATCGCTCCTGACTCTTTCACACGACGCAGGTGCCGCCAGAACTTGCTGGGAGGCAATTATTAGCAAACTTGCAGCAATTCCTGTAGAGAATTTCATCATCAACTCCTTTCATGATAGACATCCATTAAGATTAGCATTTCTGGTGTAAATAACTGTATTTGCTAATATGATTGAGAATTATCCCTCTATGCCGGTGAAAAATGTGAAGAAACAGACCCTGTTAGGATTCCTGTGCGTCGTGTTAGTTGGGTGTGATAACGGCAAAAAGCTGGTTTCCTTCACACCGGAAATGGCCAGTTTCTCCAATGAATTCGATTTTGATCCCCTGCGTGGCCCGGTGAAGGATTTCAGTCAAACGCTGCTGAATGACAAAGGTGAAGTGACTAAGCGCGTAAGCGGCACACTCTCTCAGGAAGGGTGTTTTGATACGCTGGAGTTGCACGATATTGAGAGCAATAGCGGAATGGCGTTAGTGCTGGATGCCAATTACTACCTGGATGCCGAGACGCTGGAAAAAAAGATCCGTTTACAGGGAAAATGTCAGCTGGCTGAATTACCTGCTGCCGGGGTAGTGTGGGACACCGATGATAATGGCTTCGTTGTTTCGGCGACGGGTAAAGAAATGACGGTGCAGTACCGGTACGACACAGAGGGTTATCCGCTGGGAAAAACCACCGTCAGTAAAGACAATACGTTGCGTGTTAAGGCGAAACCATCGGTCGATCCGCTGAAAAAATTAGATTATACGGCAGAGAGCATGTTGAACGATCGTTCGTTGGGGAATGTTAAGCAAACATGTGAATACGATGATTATGCGAATCCGCTCAACTGCCAGCTTGTTATCGTTGATGAAAGCACGAAGCCGGCAGTTGAACATCATTACACGATTAAAAACACCATTGATTACTACTAACCGTCTTACTGTGCGGTAGGCTGCAACAGGTTAGTAACGGGTGCTTTATGTTCCGCCAGATACTGGTGCTGGAAAATACACATGCGGATAGTGTTACGGTACTGTCCGTTAATAAAGAACTCATGAATCAGTTCGCCTTCCACCATAAAACCGAGTTTGCGGTAGATGTGAATGGCTTTTTCATTTTCTTTATCGACGATCAGGTACAGCTTATATAAATTGAGCACGGTGAAGCCGTAATCCATCGCCAGCTTTGCCGCTCGCGTGGCGAGACCTTTACCCTGGAAATCCGGCGAAATAATGATCTGAAATTCGGCCCGGCGGTGCACATGGTTGATTTCTACCAGTTCCACCAGACCGGCTTTTTCGCCGTTGCACTCCACCACAAAGCGGCGTTCGCTTTGGTCATGAATATGCTTGTCATACAGGTCTGACAGTTCAACGAACGCTTCATACGGCTCTTCGAACCAGTAACGCATCACGCTAGCGTTGTTATCGAGTTGATGAACAAATCGTAAATCTTCACGCTCCAGCGGGCGCAGCTTAACACTGAGGGCGCTTGTCATATCGTATCCTTTCAATTTCCTTTATTGAGCACAAAAATTATGGCGCGACAGTACGACCGGTTCGGCGGTCAAGACAGCGCAAGGTGTTAGGTTCCCAATAGGCATTAATGTTGGCGCTCTGTTCGCACTTATCGCGGCTGTCAAAGGCCACGTCAGCTTTGTCCCACTCTTTCTCGGTACGCGTATTAACCTTATGGCGCAAATTACGTGTATCGTTCCACTGTTCCTTTTCCATTGCGGCCTGTTGACGGCTTTGGGCGCTGTCCCCGGACTCAATGACCAGTTTACTGGTTTCAGCAAATGCGGAAGAGGTGTATACAACCGCCGCCAGCGTAAGCATGGCCGTCAGGCACAGGCGTTTGCTCAGTGTGTTGTTCATGGCGAATTCCTTTTATGAGAAAGGCAAAAAACGATAAAACAGGGTTAAATTCTACACCATTCCTGTTCCGGGTCATACCCGCCCGGCAGATATGGATAAACTGACCGCATTCTGTCGTATCATGTTTCAACCGAACGTCACTGAATATTATCCATGCTTAAAACTACCTTACTTTTTTTTATCACAGCGCTATGTGAAATCATCGGCTGTTTTTTACCCTGGCTCTGGTTAAAGAGAGGCGCAACGGCTTGGCTGCTTCTCCCGGCAGGCGTGTCACTGGCCTTATTTGTCTGGCTGCTGACGCTGCATCCGGCCGCGAGCGGGCGCGTATATGCGGCGTATGGCGGTGTTTATGTGGTGACCGCACTCATGTGGCTGCGCCTTGTCGATGGTGTAAAACTGAGCCTGTACGACTGGTCCGGGGCGTTGGTAGCGCTGTGTGGAATGCTGATTATCGTGGCCGGATGGGGGCGCTCATAGCGCCTTTTTTGTGATCGATTAGCGTTTTTTTGATCATTATACTTGTATGGTAGTAGCTCAGTTGGGTAAGTTTCCTGCATCAGACAAAGAGATGTAAGGAATAAAGTATGAAGATTGTAGGGGCTGAAGTTTTTGTCACCTGTCCGGGGCGTAATTTCGTTACGTTGAAAATCACCACTGAGGACGGAATTACGGGCTTAGGGGACGCCACGCTGAATGGACGCGAGTTATCTGTTGCGTCCTATCTGAGAGATCATGTGTGTCCTCAGCTTATTGGCCGTGACGCACACCGCATTGAGGACATCTGGCAGTTCTTCTATAAAGGTGCGTACTGGCGTCGTGGCCCGGTTACCATGTCGGCGATTTCCGCTGTCGATATGGCGCTGTGGGATATCAAAGCGAAAGCCGCGAATATGCCGCTTTACCAGCTGCTGGGTGGTGCATCCCGCGAAGGCGTGATGGTTTACTGCCACACTACCGGTCGTACCATTGATGATGTGCTGGAAGATTACGCGCGCCATCAGGAGATGGGTTTTAAAGCGATTCGCGTCCAGTGTGGCGTACCTGGTATGAAAACCACCTATGGGATGTCGAAAGGCAAAGGGCTGGCTTATGAGCCCGCGACCAAGGGACAGTGGCCGGAAGAGCAGCTGTGGTCGACGGAAAAATACCTCGATTTCACCCCGCAGTTGTTTGACGCTGTCCGTAATAAATTCGGTTTTAACGAACACCTTCTTCATGACATGCACCACCGCCTGACGCCGATTGAAGCTGCGCGTTTTGGTAAGAGCATCGAAGAGTATCGCCTGTTCTGGATGGAAGATCCGACCCCAGCTGAAAACCAGGAGTGCTTCCGACTGATTCGCCAGCACACGGTGACGCCGATTGCGGTAGGGGAAGTCTTTAACAGCATCTGGGATTGTAAACAGCTGATTGAAGAACAGCTGATCGACTATATCCGCACCACCATTACCCATGCGGGCGGCATCACCGGCATGCGTCGCATTGCCGATTTTGCGTCGTTGTACCAGGTGCGTACCGGCTCTCATGGACCTTCCGATCTGTCGCCAGTCTGTATGGCTGCTGCGCTGCATTTTGACCTGTGGGTGCCGAATTTCGGTGTACAAGAATATATGGGCTATTCCGAGCAGATGCTGGAAGTATTCCCGCATAACTGGACGTTCGATAGCGGCTATATGCACCCTGGTGACAAACCGGGGCTGGGTATTGAGTTCGACGAAAAACTCGCAGCGAAATACCCGTACGATCCGGCCTATCTGCCCGTCGCGCGTCTGGAAGATGGAACCTTGTGGAACTGGTAAGGAGTGGTTTGCTATGAAAAGTATTGTGATTGAAAAAGCGAATACGCTGGTTATTGAAGAGCGAGCAAATCCGACGCCAGCTGCTGGTGAAGTGAGGGTAAAGGTTAAGCTGGCGGGAATTTGTGGTTCTGATAGCCATATTTATCGTGGGCATAATCCATTCGCAAAATATCCACGGGTAATCGGCCACGAGTTTTTCGGCATTATTGATGCTGTCGGTGAGGGTGTTGATAGCTCACGTTTGGGTGAGCGGGTGTCTGTTGATCCGGTGATCAGCTGCGGACACTGTTATCCCTGTTCAATCGGTAAACCTAACGTATGCACATCGTTGGTGGTACTAGGGGTTCACCGTGATGGCGGTTTTAGCGAGTTTGCCGTTGTACCGGCAAAAAATGCCTGGCTGATCCCGGATTCAGTGAAAGATGAGCATGCCGTTATGGTTGAGCCTTTCACTATTGCAGCGAACGTGACCGGGCAAGTCAAACCAACAGAAAACGACATCGCGCTGATTTACGGTGCAGGACCGATGGGGCTGACGACCGTTCAGGCGCTTAAACGTGTCTATAACGTGAAAACGGTGGTTATTGCCGATAGGATCGAAGAACGTCTGGCGATGGCCAAACAGTGCGGCGCCGACTGGACCATTAACAATGGCCAGCAATCACTACAGGATTTTCTGACTGAGAAAGGGTTAAAACCCACAATCATCGTGGATGCAGCTTGTCATCCATCCATATTACAGGAGGCTATCACGCTGGCATCACCGGCCGCACGGATTGTTTTGATGGGATTCTCAAGCGATCCTTGCCAGATTGTGCAGCAGGGTATTACAGGGAAAGAACTTTCAATTTATTCGTCGCGGTTAAATGCGAATAAATTCCCGGTAGTCATTGATTGGCTGGTTAAAGGACTTATCGACCCGAATAAACTTATTACACACACTTTTGACTATCACCACGTTACAGACGCAATCGAATTGTTTGAGAAAGATCAGCAGCACTGCTGCAAAGTTTTACTCACATTCGCTGAATAATATTAATTACTGCGAGTAAGTGGTACGCATCTTACCTCTTAGAGATTGCCAATATGAATCAAGAAAAACACGAAAGGTCAACGAAAGATTTGATGAGAGCCGCCATTTCTGGATGGTTAGGTACAGCTCTCGAATTTATGGATTTTCAGTTATATTCTTTGGGTGCCGCACTGGTATTTCATGAGGTATTTTTCCCGGAACAATCAGCCGCGATGGCGCTCATTTTAGCGATGGGTACATACGGTGCCGGTTATATTGCTCGTATCGTTGGGGCATTTATATTCGGTAAAATGGGTGACAGCATCGGACGTAAAAAGGTGTTGTTTATTACCATCACCATGATGGGGATCTGTACAACGCTAATTGGCGTACTGCCGACCTATGCGCAAATTGGTATCTTTGCGCCAGTGTTGCTGGTGACGCTGCGTATCGTGCAGGGATTGGGGGCCGGCGCTGAAATTTCTGGCGCGGGAACCATGCTTGCAGAGTACGCACCTAAAGGAAAGCGTGGCATTATTTCCTCCCTTGTGGCTATGGGAACAAACTGCGGTACGCTCAGCGCAACGGCTATCTGGGCGGTGATGTTCTTCGCTCTTGATCGTGAGGAGTTGTTAGCCTGGGGTTGGCGTATTCCATTCCTGGCAAGCGTGGTGGTGATGATTTTTGCCATCTGGTTACGAATGAACCTCAAAGTAAGCCCTGTATTTGAGAAAGTGAATGATGGTGAAAATGCACCTGCATTAAATGACCCATCAGAGAATACGCTGGGGGCAATGTTCACCAGTAAGTCTTTCTGGCTGGCAACTGGATTGCGCTTTGGTCAGGCGGGTAATTCAGGTTTAATTCAGACATTCCTTGCAGGCTATCTGGTACAGACGTTATTATTTAATAAATCGATACCTACCGATGCGTTGATGATAAGTTCTGTTATTGGGTTTATTACCATACCGCTTCTTGGATGGTTATCTGATAAATTCGGTCGTCGCTTGCCGTATATTATCCTGAATATATCAGCAATTATTCTGGCATATCCAATGCTGTCTATTGTGGTTGATAATTCGTATAGTCCTGGCGTTATCATGACCGCGCTGATTGTGATCCACAACTTTGCGGTGCTGGGATTATTTGCTCTCGAAAACATCACCATGGCTGAAATGTTCGGCGCACGTAATCGATTTACGCGTATGGCGATTTCTAAAGAAGCTGGCGGGTTAGTTGCCGTTGGTTTTGGTCCTGTGTTAGCCGGTATTTTTTGCAACATGACCAATTCCTGGTGGCCTATTTTGGTAATGGTCATCATTTACTCTCTGATCGGATTAGTTTCAGCTCTCCTGATGCCTGAAGTAAAAGATCGCGATTTGAGCGTTCTGGAAGATGCCGCAGAAGTAAGTAAAATCAAGAAGGTGCGTGCCGGTGTCACTCAGGCAAGTTAATGGGTTAAGCGGTATGGTCGAGATGAAACATTTTGACTGTATATTGGCACGTAAATTTAAATAGTGTCACGTCAGTCATATAAAAATTAACTCTAATCGGTGTATGCCTATTCTTATGGACCTTGCTGACTTGCCCAATGTGCCTGGTCGATGGCATGTTGTGATACTGGTAAAATAATTTTTACGCACTAAAGATGTTGATTAACCCAATACCCTATAAAAGGTAAAACCTATGGTTAGTTCAGTCGATATTAAAAATGGCGCAGGTAATAAACCTATTATTCGTCGAGTTGCCTCTGCATCAGCAATTGGTACTGCTGCTGAATACTATGATTTTTTTGCGTACGGAACAGCAGCCGTACTTTTTTTTGGTCATCTATTTTTCCCGAGTGACGATCCATTAATTAGTACGCTTGCTGCTTTTGCAACCTATGCAGTCGGCTTTCTGGCAAGGCCATTAGGCGGAATTGTATTCGGTCATATTGGCGATAAGGTGGGACGTAAAAAAGCACTGGTCATTACTATCTTAATTGTTGGCTTAGGGACGTTTTGTATTGGGTTGCTACCGACCTATGAAAAAATTGGTATTTGGGCTCCAACCCTGCTTATATTCATTCGCGTACTGCAAGGGTTTGGGGTTGGGGGAGAGCAGGCTGGCGCAGTGTTGATGACTGCTGAATATTCTGAACCCAAACACCGTGGTTTCTTCTCTAGCTGGGTTCAAATCGGTGCACCCGTTGGCTTCCTTTTGCCATTAGCACTTTTTGCCTTTTTGAATGCCACGCTCTCGCCTGAGGCGATGATGGACTACGGATGGCGCATACCATTCTTGCTTAGCTTATTATTGGTTATTGTTGGTCTGTTTATCCGCTTAAAAATAGATGAATCTCCAGTGTTTGCTCAAATTAGAGAGACTAAAGCTGAAGAGTCCCGTCCATTAGTTGAGGTTGTTCGCGATTTTCCTGGGATTGTCGTCAAGGGAGTATGCGCAAAACTGATTGAAGCTTGCACATTTGCGATGTTTACAGTGATTGTTTTAGCCTACGGTAAGGCAAACAATCTTGATGCTAATATTTTGATGGAGACAATGATTGTTGCAGTAATAATAGAAATTATTGCAATACCCATGATGGGAGCGTTGTGTGACAGGATCGGGCGCAAGCCAGTGTATATTATTGGCGCACTTCTTCAGGTCATCATGATTATTCCATTCTTCCTTGCGATAAATCAGGATAGTTTCTGGCTTACTCAATTAGTGATGATTCTGGTTTTGAGTGTCGGTCATAGCATGTGTTATGCACCTCAGGCCTCTTATTTCCCAGAACTGTTTCCAACGCATATTCGCTGTAGCGGTATCGCTTTGATTTGGCAGATGGGATCGCTGATTGGTAGTGGAATACTTGGCTTAGTCGCGGTGAAGATTCTGCAGGTCACTGGTGGGCATTATTATGGGCTTGCAACTTACGTTATTGTCTTGGGGGTTATCTCCATAATAGGTTTACTGATGATGCCGGAAACTGCACCACAGCGGCTTAAACGTGAATATCAGCAGTGGCAAAAGCACTAATACGAGCTGGCGGCTTCAATGCCGCCCCCTCTTATCTAGTTTGGTATATATCTTCAAATGATGTCATACCAATACTAAAAAGCTTAATGCATATCAAAACATACAACCATACAGGCGTTACTCTGAGACGGTCCTGATTTCATTGATAAGTAGGTCATACCATGCAAAACAAACTCTTAGCAGCCAGGGCTGCAATTCCTGACTACGATCGTTCCAAATTGGTACCGCGTATTGTTCATCTGGGATTTGGTGCGTTTCACCGCGCGCATCAGGGTGTTTACGCTGATATCCTGGCCGCTGAGCACAGCAGTGACTGGGGTTATTATGAAGTTAACTTGATTGGTGGTGAGCAACAAATTGCCGATCTGAAACAGCAGGATAATCTGTATACCGTCGCGGAAATGTCGGCAGGTGCCTGGACAGCGAGAGTAGTTGGCGTAGTTAAAAACGCGCTGCATGCGCAGGTTGATGGTCTTGAGGCCGTTTTTTCCGCTTTGTGCGAACCGCAGGTGGCTATTGTCTCACTCACCATTACCGAGAAAGGATATTGCCACTCTCCAGCGACCGGGCAACTGATGCTGGAAAGTCCGATGATAGCCGCCGACCTGCAAAATCCGCATCAGCCTAAATCTGCGCCGGGCGTCATCGTTGAAGCGCTTGCACGCCGCAAAGCTGCTGGTCTGGCCGCATTTACCGTGATGTCCTGCGACAACATGCCTGAAAATGGTCATGTCATGCGTAATGTGGTTACCGCTTACGCGCGCGCAGTGGATGCTGAGCTGGCAGACTGGATCGAGAATCATGTGACTTTCCCATCGACCATGGTTGACCGTATTGTCCCTGCGGTAACGCCAGATACGCTGGATAAAATTGAACAGCTCACCGGTGTGCGCGATCCGGCTGGTGTGGCGTGTGAACCGTTCCGCCAGTGGGTTATTGAAGACAACTTTGTTGCCGGTCGCCCACAATGGGAAAAAGCAGGGGCCGAGCTGGTGGCCGATGTTATTCCGTTCGAAGAAATGAAACTGCGTATGCTCAACGGCAGTCACTCTTTCCTTGCGTACCTTGGTTATCTGGCCGGATATCAGCACATTAACGATTGTATGGGCGACGACAATTACCGTTGCGCTGCACGCGCGCTGATGTTGCAGGAGCAGGCCCCAACACTGAAAGTGAAAGGCGTTGATTTACAGCAGTATGCCGATCGGTTGATTGAGCGTTACAGCAATCCGGCGCTGCGTCACCGTACCTGGCAGATTGCGATGGACGGCAGTCAAAAACTCCCTCAGCGTATGCTCGATTCCGTGCGCTGGCATCTTGTTCACGACAGTCGTTTCGACTTGCTGGCGCTGGCTGTGGCTGGTTGGATGCGTTACGTCGGTGGTGTGGATGATCAGGGCGAGGCGATTGAGATCAGCGATCCGCTGTTGCAGGTTATCCAGAACGCGGTGCAGAGCAGTAAAGAGGGTGAAGATCGCGTTAAGGCACTGTTGGCTATCGATGCTATCTTTGGGCGCGAACTGCCGCAGGTTAAACTGTTCAGAACCAAAGTCACCGAAGCGTATCTTGCGTTGCTGGCTGACGGGGCGAAGGTGACAGTTGCGAAATATGCCGCAAAATTGAAGTAGTGGCGTAAAGTGTTTATGTCGCCATCCGGCTAATACTACAGCCAGATGGCGCGTTGTTTTCTGGCACTCACACCAATCAGTTCATACCCAGACGAATCAATTCGAGAGGGGCATATTTGCCTTCACAACCCTCGATTTCCACTGTTTTCCCGCGGCGAATTTGCTCAGCGGTCAGGCCTTCGGAATCAATAGCCTTGATACGGCCTGTGATCCCGGTATCACTGATCATGACACGGCTGCCGGTGGTGATTGCGTTACGGTTACGATCGTATGTTTTCATGGTGGTTTCTCCTCTCCAACTTACCGTCAAAGCCCGTGGGCTTTTGAGTCCCACGTAACGGGCGCAATATAAATACGCTTCTCGCTAAAGATTTTTTTTGTTTTGGATCAAAATCACAGCTTTTTTTGGGCGGATCTGAAGGGGAGAAAAAAGACGCATAAACTCACCCCAAAACGAGGTGAGGGAGAGGGATTAATCTTCGCTAAACCAGTCGCTATTTTCCTGACGAATCAGCTGAACGGACTCACCGATTTCCTGCAGGTGCAGCATCATCGCGCGCTCAACGGCATCGCTGTCATGCTTTTCCAACGCGGCAAAAATATCGTGATGCTGACGAAGAAGCATTTCCGGTGGGGAGATGTGGTCGAGACTCATATAGCGAACGCGGTCGATGGTCGCCTTAATATTCTCGACGGTGTCCCATGCGAGCTGGCAATCGGCAATTAACGCCAGCTTCTGGTGAAATTCATCGTCAAGCAGGAAAAAATCGTTGATCTGTTTACGCTCAATGGCGATGCGCTGCTGATGCAGATTCTGTTCAAGCTGGTAACACTGATTGTCAGTGATCATCGACGCGGCGCGCCGGGCGACGGCGCATTCAATGGCCTGGCGAACAAAACAACCATTTTGCACTTGCGACAGCGAGATCTTGTTCACATAGCTGCCGCGTTGCGGACGAATTTGAATCAGGCCGTTCTCCGCGAGTTTGATGAATGCTTCACGTACCGGCTGGCGTGACACATTAAAGCGGACGGAAACCTCTTTCTCCGAAAGCGGCGTGCCGGGCGCAATCAGGCACTGCACGATGTCGCGACGAAGAATGCGGTAGATCTGCTGATTTACCGGCTGTGTAGGGTTGAGCTGCGTTTCTACGGTCATTCATTCTTACTTTTTAGAGAGTTAACCCGAATACTTTATCACTTATTCGGTGGTATCTGTACCCGGCCCGAGGCCGGGTACAAAAATTAACCCCGGTGAACGCTCAAACCTGCAAAGGACTGTGCAACAGGCATCATTTCGAGGGTGTTGATGTTGACGTGCGCAGGCAGCGAAGCCACCCACCACACAGCTTCAGTAACATCTTCCGGCGTCAGTGCGGTAGTGTTTTCGTAAGCTTTGACGGCTTTCTCATCGTCGCCTTTGAAACGTACGTTAGAGAACTCCGTGCCGCCAACCAGGCCTGGTTCTATATCGGTCACGCGTACTGCTGTACCGTGCAGGTCGGTACGTAAGTTCAGGCTAAACTGGCGAACGAACGCTTTCGTTGCGCCGTACACGTTGCCCCCGGCATAAGGCCAACTACCGGCGGTTGAACCGATATTAATAATATGACCCCGATTGCGTTCAACCATGCCCGGCAGGACGGCACGGGTCATATAGATCAAACCTTTATTGTTGGTGTCGATCATGGTTTCCCAGTCGTCAACGTTAGCCTTATGCGCCGGTTCAAGACCCAGAGCCAGGCCGGCGTTGTTGACCAGTACGTCAATGTTGCGCCATTGAGCAGGTAAGGCGGCCAGCATTTCTTCAATAGCGGCGCGATTACGTACGTCAAGTTGTGCGGTATACAGGTTATCGCCCAGCTCATCTTTCAGTTCCTGCAGGCGCTCCTGACGGCGTCCGGTGGCAATAACCTTATGCCCATTCTCAATAAAACGACGCGTAATGCACTCACCAAAACCCGCAGTTGCTCCGGTTACTAAAACGATCATCTCACTGTTCCTCAACGCTTTTTATGTGCTATTACCATACCACGTCAATTCTGTTCAGGGCTAATGCTGCGTAACGTGATTGCGGTCGATTCCACGGAAGCCTAATCTAGTAAACAAATCGTTTTCAGGAGTGAAAGATGTCGTTAACGAATCCCTTTTTACGTCAAAGCACTTTGCCTTATCAGGCTCCGCAATTTGATCGCATAGACGTGCATCATTATCGTCCTGCATTTGATGAAGGTGTAAGGCAAAAGCGCGCGGAAATCGACGCTATTGTACAAAACCCACAGGCTGCGGATTTTGCCAATACGCTGCTGGCGCTTGAGCAGAGCGGGGCGCTGTTGACGCGCGTCACCAGCGTTTTCTTTGCCATGACAGCGGCGCACACCAACGATGAATTACAGCGTCTGGATGAAGAATTCTCCGCTGAGCTGGCGGCGTTGGCGAATGATATTTATCTCAACGGTGCGCTTTTTGCGCGCGTAGAGGCCGTCTGGCAACAGCGTGCCTCATTGGGGCTGGATGCAGAGTCATTACGTTTGTTGGAGGTCGTTCATCAGCGTTTTGTCCTGGCGGGGGCCCGGCTAAATGAAACAGATAAAGCACGTCTCAAAGCGCTTAACACCGAATCAGCTACCCTGACAAGCCAGTTCAACCAGCGCCTGTTGGCGGCGAGTAAATCGGGCGCCCTGGTGGTTGATGATGTTAGCCAACTGGACGGATTAAGCCCGGAAGAGATCGCCATGGCGGCAGCCGCTGCCAAAGAAAAGGGGCTTCAGGACCGCTGGGTTATCCCGCTGCTGAACACCACTCAACAGCCTGCGCTTGCCGCGTTACACGACAGGCAGATCCGCGAGGAGCTGTTTACCCGTGCATGGACACGGGCTGAAAATAATGATGCCAACGATACGCGCGCCATTGTCCAGCGGCAGGTGGAAATCCGGACTCAGCAGGCGAAGTTACTCGGTTTTGCTCACTATGCTGCGTGGAAAATTGCTGACCAAATGGCAAATACTCCCGAGGCTGCGCTCGCTTTTATGCGGGCTATCGTTCCGGCTGCGCGTAAAAGAGCCGGTGATGAATTGGCTGAAATCCAGAAAGCCATAGACAAAGAGAAGGGGGAATTTAGTGTACAGGCCTGGGACTGGGCCTATTACGCCGAACAGGTTCGCCGTGAAAAATATGCCCTTGATGAGGCGCAACTTAAACCCTACTTTGCTTTAGATACGGTACTGAATGAAGGTGTGTTCTGGACCGCAAACCAGCTCTTTGGCATTAAGTTTATCGAACGTTTCGACATCCCTGTTTATCACCCGGATGTGCGGGTATGGGAAATTTTTGACCACGACGGAACGGGGCTGGCGTTGTTCTACGGTGATTTCTTCGCCCGGGAATCAAAAAGCGGCGGCGCTTGGATGGGGAATTTTGTTGAGCAATCGGTGCTTAACGAAACCAGACCGGTTATTTACAACGTCTGTAACTATCAAAAACCCGCACAGGACCAGCCTGCCTTGCTGCTGTGGGATGACGTCATCACACTTTTTCATGAGTTTGGGCACACCTTACATGGTCTGTTTGCCAGCCAACGCTATGCGACGCTCTCAGGGACCAATACCCCGCGTGATTTCGTTGAGTTTCCCTCACAAATTAATGAACACTGGGCGAGCCATCCGCAGGTCTTTGCCCGCTATGCGCGTCATGTTGAAACTGGGGAACGTATGCCTCAGAAGCTGCAGGATAAGATGCAGAGAGCCAGCTTGTTTAACAAAGGTTACGATATGACCGAATTGCTCAGTGCCGCATTTCTGGATATGCACTGGCACAGCCTGCAAAGTATCGAGCCCGCTCTGTCAGTAGAGGAATTTGAACGGCAGGCGCTGACAGCGGAAGGTCTTAATATTCATGCTGTACCGCCGCGTTATCGCAGCAGTTATTTTGCGCATATTTTCGGCGGCGGCTATGCGGCAGGTTATTATGCTTATTTGTGGACGCAGATGCTGGCGGATGACGGCTATCAGTGGTTTGTCGAAAACGGCGGTTTAACACGAGAAAACGGACAACATTTTCGTGAGTCAGTCCTTTCGCGTGGTAATAGTTCAGACTTGCACGCGGTGTATCCAGCATGGCGGGGGCGTGAACCCGGAATTAATGCCATGCTGCGCAACCGGGGATTAGAACAGTAGCTGAGAGAATACGGTCAGGTTTCTGGCTGACCGTATTATCGATAGTTCAGAGTTGACATATTAATTACTATTAATAAACTTACATAAATTTTCTTTATTGTCGCTAAAATGTTCAACATCAACAATGCTCACACAGGGAAGGGGGTCGCGATGATGAGACAAACGGCAGAAATAGATTCAATCTTGATTGACCTAAATCACTCGATTGATGCTCATTATAAATGGTTAGTAAAAATGTTTCGTTGCGTGGTGTCATCTGATATCACTCAGGCAGATATTTCGGGAAATAATTCGCACTATGCCTGTCAATTCGGACAGTGGCTTAACCAACGCCTGGTACAGGATGACGAAGATTATAATTATGTGAGTAAGATAAATGCAGTACATGAAGAAATGCATTTATTAGGTAAGGAGTTGTTATTGGCAATAGTGGAAGATCGAAGCCAGTCATCGCATTTCGACCGTTTCCAGGATGCGCTACTGGCCTTTACGTCAGCAGTAATGGACTACAAAATATATTTATTAAACATTCGCAGCAATATCGATGCATTAACCGGTTTACCCGGCAGAAGAATGCTTGATGAATCTTTTGACCAGCAATTACTCGACACTGAACCGCTTAATTTATATTTATTATTGCTGGATATCGATCGTTTTAAACTCGTCAATGATACTTACGGTCACCTGGTGGGTGATTTGGTATTACGCAGCCTGGCCTCGAATTTATTGCTATGGACACGCTATGATGAAGTCGCGTATCGCTACGGCGGCGAAGAGTTCATTATTCTGATCAGAACAAAATCGGACGAGCAGGCAAGCCGCGCGGGGTTGCGCCTGTGTCATCTCATTGAGCAAAAAAAGATCCCTTATCCGGAGGGGGAGATCGGTATTACGGTAACGGCCGGCATCACCAGGGTACATCAGGGCGAAACGTTGGATACGGCTCTCGGACGTGCTGATCGAGCTATGTATGAAGGGAAACAGACCGGCAGGAATCGCTGTATGTTTATGGATGAGCACGAACAGATCATGCGGGTGGGGGCCAACAATCAGATAACGGCGCTGGTCAGGGCGTAAGTTTTGTTGATGTGATTCCGTTTCGTTTAACGTTCATTGGGGTTGTCGATGATATAGTTAGCTAACTATCCGTTGTCTGTGCAGGGAATCGCCTGATAGCGTATAAAGCAAAACACAAATCTATCCATGCAAGCATTTACCGCTGGTTTATCCGGCGGTTTTTTTTTACCTGTCGTTCAGGTAATAAGTATTCAATGGCACGGGAACATGCAAAAAAATGGCCCCTTGAGCAGTGATGCAACAAGGGGCCGGTTCGGTTCAGAACTATCGTCGTTCATCAATCATCCCATCTGTGGCTAAAATAGGCGGCCAGAAAACCAGAAAATAAAATAATTCCCAGAACGGCCATAAAAACATTCATATTACCCAGCATAGTCAATGCTCCTTTATTTTTGAGTTTCCTCTCTTACCTTAATGTCACCCCGTTAATGACTATAGTAACAACTTAACCTTAAACAAAGGTTGAACCAGGTGATTATTTCGTCTGAAACGTAAAGTTATACCGTTTTTGACAGGGAAAAAATAAGAATGGAACACATTACGGGGCAAGGAGAATTTGCTGGCGGCTATTTGAGAAAACGACAGAGCCGGTTGCGCTCTGTCGCCAGAATAATTAACAGACGGCGGGCTGGTTCCACGGTTTGGCTCGCATACCTTTTAGCATCAATACCCAGGCCAGGACGATGGCGATCATCAGCACCACAAACAGCGACCAGGAAGGCAAGGTCGTCAGAATAACGCCGCTGACTAACGGGTTAAAGGCTGCGCCAAGCCAACCCAGCGACTGGGCAGAGAAATAGCTCGCTTTCATCCCTGCCGGGGCAATGTTGTCGATAAGCATATATTCACCTGGCGCGTATACTATTTCGCCGATGGTAAAAAACGCCGCAGAAATGCCCCACATCAACAGGCTGTTGCCGGAAAAGATAAATCCTACCAAACCCAGCACAAAGAACAGCGTTCCGCCGGCCATCAACGGGCGGATGTTGGCGGTGGAAAGGCGACGTCCAATGGCATATTGCAGCGTAACCACCATCGCCGCGTTAACGGGCAGGACGACCGCCACCACTTTTTCTGCGAAATCACCGTCAGCGACGACCATGACGTACTGAGAAATGCACGACGCAAACGCGCCGCCAACAAACGAAGCCAGAAACGCTGACAAGGTAAACCAGCATAGGGCTTTATCACGCAGTAGTACCGAGGGCGACCATACCGACGCGTTCAGTCCTTCAGTTGGCGTTTCTGAACGCTTTACCCAGGTCTGGATAAAAACCAGCGGGAAGGCTGAACAAAGTGCTGCCAGCCAGAACGGTAGGTTGATGCTTTGCATCACCAGCAGCGTGCCGAGCGGTGGGCCCACGGTCCAGCCAATATTCAGTACTGTGTAATTAAGCGAGAAAATCCTGGTCTTGTTGGTGGCGGAGAGGTTATCGGCAAACCAGGCCTTCAGCACCGTGGCGAAGACGGAGTAGGCGCAGTTGATCAGGGCAAAAAGCAGCACCACCACGACCACATTATGCACCAGCGGAATCGCGATAAAGCCGGACGCAAAACCGATAATTGCCAGCAGCATATAGCGTTTTTTATCAAACTTATCGGCCAAAATTCCGAAACCCAGACTGAAGATGACGCCAATAGTCAGGGCGACCGTCATGGCGTAACCAATCAGATCGACGCTCAGTCCGTACTGACGGTTGAGATAGATGGTCATGAACGGGAGAGTTGCACCACGTCCAATTGTTAATAACAGTGATGATGCGAGTAACGCGAGAGTGGACCTTCTCAGAGTGGTATTCATTTTCCTGCCCGACAATGCTTGTTGTTATGTTTTTATTAAATTTCAAACAGAAATAGCATGACAAATGTGTGATGTATACTCAATAAGTTGTCCGAAAATGCCCTGTTAGCCCTACCTGAATTTATGATCTGTTACCGGACAACGATTTCCGTTACTTTAACTTGTTTACAAAAATTTAATAATTGTAGGGGCGGGGAATGTCACGTAAAGACGGATTGTTAGCATTACTGGTCGTCGTGGTGTGGGGACTGAATTTTGTCGTCATCAAAGTGGGCCTGCACAATATGCCGCCGCTGATGTTGGCGGGGTTACGTTTTTTGCTGGTGGCGTTTCCGGCTATTTTCTTTGTTTCCCGACCGAAAATCCCTCTATCACTCCTGCTCGGTTACGGTCTGACTATCAGCTTTGGCCAGTTCGCGTTTCTGTTTAGCGCCATTAAATTTGGCATGCCTGCCGGACTGGCATCACTGGTATTACAGGCTCAGGCATTTTTCACCATTGTGCTGGGCGCATTCGCTTTTGGTGAACGTTTACAGGGTAAGCAACTGGTTGGTATCGCGCTGGCAGTGTTTGGCGTGTTAGTGCTGATCGAAGCCAGTCTGAATGGGCAGCATGTGGCGATGCTCGGCTTTATGCTAACGCTGGCGGCGGCGCTGAGCTGGGCCTGCGGCAATATATTTAACAAGAAGATTATGCAGCATGAATCCCGCCCTGCAGTGATGTCGCTGGTGGTGTGGAGTGCATTAATCCCGATAGCGCCGTTCTTTCTGGCGTCGCTAATTCTTGATGGCTCAGATCAAATCGTGAACAGCCTTGTTAACATTGATATGACTACCATCCTGTCACTGGTGTATCTGGCATTTGTGGCGACGATTGTGGGTTACGGCATATGGGGAACGCTACTTGGACGCTATGAGACCTGGCGTGTGGCTCCGCTGTCGTTGTTAGTGCCGGTCGTTGGGCTGGCAAGTGCGGCAGTTTTGCTGGATGAAACACTAAGCGGATTGCAGCTTATCGGCGCGTTGTTGATTATGGCGGGGTTGTACATCAACGTATTCGGCTTTCGTTTGCGCAAGGTTGCGCAGATGAGGGGTTAAAAAAGCCCCGCAGTGGCGGGGCAAAATGAATTACAAACTGCGCATGTTGTAATATGGCACACCCAGCTCGTCAGACTTATCGCTGCCTGTCCCCATATGATTAAAATCAAACGGGGACTGCTCCTGCGCGGGCGGCATCATCATCGCATCGCGATTGTTGGGCGTTATAGGCTGTGCGGTTTGTTCCGCCATGCTCTGGCCCGAAACAACAAGCAGCAGGGCCAGCATTGCAGATGACAGAAGTTTCATGATTTCCTCGGTTACGTCTTTTACAGGCGATTAGCAGTTACATTGATTAAGCGGATGCAAATACCGCGATTCGCCGTGCATATTTGTCATACGGTACTTATGTGGCGGCACATCAAAATAGTTTTTGAAGGTCCTGGTCAGCGTTTGCTGAGACTCAAAGCCGTAACGCTCCGCCAGATACAGGATCGGCTCGTTACTTTCTTTTAATTTCTGCGCTATTTCAGTCATTTTACGGCTGCGGATGTATTGACCTAATGAATGGCCGGTTTCTTTTTTGAACATCCGTTGCAGGTGCCATTTGGAGTAACCTGAACGCTCTGACACTTTTTCCAGTGAGAGCGGCGATTCAAGGTTATTTTCGATCCAGTCCAAAATGCTATGAATAGTGATTGTGTCAGTATTGCGTCTGGACATCGTCATACCTCTTTCTGTTTACGGCAGGATTTTCTTAAGCAAATGCTCAAGTGTTGCCACTTCGTCCGCCGTTAAGTTTTTTGTTAGTTCCTGGTGCAGGTCTTGCCCGACTAATTGATGACACTGCTCGCAAATTGTCGCGCCATGCTCGGTGAGTTTCACCAGCACGCCACGCTTGTCATGTGGATTAGGAAGTCTTTCAACCCAGCCTTTACAGGCCAGTCTGTCGAGCATTCGCGTTAGCGCGCCAAGATCGACAGACAGCACTTTCTTCAATTCGACAGGGGTGATACATACCGCGCAACGGATGGAGCAGAGCACCTTAAATTGCGATGCAGTGATATCCAGCGGTGACAGATAGTCGTTTAGCAAACGATCTTTTTTCTGATTAACCATATAGATCAAGCGTCCCAGTGGGATGATTTCGTTGAACAGATCACTGGTGCTTTTCACAATGGTTGCCCTGGCAAGTAGTTAGTCACGGCTGATATTATTGCTCAGGCAAATATAAGTCAAATGAATGAGTCGGCGAATGCCACGTTTTGCTAAAACCCCTGGCTTCCGTTCACTGCACTTTCTTTTCAAGATTTTGATAACACTGGCTTATGCGTAAAGGCACAAAATGAATCCTTACATCGCGAAAATGGCTTAACACGATGGTTTCACCGTATACTTGCCGTTGACGATTAACGCACAGGAAAGATGACATTATGATGGATTTGTTTAAGGCCATAGGTCTGGGACTGGTAGTCCTGTTACCGTTGGCGAACCCGTTAACCACCGTGGCGTTGTTCCTCGGTCTTGCCGGCAATATGAACAGCGCAGAGCGTAACCGTCAGTCATTAATGGCATCTGTCTACGTGTTTGCCATCATGATGGTGGCGTACTATGCCGGGCAGGTGGTCATGAATACTTTCGGGATTTCGATTCCCGGATTACGTATTGCGGGTGGGTTAATCGTTGCGTTTATCGGCTTCCGGATGTTATTCCCGCAGCAGAAAGCGCATGACTCTCCGGAAGCGAGAAGTAAGACCGAAGAGCTGGAAGACGAACCGACGGCCAATATCGCCTTTGTACCGCTGGCGATGCCAAGCACTGCCGGTCCGGGTACCATTGCGATGATCATCAGTTCGGCCTCGGCAGTGCGTCAAGGCTCTGAGTTTCCAGACTGGGTGATCATGGTCGCGCCGCCGATTATTTTTGCGGTGATAGGGATTATTCTATGGGGCTGCCTGCGCAGCTCTGGTGGGATTATGCGCCTGGTCGGCAAAGGGGGCATTGAAGCCATTTCCCGTCTGATGGGCTTTTTACTGGTGTGTATGGGCGTGCAGTTTATTATTAACGGCGTGCTGGAAATTATTAAAACCTACGCGTAAGCAATTGGCCCGGCTTGTTATTCCGGGCCATTCCCATCACTGAGGCTGTTCTTCCAGCGCGACAGGCCATTTACGAAAGATAATCACTGACCATATCAACGCAGCCAACGCCGGTACCGCGCCGATGTAACCGATCGTGGACATCGACCAGTGTAAACTCACCTGATTTCCCAGCAATGCGCCCGCGCCGATACCAATATTGAAGATACCAGAGAACAGCGCCATGGCGACGTCGGTGGCATCCGGTGCCAGCGCCAGGACTTTCACCTGCATCCCCAGGCCTATCACCATGATGGCAATACCCCAAAAAATGCTCAGTATGGCAAGGTGCATTTCGCTGTCTGCGGCCGGTAAAAGCAATACCAGGCATACCGTCAGTAACGCAATGGACGCGCTTATCAACCCGGAAGCATGCTGATTACCCAGCTTGCCAAAGATGATGCTGCCGATAATGCCCGCCACGCCCAGAACCAGTAATAGCACGGTAGCAAAGCTGGCGCTCAGTCCGGCGACGGTTTGAACAAAGGGTTCGATATAGCTGTAAGCCGTGTAGTGCGCGGTGACTACAATTACCGTCAGCAAATAAATACTGGTCAGTGCCGGACGGCTAAACAGCAGCGGCAGGCTTTTTAATGAACCTGAATGCTCACTCGGCAGTTTTGGCAGCAGTTTAATCAGGCAGAGCAGGGTGACTAACGCGGCGACGCCGATAGCAAAGAAGGTCGTGCGCCAGCCAAAATACTGACCGACGATACGCCCAATAGGCAGACCTAACACCATCGCCAACGCGGTCCCGGTGGCAATCAAGCTCAATGCCTGTGCGCGTTTGCCGGCAGGTGCCAGTCGTATGGCTAACGATGCGGTAATCGACCAGAAAATCGCGTGCGCGAAGGCAATCCCAATGCGGCTAATAACCAGCACGGTAAAATTCCATGCCAGGAAAGAGAGCACATGACTGGCGATAAACAACGTGAAAAGGCAAATCAGAAGCTTACGTCGTTCTACCTGACTGGTCAGCAGCATAAAGGGCAGCGACATCAGGGCGACAACCCAGGCATAGATCGTCAGCATGATCCCGACCTGTGCCGTCTGCATATTAAAACTTTGCGCGATATCGGAGAGCAAACCGACGGGGACAAACTCAGTGGTATTGAAAATAAATGCGGCAACAGCAAGCGTAACGACCCGTAGCCACGCGACCTTGCGGGAAACAGTGTTTGTTGTCATATCAAATAAATCGGGTTAGCTGCGAAAAGGTGAGGTCACGATCTTAAAACGTTTACTGGTGAAAATACAATCATTTCGTGATTCAGGTCACGTTTTCCCGCCAGCTAACGGGAAGGGAGGGCCGGGCGAGTTTTAATCACCCGGACACAGTTAATCTTTATGCTGCGACAGTTGAGGGTTCAGAACTTCAATAAACGCTTCCAGTTGTCGCGTCATCGCCCCGCGTCGCCAGACCAGCCACGTATTTAGCCAGCGCCAGTTTTCGCTCAGTGGCCAGGCATTAACCTGATGGTGTCCCGGCATGCTTTCCAGCATCGACCGAGGGATCAGCGCTATTCCCGCCCCGGCAATCACGCAGGCGAGCATACCGTGATAAGACTCCATTTCGTGGATAGTGCCAGGCATTGCGCGATCGGCGTGAAACCAGCTTTCAAAATGGCGGCGATAAGAGCAGTTTGCACGGAAGGCATAAATACTGCAGCCGTTGACGTCGCTGGCCCGTTGTATCGGTGCGTGCCCGTTAGGGGTGACAATCATCATCTCCTCACGGTAGACCGGCATACCTTCAAGTCCCGGATGGGTGATCGGTCCGTCGACAAAGGCGGCGTTCAGCGTCCCCTCTAGTACACCGTCCAGCATGGTGCCTGAAGGACCGGTTGCCAGCGCAAACTGGATTTTTGGATAACGCTGATTATATTCGGCAAGCGTGGCGGGAATGCGCACGGCAGCGGTGCTTTCTAACGAACCAAGAGAGAACAGTCCTTGCGGCTCATCGCCCGCGACGACCATCCGCGCTTCCTCCACCAGGGCGAGGATCCGCTGGCTATAGCGCAGAAAATTGTGCCCGGACGGGGAAAGTCGCAGGCGTTGGTTTTCACGAATAAACAGGTCGACACCGAGATCAGCTTCAAGCTGACGAATACGCGTGGTGAGGTTGGACGGTACGCGATGCACCTTTGCGGCGGCCTGCGTAATGCTGCCGGTTTCCGCCACCGCATTAAACATTTCCAGTTGCGTCAGATCCATCATTTTTCTCTATTCGTGAATGGGATGGTTAATATTATTCATTTTTCAGAAAGAGTAAATACGCTCATGATATGACCATACCCTGCAAAAAGAGAGACAGCTATGACCATCACATCAGCAACACATGCGATTTCCGTCAATCCTGCTAACGGCGAAATGTTAACGGCGATGCCGTGGGCCAGTGTGGATGAGATTGCCCATGCGCTTGATCTTGCGGCAAGTGGATTTAACCAATGGAAACACACCACTGTAGAACATCGGGCAGAGATGCTGCGCAAGGTTGGCCACGCGCTGCGCCAGCGTGCGGAAGAGATGGCGCAGTGTATCTCGCGGGAAATGGGTAAACCGGTTAAACAAGCCCGTGCTGAAGTGGCGAAGTCCGCCGCTCTGTGCGACTGGTATGCTGAACATGGACCTTTGATGCTCAATCCTGAGCCAACGCTGGTGGAGAATAATCAGGCGGTGATTGCATATCGTCCTCTGGGCACCATTCTGGCGATCATGCCGTGGAACTTCCCGCTGTGGCAGGTACTGCGCGGTGCCATTCCGATTCTGTTGGCCGGAAATGGTTACCTGTTAAAGCATGCACCTAACGTAACCGGATGTGCTGCGATTATCGCGCAGGTTTTTGCTGATGCAGGCGTTAACGCAGGTGTTTATGGTTGGGTGAATGCCGATAACGCCGGGGTCAGCCAGATGATCAATGACCCGCGTATCGCGGCGGTAACGGTCACCGGGAGCGTACGAGCCGGAGCCGCAATTGGTGCCCAGGCTGGGGCGGCGTTGAAGAAATGCGTGCTTGAACTGGGTGGTTCCGATCCGTTTATTGTGCTTAATGACGCTGACCTCGATCTGGCGGTGAAGGCGGCCGTTGCCGGGCGTTATCAAAATACCGGGCAGGTTTGCGCGGCAGCGAAACGCTTTATTGTTGAAGAAGGGATTGCGGCTGAATTTACTCAGCGTTTTGTGAATGCCGCCAGCGCGCTCAAAATGGGCGATCCGCTGAATGAAGAAAATGATCTGGGCCCGATGGCGCGTTTTGATCTGCGTGATGAACTGCATCAGCAGGTTGAAGCCTCGTTAACGCAAGGGGCGACGTTGTTACTTGGCGGTGAAAAAATTGCCGGAAAGGGCAACTACTATGCCGTAACGGTTCTCGGCGATGTGACGCCTGAGATGACCGCTTTTCGTCAAGAGCTGTTCGGCCCGGTTGCGGCAATTACCGTCGCGAAGAACGCCGAGCATGCGTTGGCGCTGGCGAATGATAGCGAGTTTGGTTTGTCGGCAACGATTTTCACCGCCGATGAGGCGCTGGCGCAGAATATGGCTGCTCGCCTGGAATGTGGCGGGGTGTTTATCAATGGCTACAGTGCCAGCGATGCTCGCGTCGCCTTTGGCGGGGTGAAGAAAAGCGGCTTTGGTCGTGAGCTTTCACACTTTGGCCTGCATGAGTTTTGTAATGTGCAAACCGTCTGGAAAAATCGTATTTAATCTTCAGGGGTCCCAATAGGGGACTCCGGTCCAATTTATACCCCGATTGCCAGATTCCGCCTTCCGGTCTGACGCGGGGTATTCAGCTCTGTTATACTCGCAGGCCTTTCAGACCTGCGAGCAAGGAGCATGTTGTGGCCAGGGCCATGGACAATTTAATCTTAGAAACCATCGTGCAGCAGGTTCGCCCGCTGATTGGTCAGGGGAAAGTTGCTGACTACATCCCTGCATTAGCCTCCGTTGACGGTTCCAAACTGGGCATTGCCATTTGCACCGTTGATGGTCAGCACTATCAGGCGGGCGATGCGCAAGAGCGTTTTTCTATTCAGTCGATCTCGAAAGTACTCAGTCTGGTGGTGGCGATGCGTCATTATCAGGAAGATGAGATCTGGCAGCGAGTGGGCAAAGATCCGTCAGGACATCCGTTTAACTCTCTGGTGCAGCTGGAAATGGAGCAGGGAATACCGCGCAACCCGTTTATTAATGCTGGCGCGCTGGTGGTTTGCGATATGCTGCAGGGCCGTCTGAGCGCGCCACGTCAACGCATGCTTGAAGTCGTTCGGACGCTAAGCGGCGTTGCGGATATCGCCTATGACGCAACGGTTGCCCGCTCTGAGTTTGAGCATTCGGCACGTAATGCGGCCATTGCCTGGCTGATGAAATCCTTTGGCAATTTTCAACATGATGTTGCCACCGTTTTGCAAAATTATTTTCACTACTGTGCGCTGAAGATGAGCTGTGTGGAACTGGCGCGCACCTTTGTGTTTCTGGCGAATCAGGGGCATGCCTTTCATCTTAATGAGCCAGTGGTCACACCTTTGCAGGCTCGGCAGATCAATGCGCTGATGGCGACCAGTGGTATGTATCAGAACGCCGGTGAATTTGCGTGGCGAGTAGGGCTACCAGCGAAATCAGGGGTCGGTGGCGGTATTGTGGCGATTGTGCCGCATGAGATGGCGATTGCGGTCTGGAGCCCGGAACTGGATCCGGCGGGAAATTCGCTGGCGGGGATTGCGGTACTGGAACAGTTAACCCAACAACTGGGGCGCTCAGTATACTGATGAACTCGCTCGATCCTCTTTTTTCCCGACTGGCTAAATCGACCTTTCGTTCGCGGTTTCGCCTCGGAGACAAAGAAAGACAGTATTGCATGGATAAAGGTGCGCCGGTTATTGAACAGCATGCCGCGGATTTTGTTGCGAAACGTCTGGCCCCGGCGTTTCCAGCCCATGATGGAAAGCAGACGCCGATGCGCGGCCATCCGGTGTTTATCGCCCAACACGCCACGGCGACCTGCTGTCGCGGCTGTCTGGCGAAATGGCATGATATTCCTCAGGGGCAACCGTTAAGCGAAGAACAGAAAAGTTACGTTGTCACGGTGATTTATCACTGGTTAGTGATACAGATGAACCAGCCATAGATAACATAATCCTATGATAAGACGCCTTGTGTTGTGCAAAGGGGAAACGCACTATCAGGGGGTCAATCTAAGGAGAAAAACATGGCGACCGGTAAACCCTGCGTAGTGCTGAGTGCGGAACAGATTCTGTCGAGAATCAACGAGCTTTGCGATGTCCTTGAACGGTGCGTGAATGACGGCGCATCCGTGAGTTTTATTCATCCCTTCAATCGTGATAAGTCATTGCCGTTCTGGATGGGTGTTGCGCAAAGCGCTGCCCGTGGCGAGAAAATTGTGCTGGCTGCTGAAAATGCGCAGGGTACGCTCGTGGGGACCGTTCAGCTTATTGTCGATCAACCTGAAAACCAGCCGCATCGTGCTGACGTCGCCAAACTACTGGTGCATCCGTCTGCACGACGAACGGGCGTAGCCAGGGCACTGATGAACGCGCTGGAAACATGTGCGCGTCAGCAGCGTAAAACTTTGCTGGTGCTTGATACGGCCACCGGTAGCGGCGCGGAGTTGTTCTACCACAATTGTGGATGGCAAAAAGTAGGCGTGATCCCCGACTACGCTCTGATGCCTGATGGAACGCTGACGGGCACCACACTTTTCTACAAATCGCTGTAATTTGTTACCAGGGATTGATCAAAACAGGGTTTCAAGGTATTAAAGTTTGCTAACCTATTGGACCAATTCAATCAGGTTGTATGACTAATCAAAAAGGGAACCCATTGTGCAAACACTAAATCGTCGCGATTTCCCCGGTGCTCACTATCCTGAACGTATTATTCAGTTTGGTGAAGGAAACTTCCTGCGCGCCTTTGTTGACTGGCAAGTTGATCTGCTAAATGAACATACCGACTTGAATTCTGGTGTGGTCATTGTTCGTCCTATCGAAAGTACATTTCCACCATCACTGAACACGCAGGATGGTCTCTATACCACCATCATTCGTGGTCTGAATGAAAAGGGCGAAGCCGTTAGCGATGCGCGTTTAATTCGCTCGGTTAACCGCGAAATCAGCGTCTATAGCGAATACGATGCGTTCCTGAAGCTGGCACACAACCCTGACATGCGATTTGTTTTCTCCAATACGACGGAAGCAGGGATTAGCTATCATGCGGGCGACAAGTTCGACGATGCGCCTGCGGTGAGCTATCCCGCTAAGCTGACCCGCCTGTTGTTCGAGCGTTACAGTCATTTTGATGGCGCTCTGGATAAAGGCTGGATAATCATTCCTTGCGAACTGATTGATTACAACGGCGATGCGCTGCGTGAACTGGTCCTGCGTTATGCGCAGGAGTGGGCGCTGCCGGATGCGTTTGTACAATGGCTGGATAAGGCGAACGCATTTTGCTCCACGCTGGTGGACCGTATTGTGACCGGCTACCCGCGAGACGAAGTGGCCGCGATTGAAGCTGAACTGGGTTATCACGATGCCTTCCTCGATACCGCGGAGCACTTCTACCTGTTTGTGATCCAGGGGCCGAAGTCATTAGCGACAGAGTTGCGTTTGGACAAATATCCGCTGAACGTGCTGATTGTTGATGACATTAAGCCGTACAAAGAGCGTAAAGTTGCCATCCTCAACGGCGCACACACCGCGCTGGTGCCGGTAGCCTGGCAGGCTGGGCTGGATACGGTGGGTGAGGCGATGAATGACGCAGAGATTTGCGCTTTTGTTGAAAAAGCCATTTACGAAGAGATCATTCCGGTGCTGGATTTACCGCGCGATGAGCTGGCGTCTTTTGCCAGCGCGGTGACCGGTCGATTCTGCAACCCGTACATCAAGCATCAGCTATTATCGATTGCGCTGAATGGAATGACCAAATTCCGTACGCGCATTTTGCCGCAATTACTGGCGGGACAGCAGGTCAGCGGTCAATTGCCAGCGCGTCTGACTTTTGCGCTGGCGGCACTGATTGCTTTCTATCGCG